>JAIPBW010000091.1 GCA_021738505.1 Bacteroidales bacterium | reverse complement strand
TTTATAGCCAGGTTTGGATCATGAAAAATTAAATAATAGGCATCAAAGGATACATTTTTTTCATTGTATTAATAAAGGGGATATGTGGGTAGAATGGAATTAGGCAGTTATATGTACAAAATTATTCTATTTAACATAATACTAATTATATTACTTTTGTTTTCTATTGCTCAAAAACAAGAAATTCCAAGAAATCATAAAATATGCAATAAAACACATTAATTCCTTAAACGGAAAAACGGAAAAAAATAGATTATGTTTATGGGTTTTGTAAAATCTACTCGGTGTCTTTAAATTTTTCTAAGCCGGGATAATGCATTTTTTCTTTGGCTTTTTCAGTCGAAAATGTAAAATATTGCACATCGGCATACGAACATAAATTTCCGTTTGAATCGAATATCTCTGATTTTATCACAGCAATATTGCGTTTCATTTCGATCAGTTTGCCACGAATGGTAATTTCTCCGGACTCAATATTGACCGGACGTTTATATTTCACATTCATGGTTGATGTCATACCGGCTGTACCTAATTTCACAAAAACGACCCAACTGGCTATTTCATCCAGTATGGTAGCCTGAATTCCGCCGTGCAATACATTAAAAAAGCCTTCCAGATTATGATCTGGTTTCCATGTGGCTATAATATGGTCTTCATCTTCGTAAAACTGCAGATTCAATCCGATTGGATTATCCGGTGAACAGCCAAAGCAATTGTAATTTTCAAGATCTGCGTAAGGATTGCGTAATGGTTTCATTATGTTTTGTTTATTTTTTTATTGTGTTGATTGTTTGGTGGTTAGCGTGGGTTTATTTTTGGGAGATCATTTACCCAAAACCGATATGGCAATTGAGCATCAGCACCTGCATAATCTATACCAATGCGTGGACCGGACTGGATGTGCTTTTCGGGGATATTCATATATTCTTCCAACCATATCTGATCATTAGTCAATAATATACCGTTCGTTTCTGTTGTAATCCCCAGTGCTTGCGTTAGCTTCCCCGGTCCGTTACTCAAATTTTTCCCTTTGCTTTTTCTGCGTGCCTGAATGATATCCAGGCCGTCGGCAGGTTTTACGGCACGGATAAGCACGGCCAGCGGATCATCTGCAGGACCGGTTACTACATTAAAAAGTGCATGAATGCCATAGCATAAATATACATATGCATGGCCTCCGGGTAAATACATGGTTTCTGTGCGCTTTGTTCTGCGTCCTCCGTATGCATGGCTTCCCCGGTCAGTGACCCCGGCATAAGCTTCTGTTTCAGTGATTATGCCACTTGTAAGCTCTCCTCCTTTGTTGCTGAACAGCTTCTTCCCTATTAAGTCCTTTGCTATTTCCAAAACAGATGGTTGTTGGTAATATGCCTGAGGAATTCGCATTACTATAATTTTGATTATACGTTATTCATTGGTTTTAAGTTATTAACTGGGTTTTTGCGCAATAGTAATTGCGGCTGCTCCCAAAAACATTTGATGATGTTTTACCTCGCCAAATCCATGGTCCTGTAACAACCGGGTTAATTCCTCCGTTGTATAAAATTCTTTGGCAGAATATGCCAGATAATGGTAAGCGCCTTTGTTGGTGCCAATACGGCTTCCTATCGCAGCAATAATATATTTCAGATAAAGGTGAAAGAAAAACCGTACAAATTTACTCTTAGGCTGACTACTTTCTACGGCGACTAACTTCCCTCCCGGCTTTAAAACGCGCAAGATTTCCTTCAGATAATAGCTTGTATTTTTATTTTTAAACGTCATATTGCGGAATGCAAACGAAATTCCCACAGCATCAAAATAACCGGTTTCAAAGGGCATTTCGGCTGCATCTCCTTCGATAAATTTGACATTGTCAACATTTTGTTTTTTAGCTTTCTCTTTGGCCCCTTCCAGCATCGGGGCGCTAAAATCATAACCTGTTACTTCACATTCCGGAATCTCTGCGGCCATACGTACGGCCATATCCCCTGTTCCGGTGCCCAGGTCCATTACTCTTTCCGGGTTTTCAGACTTAATATACCGTACAGCTTTTTTCCTCCAGGGCTCATCCATACCTAAGGTCATGATCCGGTTTAACAAATCATACTTTTCCGGAACCTGGTTAAACATTTTTTGCAGAGGTTTGCCATGGGCTTTCATTTCTGCTTGCGCCAGTTTTTCGTCTGTTGTCATATTTTTATATTTGCATCGCAAAATTAGCGATTATTCATGAAAGCCAAACAAAAGGAATTTTGAAAAGTTTTATAGACAGGTTTCCACAATGAAAAGTTTTCGTTCAAGTTTTAACGAACATATATATATGTGAAGACAAATAACCGAAAGATGAAGCTATAAAGATATCTTCCGGATAGTTTTAATTTCTTATTATCCGGAAGCGCTTCGATTACAGTTGTTATAAAAATGAAAATAGTTTTAACAAAACAAAATATTTTTTGTATTATTGACTAACCATCAAAATAGTTGTATTTTAACAGATTAATTTTGTAAAACATAATCCTGATAAGGATAAAGAAGAATTGAAAAAAACAAATAACAAACGATTAATTAGCAGCAAAACAATAAAATAACATAAAAATTATGGCAGAGAACAAAGATTTTACATTAGACGACATTGAAGGTCTGGTAAAAAAACATTACAAAAAAATCATCCTTGTAGTATTGGCGATTATTGTCGGTTTTGGTTCGTTTTACCAGGTACAGACAGAGGAAGTGGGCGTAGTTACACGTCTGGGCAAACACGTTAGGAATGAAAGTTCCGGACTGAATGTCAAAATTCCCTTTTTTGAAAAGGTCTATAAAGTTCCGGTGGAACGTCAGAAAAAGCAGGAATTCGGTTTCCGCACAGAAAAAGCGGATGTAAGAACGACTTATGGCCGCAGCGGGACAACAGAGGATGAATCCCTGATGCTTACCGGTGACCTGAACCTGGCAAAAGTAGAATGGGTTGTACAATATCGTATAGATAAACCGTATAATTACCTGTTTAAAGTCCGCAATCCGGAAAATACACTGCATGCAATTTCTGAAGCTATTACACGTCAGATTGTAGGTGATCGCACGGTAAATGAAGTCTTAACAGTTGGCCGTGCCGAGGTAGCAAGTAAAGTAAAAGAATTAATGCAGAAAACAGCACGCGAATACTCCTTAGGCGTTCAGATTATTCAGGTTGTTTTGCAGGATGTAAACCCTCCTGATGAGGTAAAACAGGCTTTTAATGCAGTAAATGAAGCGCAGCAGGAAAAAGAAACTATGATCAACCAGGCTAAATCGGAATACAACAAAGTTATTCCCAAAGCCCGGGGTCAGGCAGAAGAGACTATTCAAAAAGCTGAAGGTTATGCAACCAAGCGTGTAAACAATTCCCAGGGTGAAGTTGCACGGTTTAATGCCTTATACAAAGAATATGCGCAGGCTCCCAAGGTTACCAAACAGCGTATTTATCTCGAAACAATGCAGGAGGTTTTACCGCAATTGGGTGATCGTATTATCACTCCCGGTGATAACAAAAATGAAATCCTGCCATTACTTAACATGAAAAGATAAGTCAAAATCTTTGTAAACACTTAAAAATAGAATTATGAGTAAGAAGAATAAAATAATAACAATCATCATAGCAGCCGTCATAGGACTTATTGTTTTAGCAGACAGTGCGTTTATTGTAGATGAAACCGAACAGGTGGTCATTACACAATTCGGACGTCCCGTTGGAGATGCAAAAACAACACCGGGCTTGAAATTTAAAGCTCCTTTTATTCAAAAAGCAAGATTTTTTGATAAACGATATCTGGAATGGGATGGCGATCCTAACCAGGTTCCGACAAAACAGAAAAAGTTTATTTTTATCGATACTTATGCACGCTGGCAAATTACAGATCCCCTTCAGTTTTACAAACGTTTGACAAATGAACGTGGAGCCCAATCCAGGCTTGATGACTTGCTGGATGGTGAAAGCCGGGATAAAGTAGCCGGTAATGTGTTGAAAGAACTTGTACGGAATACAAACAGACAGGCCGTTCAAACCGGGAAAATAAGCAAACTAATTGATGATTCCCTGTCAAGTATTACTGTAGGACGAGAGCAAATCCAAAGTGCAATCGTCAGAGAAGCCAATAAAACAGCTAAAGATTTAGGAATTGAAATCCTTGATTTCCGGTTTAAACGAATTAATTACGTTGAGGATGTCAGAAAAAGGGTATACGAACGTATGCGTAGCGAACGTTTCCGTATTGCGGATAAGTTCCGTTCTGAAGGTCAGGGAGAAGCCTCTCGTATTAATGGTAAGAAAGAGCGCGAATTGAATCAAATACAATCCGAAGCCTTTAAAGAAGCAGAAAAAATCCGCGGAAAAGCTGATGCACAAGCCGCAGATATTTATGCCAAAGCTTACAACAGAAACAGCCAATCCAGAGAACTATATCAGTTTACGAAAACGATGGAAACATACAGGAAAACGTTCGACACTTCCACAACAGTTATTTTGTCAGAAAAGAGCGACTTGTATAAATACCTGAAAAGCATTCGCTAACTAAAACATAGATGATGTTAAAAAGGCTGAATTCTTTTAGAGTTCAGCCTTTTTTTTGCATTTAGTTGTTTTGTGTTCTCAGAGGCCACTTCCCTCCTTTCATCAGATTATAACACATTAAAGATCGGTTAAATTCAGCTCCCTTTTTTCGCATATCTTTTGAAGAGTGACTTCTTTTCTTAGATGAGGATTTAGCTAAAGTTCAAGCAAAATGACACATTGATACAAATCAAGGCAATTTCCACTCATCTTTTCAATCAAAAATAGCTTTGTTTTGTTTAATGTTCTGAAATTAACAAAAAACTATATGTTTATGAATATTATTGAAAATTTGAAATGGCGTTACGCTACCAAGAAATTTGATAAAGACAAGAAAGTCAGTGAAACAGACTTTAAGAAATTGCAGGATGTCATTCAGCTTACAGCCACATCTTTTGGATTGCAGTTTTATAAGGTTCTCAATGTGAAAGACCCTGAAATCAGGGAGGAATTGCAAAAAGTATCTTTTGGCCAGCCTCAGATAACAGATGCCTCTCACCTATTGGTTTTTGGTCATTATGCGAATATTAGTGACAACCATGTGGATGATTTCATTGAGTTTATTGCTCAGGAGCGTAATCTTAAGGTTGAAATGCTACAGGATTATAGCCAGATGATGAAAGGGTATATCAACAGCCGACCGGATAAAGATGCCTGGGCTGCACGGCAGACCTATCTTGTATTGGGAACTTTGATGATGGCAGCTGCTGAGATGAAAATTGATACCTGCCCCATCGAAGGTTTTGACGAAAACCAGTATGATGAAATTCTGGGCATGAAAGAGAAAGGCCTGAAAACTGTCGTGACTGTCGCCTTAGGTTATCGTTCCACAGAGGACGAATATCAGCATGCGAAAAAAGTTCGCAGATCTATGGACGAGCTATTTATTGATGTGTAAGTTAAAGTATCAAAGCCAGGACATTACTGACCTGGCTTTTTTTGTTTTCCTGGAAAGCACTTTATTATGACAAAGCCTTCTTCATGATACTACCAATATCAGCCGGTGAATCCGCTACATGGATGCCGGCTTTTTTCATAATCTCTTTTTTGGCTTCAGCGGTATCGGCCTTCCCTCCTACGATAGCACCTGCGTGTCCCATCGTTCGTCCTTTAGGCGCTGTAGCTCCGGCCACAAAACCAACGACAGGTTTCGTTCCATGCTCTTTGATCCACTCTGCGGCATCTGCTTCCATATTACCTCCGATTTCACCGATCACCACAATACCTTCTGTTTCCGGATCTTCCATAAACAGTTCTACGGCCTGCTGTGTCGAAGTTCCCGGAATAGGATCTCCTCCGATACCGATGGCTGTGGACTGCCCCAGCCCTGCTTTTGTTAACTGGTCTACAGCCTCATAAGTCAAGGTGCCGGAACGTGAAACGATGCCAATCGTTCCTTTTTCATGAATAAAACCGGGCATAATACCAACTTTTGCTTCATCGGGAGTAATGATGCCGGGACAATTCGGACCGATCAGGTGGACATCCTTGCCGGCAAGATATTCTTTTACCTTAACCATATCATTCACAGGAATACCTTCGGTGATACAAACAATCACCTCTATCCCCGCAGCAGCAGCTTCCATAATGGCATCCGCACCAAAAGCAGGGGGAACAAAAATTACGGAAACATTAGCACCGGTGTCTTTTACGGCATCTTTAACCGTATTAAAAACAGGGCGGCTGAGATGCGTCTGCCCGCCCTTCCCCGGCGTAACACCACCAACGACATTTGTTCCGTATTCGATCATCTGCTCTGCATGAAAACTACCTTCGCTGCCTGTAAATCCTTGTACGACAACTTTTGAATCTTTATTGACAAGTATGCTCATAATCTTTTATTTTGTTCTGTTGATTGCTCAAAATTACGAAAAAAATAACAATTACCTTTGCATTTTAAAAGTAAAGACCAATGGAAGCATTACACTACACACAACGTAACGACACTATCTGTGCTCTGGCTACAGCCGGAGGCTCCGCAGCTATTGCGGTAATCCGCATCAGCGGGCCACAGACTTTTCCTGTGCTGGAAGAGGTATTTTGTCCCGCCACAAAAAACAAAAAAATAACGGAAGTCAATGGACAAACCCTGCACTTCGGACGTATTTGTAAGGATAAAGAAGTTATTGACGAAGTGATGCTTTCTGTTTTCCGACAACCCCACTCCTACACCGGTGAAGATGTAGCTGAGATTTCCTGCCACGGATCGGTCTATATCCAGCAACGAATTATAGAATTGTTGCTTGCCAAAGGGATACGCCTGGCCGAGCCCGGAGAATATACCATGCGGGCATTTATGAATGGAAAAATGGATTTGGCGCAGGCTGAAGCTGTTGGTGATCTTATTGCCTCTCAGTCGCAATCGCAACATCAACTGGCGATGCAGCAAATGCGCGGTGGCTACTCTCAAACGATGAAAAACCTACGTACGCAATTGCTGGATTTTACGTCACTAATCGAACTGGAATTGGATTTTAGTGAAGAGGATGTGGAATTCGCCGACAGAGATAAATTTTTACAGCTAATTGAAGAGATCAAAACCGAAACTCATAAACTAATTGCTTCGTTCAAGACCGGAAATGTGCTCAAAAAAGGGATCCCCGTAGCGATTATCGGTAAGCCCAACTCCGGCAAATCCACTTTGCTGAATGCCCTTTTAAATGAAGAGCGTGCCATAGTTTCCGAAATTCCCGGTACCACGCGCGATGTTATTGAAGACAGCATTATTATTGACGGGATCAGCTTTCGCTTTATCGACACAGCCGGTTTGCGTGAGACATCAGAAACGGTCGAAAGTATGGGAGTTGAACGCACTTATAGTAAAATAGAACAAGCTTCCATCGTCATGTATCTCTTTGATGCTTCCCGGACTCCCCTGGAAGAAATAAAATCTGAACTGGATGAATTTAAAGCCCATACAGATGTAAGTCAGAAACGATTTGTTATTCTGGGAAATAAAACGGACATGCTGGAACGTTCGCCCAAACATTTCAGCGAACTTGTAGATATGGAAACGATCTTCATTTCCGCTAAACGCAGGGAAAACTTAAAACTCATTACCGATAGTCTGTTAAAATCTGTAGATCAGGATCAGCTGGAAAACGACACAGTTGTTTCCAGTGCCCGTCATCACGAAGCATTACTAAAGGCTTATCAGGCCATGGAAAGCGTTGAATCGGGAATGAAACAAGGAATTCCATCAGACCTGCTCAGCATCGACCTGCGTTCTGCACTGCACCATATCGGCAGCATCACAGGCGATATCAGTACCGATGAAATACTCGGTAATATTTTTAGCCGGTTCTGTATCGGAAAGTAAGCTGGTTTCCGTTGGTTGTTATGGGCTCTATGGATGGTTATTTTTTTATAAGTTTTCCGCTATGTTTATTTCCGTCAATATAAAGATTGTACAGGTATAAACCACTATTTAAAAAATCAAGGTTTAATTGCTCGTTATTGCTGATTTTCTCAGACATCAGCTCACGTCCTTGAGTATCAAACAGCTCAAAAGTAGCTGAGTTACGTTGGCTTGTAAAATTAAAATTTAAGTTTTTTGAAACCGGGTTAGGATATAGTTTATTTATTTCAGTTTCTATGGTATTTGCATTGGTAGTAGATTTATCGGAATAATAATAAGTACGTTTATGGTTGTTTTCCCAATTGCTGGTACTTGTATCCCACTTCTTGTTAATAGTGCTGGTTAACATATTGTTGAAAGTAAAACTAGATGGTAAAATTAAATCGCTGTATGTATAGGCATTGTCGTAGGTTGATTCAAATTTCCAATCAGCGACCCATTGGTTGTTGATTGTGTCCCATTGAAAATGAAAATATTGTGTTCTGTTACCATTATTATCATAAGTGTAATCATCTTTAAAAAACCCGATCCATTGGCTGCTGCTTAAATCCCAATTATAAATGATATATTGTGTTTTGTTTCCGTTAGAATCGAAAGTGTATTCAAATTTTACATCTCTGACCCATTGGGAGGTAGCTGAGTCCATCTTATATTCGATACGTTGTGATATGTTGCCGTTGCCATCGTATGTGAAATCATATTTCCAAACTTCAATCCATTGGTTTGTGCTTGAATTCCAGTTATAAAAATAATATTGCGTCTTATTTCCATTCGTATCGTAAGTACTCTCATATTTATAGCTATTGACCCATTGGCTGTTAGTCGAATCCCGGATATAGGTTATAGATTGTATAGCGTTGCCATTAGTGTCATAAGTAAAATCTATTTTTTGGACAGCAATCCATTGGCTTGAGTTTGATTCCCAGCTATAACTAATATATTGTACCCTGTTGCCATTGGCATCGTATGTATATTCATTTTTCGCTCCAACGACCCATTGGCTGGTGCTCGAATTCCATATATAATAAATAGATTGTAATTTATTGCTATTGCCGTCGTATGTATATTCTTTTTTCTTTTCAAATTCCCATTGGCTGGTGCTCGTATTCCATTTATAATAAATAAATTGTACTTCATTGCCATTGCCGTCGTATGTATATTCATATTTCCTTTCAAATTCCCATTGGCTGGTGCCCGTATTCCATATAGAATAAATAAATTGTACTTCATTGCCATTGCTGTCGTATGTATATTCTTGTTTCGATCCGGGCCCAAAAGGATTGTTAACTGCATTCCAGTTATAAAAAATATGCTTAGTTATATTGCCGTTTGCATCGTAGGTGTACTCATCTTTCCATTCAGCGACCCATTGGCTTGTATTTTTGTCCCATATTCGATAAATTATACTATCAAGTTCTTGCTTGCCACCTTTAGTGGATTTAAGCATGCTGTTTTGCAAGTTAATTCTGCTATTCTTTGATGTAGGAATCTGCTTAATATTGTATTTCTCCTGACCATAAATGTATAAATCTTTCTCCGAAAATTTCTCTGGAAATAATCTTTGCTCTTTTTGGGAAGAATTTTGCCCAAATGTTATTGTTGTAATTAATAACATAAAAAGTAAAAAGGTAATTTTCTGCTTCATAATTTTAAAACTTTAGATTATACTATTGTAAAATGTGAATTAGCAATCATATTTTAGTTTGACATAAATATCCATCAAAAATCAGTAATTAGTGTCTGTCTATAATGTCCGATTTCTGCGTTACGCTCGTTTTTTATCACAGTCATCCCGATGTTTCAATCGGGACTCCTGATGATAAAAAACTTCGCAAGCCCCCGATAAATGCGGGGCAGGCTTTGAACTCGAACA
>JAIPBW010000026.1 GCA_021738505.1 Bacteroidales bacterium | reverse complement strand
TGCGTTATGCTCGTATTTAAAACAGTCATCCCGATGTTCCAATCGGGACTCCTTGGTTTTAAATACTTCGCAAGCCCCCGATAAATGCGGGGCAGGCTTTGAACTTGAACATTATGAACTAAACACTTACTTTATTGACGGACTCTAATTCGTGCAGAGTTAAATTAAATACGGAGTGTCTATTGCAATTGCGCAATCAATTGCTCCATATATTTTTCGGCTTCTTTATCACTTTCCTTTGGAGCCCAGGGAGCAAAGATTTTATCGTTATCCGGATCCCAGGGGCCGTCTTTTACTTCATAAGCAACAGAGTTTTTTTCAATGCAAATTAAGTTGTGCCAGGTTTTGGGAGGCAATTCGATACCATAGTTCCCCGTTTCAGGCCCGAGAATTGTGGCGCTTTTAACCGTTCCGTCGTCATAAAAAGTGAATAAAGCAATTTTGCCTCTCAATACCCAAAATGCTTCACGCTTGTCCGGGTTTTCATGTTTGTGGGGTGGAACATAGGTTCCCGGCTCCATGGCATTGAGCATGCGGTGCATTGGGTCATTGGCTTCCTTGTGAAAATTAAATGTGCTTCTCAGACGGCTGGAAGCTTTGGCTTTTGCATTTAGTTGGTCTAAGAAGTTATCATTTATAGTTATCATAATTTAATGCCTTTTTGCAAAGATATTTTTTTTGAATTTGATAAAGTGTGTAGCCTTAAGATAATCCATAGGTAATTGTCTCCATTCATTATTTTGATTTTCAGAGGAAAGAGCTAATTTTCAAAAAAAACATGTTTCGGTTTGACTATCAGGTGTTTTTGTGAAGAGGATGAGTCTGATCAAAAAAATTGGGAGTAATGCGGCTTTAAAATGAATTTTTCTACCTTTGGCCTTGCAAAATTAAGCTAATGCAGTTTATCAGAAAATTATTTATTCGAAGGCCAATTGATTATTCCGGCTCGCTTGGCCAGATTGCCTGGCAAAAATTTAAACGCAATGGTCTTGCGATGTCAGCCTTTAGTTTTATTATACTTGGTGTGTTGGTGGCTGTGTTAGGGTATTTACTTACTCCGGATAAGACTCATTTTGCCAATGATCAACACTTGGAACTTTCGGCAGCGTCCCCCGGGTTTGAGGTGGACATGCTAAAAATCAGAAAAAACCGGAATATTGAACAGGGTGGTTTTCTGAAAACTATGGTTTGGGGCAAAGAAAGACTTCACAAACAGATACCTTTTTACAACTCGGATTTTCAAAAAGACAAACTGAATATTGAACTGTATACAGGTGATAAGCCCAATAACGGAATTGTGGAGTCGTACGATTTTGTTGATATTGTGTATCCTGTAGATAAGGACAAAAAGATACAGGTCGATAATGACAGGGTAACGTTTACGACAATTGACGGTAAAAAGCAAACGATTCGTTTGAGCGATCTGAAAAATACAATTAAGAAGGAGCACATCGAACATAAAAAGTATCTTTTAGGTACGGATCGCTTTGGCAGAGATTTGTTAAGTCGGTTGTTGATCGGAACACGGGTAAGCTTATCCGTAGGGTTTATTTCCGTTTTTATTTCTTTAATGATTGGAATTACTCTGGGCGCTGTTGCCGGATTTTTCCGCGGATGGATCGATGATTTAATTGTTTGGTTTATTAATGTCGTCTGGTCTATACCTACTTTATTGTTGGTGATAGCAATCACCTTTGCACTTGGTAAAGGTTTCTGGCAGATTTTTGTTGCCGTAGGCATGACGATGTGGGTGGAAGTAGCCCGTGTTGTTCGCGGGCAGGTCATCAGTATGCGCGAACAAGAGTTTGTAGAAGCCGGAAAGGCCTTAGGTTTTCGGAATTCACGGATTATTATCCGCCATATCCTTCCTAATGTTATGGGGGCAGTAATCGTAATCTCTGCTGCTAATTTTGCTTCAGCTATACTTATTGAAGCCGGCCTGAGTTTTCTGGGCATAGGAGTGCAACCTCCCATGCCTTCCTGGGGAACCATGATTAAAGAGCATTATGCCTATATTATTCTAGACTCGGCATATCTTGCCATTTTGCCCGGCATTGCCATTATGTTGATGGTTCTGGCTTTTATGCTTGTCGGAAACGGCTTGCGGGATGCTTTGGATGTGAAAGCCGTAAAAAACAAGCAATAACAGAAAACTTTAAACCAGTGTTCGCGCTATCTCTTTATTAGTTTCTTTTTAAGCGTTTTGTTTTCTAATTCAAGTTCCAGCCAGTAAATACCTTTGCTTAGCCCGGATAAGTTTATCTGGTGTTCTTTGGCTTGTTCAGGCCATTCATAACGCCGGATAAGAGCGCCATCAGAACTCAAAAGACGGAATTCCGCACTGCTGTTTTGAATCACATTGGATAATTCAATTGTAATGATATCTTTCGTAGGGTTAGGATAGACATTCCATTTGCCTGAATTATGATTATGAATACCGACACTTGAATATTCTATCGTGCTATAGGCGGTATCCGGGCAGCCGTGTGCGTTAGTTACTTCTACCCAATAGTTATAGGTGCCTGTACTCATTTGACTGCCGTAGAGTTTGAGTATTTGTTTGTAGCTGCCTGTATTCCAAAAATAAGTGTCATATCCGCTACCGGGATCTAACACCAACGTGTCGTTACCAGTAAGGATTGTGTCTGGTAAACTTGCATCCGGGTTGGGGTTTACGGTAATACAAACTGAGTCTGTAGCACTGTTAATTGAATCGGAAACCGTAACTATAAAGCAAGTATCGTAAGGTGTTGTCCCTTGAGAAGGCAAAGTAACCGAGGGAGGGCTTAATTGTGTAGGACCATGATCCCAGTTTACGACTAAATTGCTATCAGTGAAGCATTTGATCTCAACTTCATCGATTCCCCAAGCGTCATAACCTTGAGCGGAAGTGGATAATTGAGCCCAGCGAAAACGTGTGCTGCTTGTTGAAGCAACAGCAGGCACATCGCTTTCATATTCATGCCAGTAATATACTGATTGTGTTGGTGGATTAGGTGGAACTCCATCGGGTTCCCAGTAACCCCCTGTCCCTGCAGTATCTGTGTTGAATGGCGGGACTGTGTCATTCGGGCCTACCGGGTCCTTATCCGGGCCGGGAAAATCTGTCCATGTGGTACCATTATTTGTTGAATATTGCAGATGTACGCCTTCATAAGGTTCATCAGGGTCTTCGCAATCTCCTTGTAATAAAACTTTACCATATCGCATCCACCAGTTTATAGTGCAATTTCCAATGGAAACATCATAATCCACAGAAACAAGTGTCCGAACTTGAGAATTTGTTGTTCCGACCCAAAGATGTGCACCGTTTGGTCCGGGGCCACAGGGATTTGTAAATACCGGATTAGCTTCTGAAGAAGACCATCCTGTTCCGATGGTTCCATTATTAAAAGTGCTCACTGCTAATAGATCATAACAAACCCCGTCTGCTGATAAGCTTACAGTATCTCCCGAACAAACTACATTTGCGGAAGCAGAAGCTGTTATATCACATTGTGCCCTGGCTGTAGTTGTGTTGAAGAAAAATAAGGCCGGAAAGATTAGAAATAAAGCTAATGAACGGTTATTAAAAGGGAAGCGTAATTTTTTATTCATGATTTATGTGTTTTTGGGTTTTATGATTTCAATTTTGTTATTGGAAAACCTATAACAAATGTACTAAAAGTTCCATATTATTGCAGTTTACAAACTTGTATTTGTTTTGACTAAATTTATTAATGGTATTCGATGTAAATAAAAGATATCTTAAATGTTACAATTTGCCGGAAACAAAAAGGTAAAAAAGTTGTATGAAAATCAACAGTCTCTTCAGCAGACACATTTTTCTCATGAAAAGTTGACTGAGTTACCTAAAATAGTTCAGCGTTATTTTCAATTTGCTTTGCAAGAAGGACAACCTGTAATTTCTTCTCTTGATCTTGAACAAGAGGGCTTTTTTAGAACCAGCCTGGATAAACCATTTGAAAAAATTAAAGGAAAACAGTATTTTACCTGCAACAAACCCGGTTTTGTCTGGATAGGAAAGACTAAGAAGTTTACTGCTGTTGATAGTTTTGTTAATGCTTCTGGTGAGTTGAAAATTTATTTGTTTTCAATTATACCTATTATTCGATTTAAAGGAGACAAAATAAACCATGCCGAACTCTTGCGATGGTTGGGAGAGTCATTTTGGATGCCCACAAATTTATTGCCCGGTAAATATATTTCCTGGCAACCGATTGATGAGTATACAGCTAAATTGGAGATGAGTTACTTACATTTTTATTGTTATTATATTGTGCACTTTCAGGCAAACGGGGCTGTTGCAAAAATAGAAACGGAACGGTATAAAGGGGAAAAACTTGAAAAATGGGAAGGTACTTTTCATAATTATCAAAAAACAGAAAACATGATGATCCCGGGGCGCATAAAGGCACACTGGGTGATTGACGGGGAATCCGAATGCTATGCAGATTTTAATGTAAAGCGGTTTAATTTCGTTTTTACGGAAGAGACTTCATCCTGATCAGTAAGAAGAATAAAGAGTAAAGGTTAAAACCGACTGGTAAAACCGAAATGGATTTTGGAGTTCTGAAAATCAACGGGATTGTTTTCTTTTTTACCTAATGCATAATATAGTTGAAAAATCCCTGTTTTGGTTTGAAAGGCTATTCCTGCTCCAAAGCCCATGGGGTAATTTGTAGTTTTATTGATGTCACGGGTAATAGCACCATTCCAAAAAGCAGAAAGAAATGAACGTTGCTCCAACAGAAAACGATATTCAAGATTTAGTAAGCTATACGCTTTTACGCGCATCGCATCTTCATCAAACCCTTTGAGATTTTTTATTCCTCCCAGTCGAAATAATTGATTTTCCAGTGGTTGGTCGTTTTGTATGTATTTTGTTTCATTTTTAACAAAGAATACGGAGCGGGGGAAGGGTTTCCAATAGCGTTCTGTCAATAAAAACACCTCTGCCTGATTGGACTGTAAACTTAGAGAGTCATAAAACTCTTCAGTTCGTGAATCATTTCGCTGAATGTTTTTTTGTCCCCCGGTGAATTCTGCTTTAAATCTCCAGCCCTGATGCGGCAGGATTTTACTGTCAATGGATTCATATTGGTAGGAGACGCCTAAACCATTGAATACATAGTCCAGGTTTTGATTGTTGATTGGGGTTTTCTGTGATAATATATTGGATGATTGATGCTTAAGGAAAAATGAAACAACATTAAAAAAAGTAAATCTGTATTGCATTCCTGCTCTAAAATCCAGGTTTAGATAACTGCTGTCCTGCTTATAAAGTTCAAATTGCAATTCAACTCCAAAAGGAGTTTGCATGATATAGGGAAAATTGCTTCTTAGCGCTAGCGACTGGCTTTCCCTTCCCGGAGCTCTCCAGTTTAAATATAAATTTTCACCGGAACGTAATGTATTATTTAAATCGATCATGGCATTACCCGTCAACTCTAGTTTATTGTTATTTTGCGTGCTGAAACCGATAATGCCATCAAAAGCATTGGAAGCTTTAGATTTTAACTTTAATCTTATAATTGATTTATTATCCTGAAAACGAACAAATGGACCATTTACACATTCTAAAAACTCCAGTTTGCTTATTTTTTCCGGTATTGTTTGAATTTTTTGATTATTAAAAGCATCGCCTTTTTGTATTTCCAGATAAGCCATTAAAAAGCTAACGGACACCGGAGGATCCGGTTGATCTAAAATGATAGTGTCGATTTCTATAAAAGCTCCGCGATTAAGATTAATCTTTAATGAAACGGTACTGTCTGATATTTCAGTTACAGTTGATCTGGCTGAAGCAAATGGAAATCCATTGTTCCGGTACGTTGATAATTTTTTTTCTATGGTTTGATCTAACTGTTCATAATTCTGAAAATCCAATTGTTTTAATTCCTCTCCATCTTGAATGTACGTTTTTAAACGAGCGTTGATAGTATATTGGGTGCCATAATTTAAGGCAACGACAGTGCTGTCTTTCGATAGGTTTCGGATATGGGACTCTGCCTGAAAAAAACCTTTTTGGCGGATTGCTGAGATTCTTTTGCTTACTTTCTCAAAAACTTCAGCATTGCCGTTTTTAAGTGCTGTTTCCTTAATTACTGTATCAGCTTTGGTAAAAACAAGTTTATGTTGAGCTTGCCCATAACAAGATAAAAGGAGAAATAAAATCGATAAGACGATTGGTTTACTCAATTTGCCAGTCAATCGGTTTTTGTCCTTGCTGTTGTAAAATTTCATTGGTTTTCTTAAAATGATTGCATCCAAAAAATCCTTTTCTGGCAGAGAAAGGGGAGGGATGAGGCGCTTCCAGAACGTAATGCTTTTTGGTATCAATTAATTCTTTTTTTGAACGTGCAAAATTTCCCCATAATAAAAATACCAGATTTGAACGATATTCTGATAGGTTTTGAATAACTGCATTTGTAAAGATCTCCCATCCTTTTTTCTGATGTGAACCGGGTTCATTAGCTCTAACAGTTAACGTAGCATTTAGTAAAAAAACGCCCTGATCTGCCCAGGCTTCCAGATTTCCTTTTTGAGGGATGTTTAAGCCGAACTCCTGTTGAAGCTCTTTAAAAATATTACGAAGGGAAGGAGGAATAGCAATTCCTTCGGGTACGGAAAAACTTAATCCATGAGCCTGTCCCGGCCCATGATAGGGGTCTTGTCCTAAAATGATGACTTTTACTTTAGAAAATGGCGTATGCCGAAAAGCTTCAAAAACTTTATCTTTGGGTGGATAGACCAAATGCTTTTGGCGTTCTGATGCTAAAAAGGTTTTTAATTTTCGAAAGTATTCTTTGTCAAACTCATCTGACAGAATGTCTTTCCAGCTTTCTTCTAGATGAATATCCGGTGTCATGTAATGTTTTTGTTATAGATGAAGCAAATATAAAAGAAAATCCCTAAATCGGCAGAAGATAAAAACAAACAAATCATTTGTTCCCTTGTTTTTTTTATGTATTGGAATTATTTTTGACAAAAATATATAAACTATTGTTATACGTTTGACGTTATTATAAAGACGAAAAATGAAGTTACTTTGCAAAAAAAATAAAGATATGAAGAAAAAAAAGATAACTATTTTGCTTGTGCTTGTGTTTGCCGGAGGTATTATTCTTTCATCATGCAATAACCAGAAAAGATGCCCCGGGGTATACGGCCAGACCGACAATCAAAAAACAGAACAGGTAAGCTAATTTTATTTTCATACACTGGTTTTCTATGATAATAATGAAACGCCATATTATCCTTTTGGCTTTGATGCTGGGAACCTTTGGCTTGTTTTCACAGGAACAAGAGGAAGGTACAGGAGATGAATTGCTTCGGCATGAATGGGATGCCGGTGGCTTACTTCATATTGACGGTTTTGGGATAAGCGGCCGTAATGTCCGTTCGATAACATATTATAGAAAATGGTTTTATGAGGCTGATATCGTTATCATGAAACACCCGAAAGAAGTTAAAACTTCGAATGCCTATTATCCGAATACTAAAAGTTTTATTTACGGGAAAAAGAATTCATTTTTTATAACGCGACTGGGAGTTGGAATGCAGCGATTGTTAAATCGTGAACCTTTTTGGGGAAAAGGACTGGAGGTTCGAATGTTATACAGTGTCGGAACATCTCTTGGATTTACCAAACCCGTCTACCTATATATTATCACCGACAGACCAGGATATTCAGGTAGTTTTAGCTATACATTGGAAAAATATAAACCAGATAAACACGGTATCTGGGATATTCAGGGAAGAGGCCCTATTACCAAAGGGTTTGGTGAACTTGGTTTCTATCCCGGGGCTTATGGAAAGTTCGCATTTAACTTTGAGTTTGCCCAGGAAAGAAGTAAAATAAGAGCACTCGAGGCGGGTACTGTTCTGGATATCTATCCTGACAAGATTCCTATTATGGCTAAGAATCAAAATAAGCAATTGTTTCTGTCGTTTTATATTAGTTTCTATATTGGAGGCAGATATAATTGATTTGGTTTTGATAGATCGTGAAACAAACTATGCATGAGATAAATAAAACATGTATGTCACAAATTTGTTGGTAGTTTAATGGTTGATAATTGACAAGTCGTAATTTTAATTCAGGGTTAGATTATATAAATGAAGCCTTTAACTGGTTGAAAACATCCTTATGCTGGTTCCTTGTTTATAAAACACAGCCGATAGACTATATTTGTGCATAATGTTTTTTATGGGACTTGTCAATACATTAAAAAGCTGTATCTTGCACCGGTTTTTAAAAGCAAAGCACAGGAATTAATATCTGGCATAAGATATTAGCAATAAATTGATAACGAAAACCGATGGAATAAATCTTACAAATTATGATCAAGGAACATCAAAAATTTGGAAAAGGATTATATTTTTGTCGAAAATAATAATGAGTATAACAAACAATTAATAAATATGAAGTTTAGAAAACTATTGATCAGTATGGCAGCCCTTTTGATTGTTGGGGTTGCGATTTTTCAGGTAAATCAAAAAAATGACGATCCCAGGGCACGGTATGATGAGCGTGGCATGAAATTCATGGAACATACCAAAGGTATTAAAAAAGCCATGGAATATTTAGCTTCTATGAAAGGGGAGCGTATGAGCGGTCATATTGACCCGAGAGAAGTTGTTAAAGCGCGCTTACAGCTTAAAAACAATGCCTCCGGACAAAAAGCTTTAGGTCTTCAGTGGGATAATATAGGCCCGGGGAATGTGGGAGGACGTACACGTGGATTGTGTATCGATCCCGACAACCCAAATACTATGTATGCCGGAGGTGTTTCCGGTGGTCTCTGGAAGACTACCACAGGCGGATCCTCATGGACATTGTTAACAGACGTGGATGAGAATCTTTCCATATCTTCCGTGGAAATGGGACCTAACGGAGAAATCTACGTTGGAACCGGTGAACAATTTGCTAATGTATTGGGAAATAATTATTCCACGCCCGGTGTTATCGGAACGGGGATTTATAAATCTACAGACGGTACAAACTTTGATCTAATTCCGTCAACTATTCCGAGTGCATCCAATTCCTCATCAGTGGCATGGGCATTTGTTAATCGTATTGCCGTTGATACAACCGATGGTGATGTTTGGGCTGCGACCAATAATGGCCTTAAATATTCCGATGATGGTGGTTCAACATGGCAAGACCCGCCATTGTTACCCAATGGTCAACCACTAACTGGTAATTCCATGGATGTTAAAATTTCTCCTAATGGTATGGTTGCTGCTGTTGTTGGTACTTCGGTTTATATTAGTAAAACCGGAGGAATCAATGACTTTACGAATGTTTCCACAGGTGATCCGAATATGTTGCCGGGGTCTGATATTTCCAGGGTTGAATTGGCTATGGCGCATAACAATCAGACGATCTATGCGGTAATGGCAAAGGGTGGTCCTCTGGATGATCCCTTACGAGGATCTTTAAAGAACATTTATATGTCAGATGATAAAGGCGATACCTGGAGTGTTGTCGGCCCGGGCGGAAGTGAGAGTTTTGCAATTTTTGGTTCCAATAATCAGGGAGCCTATGATAATGTTATTGCTGTAGACCCTGATAATCCACATCACGTATTTGTAGGTGGAATCAACATGTGGGAAGGTACACAGGTTAATCCAGGTCAACCTTTTGCCTGGCAGCAAATTACACAAGGGTATCTTGACCAGTTAGGTGGAGCACAAACATCACATTATGCTCATGTGGACCATCATGTATATAAATTTCATCCGAATAATTCCAGCGTTATGTATGCCGGAACGGATGGCGGAATATTCCGGACTACAAATAAAGGAAATACGTTTACTTCCCTGAATAAAAATTATAATGTAACTCAGTTTTACACCCTTGCAATTGGCCCGAGAGGTGGAGTTATGGGTGGAACACAGGATAACAGTACTCCATACGTAAGCGGTCATGGGAATACACCTACCGATGCAGAAGTTTTATTTTATGGTGACGGTGGCCATGCAGCTTTTAGTGTTTTAGATCAGGATATCTTTTTTGCTAGTTCTTATTATGGTCTTTCAGGCCGTTCACTGGATAAAGGCAATACCTGGGAAAGACAATCCGAGAGAGACTCAGAGGATAATGAAGTGCCTGGGTATTATAGTCAACGCTTGATTGATGAAGGTTATGATGGTTCTTTTGTTACGCCGATTAAGTTGTGGGAAAGTGTTAGTGTGAGTAATTCAAGAGACTCTGTCTGGTATAAAGATACTGTGAATAGCCACTCAGCAGGAGATACCCTTATTGTCAGAAGTCAAATTAATGATTATCCATTCCAACATATATTGAATCAACCGTTGAATCAGGGAGATTCTGTGCAAGTTGCTGACCCGGTTCAGTCAAGATATTACTTAGGTACTCATAATGCTGTATGGATGACCCGTGATGCACTTGACTTTTCGGTAACTCCGGAATGGTTTAAGATTGCTAACATCAACGGAACCGTTCAACGTATGCAGGTTTCTGAGGATGGAGATGTAATGTATGTTGGAACGCAGGGTGGAACTAATAGCACTGGCCGTATTTATCGCATTAACAATATTATGTCTGCATGGGACTCTACTTATGCAGATGTAACAAGTTCACAGCAATCTATTGAGGTAGATTTAATAAAAGAGTTTGCCCAGGGCCGTTGGGTTACTTCAATAGCGTTGGATCCGGAAGATAAAGATCATATTATAGTTACGCTTGGTAATTATGGTGAAAGTAATTATGTCTATCGTTCCACGAATGCTATGAGTACTAATCCTACATTCCAGTCTGTACAGGGAGACCTTCCTGCAATGCCGATTTATGCTTCACTTGTCCCGATGTTTAATTCCAATAGCGTCATTTTGGGTACGGAGTATGGTATTTATGCTACAGATGATATAACCGCTTCTTCTGTCACATGGGTGGAAGAAAACGACGGATTTGACCGCGTACCGGTTTATATGCTTGGACAGCAAACAATGAATCTTCCATATATGGAAATCACTGAAACAGTCGAAGGGCAACAGTTTACTACTGTTTATCCCGGTGTTTCCAATTACGGAAAAGTTTATGCTGCCACCTACGGACGTGGATTCTATTCAACCGATAAATACACAGGTGTTCAGGAAAAATCGAAAAGCTTTGGTGAAGTACAAAAGCTAAACATCAATCTTTATCCAAACCCGGTTTCTGACCAGGCAACTGCAGACTTCAAACTGGATAAACCTTCTGATGTTCTGTTACGTGTTTATGATATCAACGGAAGATTGATGAATGTACGCGAAGAGAAACTTTCGTCAGGTAAACATTCCCTGAAATTTGACGTGAGTAACATGGAAAAAGGAAACTATATCTTACAGATGATATACGATGGCAATAAGACAACTTCTAAGAAGTTCATTGTATATTAATTCGATAGGTAAGTAAAGATAAAAAAAAGGCCCTCAGATGAGGGCTTTTTTTTTCTTGCTAATTTTTTGTAGCTTTAATCTCTTCAAGATTTTCCTTTATCATTTCCTTTAGCATGGATTTTATTTCCGGATGAGAAAAAGAGATATTATCCAAAGCTTCTCTAATTTGGTCTGTGTCAAAAATATATTCTCCGGAATCTGTTCGATGGGTATAAACAAACCGGATATCTTTGTCAAATGAAGCAATTAACCAAACAATTGTATCGGGCAGATCTCCTACAGGCGGCCGATCAATATTTGATAATCCAAAAATAGCCTTAACAACTGTCCCTTTGTTAAGTTTGGAATCTATAGAAAAATCACCACCGGCTTGAAGCGCATTTTGCCTAAAAAGCGGGATGCCAAGCCCTACTTTTCTGGTCGTTCGGGAAGTGAAAAATGGATCATGTACTTTTTTTAACATTTCCTCTGACATGCCGTCTCCGTTATCTTCTATCTGTATGCAATAGGTGTCAGAGGATTGGTTTTCTGTGATATCCAGCTTTATGACCGTTGCATTCGCGCGGGAACAATTTTCGGTTATGTCAAGAATATGGTATGATAAAGTTTTCATCGGTGGAAATATTTTATGCTTTTATTGTCAGATGTGACTTTATGCTGACTATGCGCTTAAGCAGTAGATATCGAAAAATTTAGATATGTTAAATGTATATGTTTCGTCCATTTTTATTATGGAGGGCTTGCTTTATTTCATCAAAACTTCTGTTGTTCATTTTAAAAAGTGTATGGATCTTACCGATGTCTTCCGGATAGTGGGCGTCAGATGACTGAATAAATGTCTTGTCATGAAGTATAGGATATTCATTTGTAAATTTTTCTTTCGTAGTGTGGAAAGAAATTTCCAGAGCATCTTCATTTAGATCCTCCGGTATAAAACCAAGCTGACTAAGTAAACTAAATCTGGATTTATTAATATGTGCCGGGATGAATATGCCGCCTAATTCATGAACTTTCTGGCTAATCTGATCAATGCTTTGGTCGAGAGATGTAAACAGCGAATAGTCAAGTTGCTGTAATATTTGTTCTTCTGCATCCACCACAACCTGATAGCCGAGTTTGTCCGGGTCGTTGGGATATTTTATCAGATGCTTATCAAGATAGCTTTGGAATTCAGTAAGTTTATTTTCCGGAAAAAAACATAAGCAGTGGGCTTCTTCCATTGAAGTAACTTCGGCACCGCAAAGCACCGTGATCCCGTACCTTCCGGCCAGATCGGCAATAATTTGACCTTGTAAAGTACTGTTGTGATCGGCAATGCCAATAATATCAATACTTTTTCGTGCTGCATGCTCCAGTATATTATGCGGACTCATGCTTAGATCGCCGCAAGGGGATAGAACTGTGTGTATATGGAGGTCAGCGCGATACCGGTTCATAATTATTTTAGAATTTTATATAATTGAATTATTCAAAATACTGGTAATGCCATTATTATGTTTTCTTTCTTTTATCTCTTACTGTCATTTGCTTCGCGCGTCATTTTGCTTTACTATATTCTAAGTCATTTACTTCAGAGCTTTCTGAGACGGTTATATTTGACAGCAGCCGGACACACAAGTATAGAAAATGACCATTAATGACTACCAATGACCATCAATGACAACAAATGACAACCAATGACTACTAATAACAATAAATGTCATTGGTTTCTTTGCATTATCCAACCCGCCCAGCATATTTAATCATTCTCTTGTGTGCTTTTGGCAAACATGAAGGTTTCATATAATTGGCCTGTGATTTCAAAGGCAGATTTTGATGTAGATAACAACGGAATGTTTTCTTTGTTGCTGAACTCAATAGTTTCTTCACTCGGTTGCAGGTCTTTTACAATAATAATAGCCGCGATATCTTTTAAAGAGGCAATAGCCATTATGTTTTTATGGGTTTGCAGTGTAATCCATACCTGGCCCTCTTTGGCATTTCCCATAACATCGCTGAGGAGGTCGGAAACGTAGCCGCCTGTTGCTGTTTTGCTAAGTCCGTCCTGGCCTGAGAAAACAGATAAATCCAATTTATTTTTAATTTCTTCTATCGTCATAACACTAACGGTTTTTATCAAGTTTGGGTTTTCCCCAGATGGATTTCATAATTTCCAGGGATTCTTCTTTACTCATTAATTCTTTTTGTTCTTTCCGTTTTTGAATAAAAATGCAATCGTTTATGCTTGCTTTTCCTTGCACAATATCTTCAGCAAGAGCTCTGCAACTGGGCGCTCCACACACTGTACAGTCTACCCTGGGGAGTCGTTCCATTGTCATCTGGACTTGTCGCATTTTGCGTAAAGCTATGGAGAGATCATTGTCAAGTTTCATCATAGAACGAGGCTCTACGGGGCCTATAGTAATATTGTTAAGCAAATAGTCTCTGTAAGATAAAAACTCTTCATTTTTTTGCTCAGTCGCATTTTCGGCCCGGTTTCTCATTCTTTCTACTGTTAAGAAACGGTTTCCGCTTGTTAACACTCCTCCGGCGCAACTTTCATCACAAGCGCGTAGTTCCAGAAAATCGATATTACTCATCTCTTCGTTTTCGACGCGTTCAAGAATGGCCATTACGTTGTTAATACCATCTATGGCCAGGCTTCGTTGCCCATTGTGGTCTTTTTCTCCGTTGGTTAAGCTCCACAGTATATCTCGCGAGCTAAGGTGCTGCCGGTCGGGAAGGGCGCAACGATCGTTGTTATGTTGTTTGATAAAAGTAAATACCTTGTTATAAAGGTAATCCATGTTTATAACCCCGTCAATAGCCGATTTGTCTTCACCTACAGGACTTTTTATTGCTGCGATCTTAGCTGCACATTGCGTTATATAAAAAATTCCAATTTTATCTTCCGTTATACCCTGGTCGATTAACTTTTTCTTGAAGTATAAAGCACTTACATCTAAAGGAGGTTTGATGGATAACAGATTTGGGATTAAGGAAGGGAATTTCACTTGTATTAGCCGAACAATAGCCGGGCAAAAAGCAGATATTAACGGTCTGGTGTTTTCCTGGTTTTTCAGCTCTTCCTGCTGTTTACGCCATACAATTTCTGTAGAGTTTTCAACTTCAAAGACATGAGTAAAGCCTTGTTGTTTCAAACTACTGTGGATCTCTTCTGTTTGTACATCCTCAGGAAACTGGCCGAAAAAAATCGAAGGGACTAAGGCAACTCTGTATTGGAAATTGTGAATATTCGTAAAATCATCTTGTTCGATAATGATGGCATTTACCGGGCAATGTCTGTAACATTCACCACAATCAATGCAGCGATTAGCTTCCAAATTAGCTTTGCCTTCTCTTACCCGTATTGCTTCTGTCGGGCAAACTCTCATGCAGTTAGCACATCCAATGCAAAGGTCTTTATCTATTTTAAGGGCGTGATGAAAAGCTTGTTTTGTCATAGTTTTTAAGCGTTCAAATAACAGATTATTTCTACTCGTGTTCCTTTTCCTACTTCACTTGTTATATTGAGTTTGTCAGCGTGTGATTTTATGTTTGGTAATCCCATCCCTGCGCCAAATCCCATTTCGCGCACTTGTTCGCTGGCAGTGGAATATCCTTTTTGCATAGCCAGATCAATGTCGTCTATTCCCGGGCCATGATCTGTAAACACAACCTTTATATGATCTTCGTTGATCTCAACATCAGCTTCTCCCTGATAAGCATGAGCCACGATGTTAACTTCAGCTTCATACATGGCTACAACTAACCGTTTTATAGTTTTTATGTCTATATTGAGCTGTTTTAATAGCCTTTTTACCTCACTGGAGGCTAATCCGGCTGAGCTAAAATTTCCCCCTTCTATGTCAAATTTTATATTCAAAATTTAAAAGATTGGTTTGATTCCTTGATTGTACAATAACCCACTGACTTTAAAAACCGAGTAGGGAGTTTCAATAATGGTTATGTTATTTTCCCGTGCCAGATTGATCATTTCACTACTGCATTTTTTGTCTCTTGCAATGATAACCAGGTTAATATCCGACATCTCAGCGGTGCGGATAACTTGTGGGTTGGCTAAACCTGTGATAAGAGTGATATCGTTAGTATCTAACATAAGCACATCGCTCATCAAATCGGAAGCAAATGCATATTCTATTTTTTGCTCTGTATCAACAGGTGCACCGGAAATCGTACCATTTACAACTTGGGCTATAGAATGCACGGTCAGGTGGTTTATGTTTTTTGTTTTCAGGCTCATATATTTTTTGTTTGATGAGACAAATATACGAATTACACAACACAAAATGCAAGAAAATGTTAAAAAAATAACAGTGTTAATAATATAACAAGCAGGGCTAAAAAAGAGCTGCCCTAAAAGGCAGCTCTGGATTTAGTTAGATATAGATAGCTTGATTAATAACGTTCACGAGCTACATATTTCGTGTGTAAGAGTTCATGAGATTTATGGCCTAATGGCTCACCTAAGAAATCTTCGTATATCTTAACGATTTCCGGATTTTCATGTGATTTACGAACTGGAAGGTCCATGTCTTCTTCATAAATGGCTTTAGCACGCTTATCCCGAATAGCCTGATTGGTTGGTATAGGCTGACCTCCGCCTCCAAGACAACCGCCCGGACAAGCCATGATTTCGATGAAATGATAATTGGCCTTGCCATCTTTTACAGCCTGCATCAGCTCTTTGGCATTCGCTAATCCATGTGCAACAGCGCATCGTAACTCTACACCATCAAGAAACTTCCAGTCTTCAACCGGATCTTCTATTTTAATGGTAGCTTCGCGCACTCCGCCAAAACCACGGACCGGTTCAATATTTAAGTTTTTAAACGGAACTTCACGGCCGGTAACAATTTCATAAGCTGTTCTCAGGGCAGCTTCCATTACACCTCCTGTGGCTCCGAAAATAGTTGCTGCTCCGGAAGAATCGCCCATGAGGCTGTCAAATTTTTGATCCTCAAGCTCAAGGAATTCAAGCCCGGCTTGCTTAACCATAATGGCCAGTTCCCGTGTGGTAATTGCATAATCCACATCTTTATAACCACTATCGGTCATTTCCGGACGATCGGCTTCAAACTTTTTCGCCGTACACGGCATGACAGATACAGAAATTATATCTTTCGGGTCCAGATTACGTTTTTGAGCGTAATAGGTCTTGGCTAACGTACCAAACATTTGTTGTGGTGACTTACAGGAGGATACATTGTCCAGTAATTCAGGGAATGTATGCTCTATAAATTTAACCCAGCCTGGTGAGCATGAGGTCGTCATTGGCAGGTGTACGGATTCATCACCGTCTACAAGTGCTTTTTTCAGCTTTGTAAGCAACTCGGTACCTTCTTCCATAATTGTCAGGTCAGCCGTAAACTGGGTGTCCAGTACAGAGTCAAAACCAAGACGCTTAAGGGCGGTAACCATTTTTCCCGTAACACGTTTTCCGGGATCAAAGCCAAGTTCTTCACCTAAACCGATGCGCACTGCAGGGGCTGTTTGGATAATAACATGTTTGCTTTCATCATAAATTGCATCCCATACATTTTCGATGTCATTAACCTCAATGAGAGCACCTGTAGGACAACGATTGATACATTGCCCGCAATTGGTACAAACCACTTCATGCATCGGGCGATCGAAAAAGCTGGATATTTTCATGTTGCCTCCTTTGTTAGCAACAGCCAATGCACTAACAGCTTGCAATTGCTCACAGGTCCTTACACAACGTTGACAGCGGATACATTTGCTGTCGTCTTTCATAATGGAAGGAGAGGATTGATCGACGGTATAGTTTTTTTCCGGAACAAGATCCAGAAAAACCTGATTACCTGTGCGATATTCATTGGCTAATTCCTGAAGTTCGCAATTTCCGTTTTTGAAACACTTTGTACAATCGGCATTGTGCTCTGAGAGCAATAACTCGATAATGTGTTTTCTTGAGCGTCGTACTTTCAGTGTGTTGGTATGGATTTTCATACCTTCTTGCGCAGGCATCGCGCAGGAAGCAATTAATCCTTTTCCTTCTTGTTCGACAACGCAAACGCGACAATTTCCGGCAACGCAAAGGTCTTCATGGAAACACAGCGTGGGGACTTTAACTTTTATTTTTTTGGCAGCATCGAGTACTGTTTTCCCTTCTTCAACGCTGACATCAATTCCATCTATATTTAAGTTTATCATTTTAGACATATATTTTCTTGTTTTCAATTCGACAAGCGGTAAATTAATAGATCATTTCTTCTTTGAAGTTATCAACGATAGAAGCAAATGAGTTTGCTACAGACTGTCCCAAACCACATTTGGATGTCATTTTCATCGTTTCTGTAAGTTTAAGCAGTTCATTAAGGTACTCAATGGGTTTGTCTCCACGTTTCACTGCTTCAACTCCGAGTAGTAGCTGCTGACAACCTACGCGGCAAGGAGTACATTGTCCACAGGATTCTTCTTCAAAAAATTCCAGATAATTATGTATGACATTATACATAGAACGGGAACTGTTGAATATCATCATTGATCCCCCGGTAGGAACACCTTCAAATCCAATAATGGTATCCTTGAAATGTTTACGGGGAACGCAAAAGCCTGCGGCACCACCTACTTGTACTGATTTTGTGTCTCCATCGCCAAATTCTTCCACAAAGTTTTCAAGAGTCATTCCCAACTCAAGTTCATAAATGCCAGGTATAGGCGTATCACCGGAGACAGAAAATACTTTTGATCCTCTGGAATCATCAGTACCAAGTTCTTTAAACTTCTCTCCTCCTAAACGGCAAATCATTAATGCATAAACCAATGTTTCCACATTATTGATAACCGTTGGTTTTCCTTTGTATCCATAAGTGGTAGGATAGGGTGGCTTGTTGCGGGGCTCTCCGCGTTTACCTTCCATGGATTCGAATAATGCGCTTTCTTCGCCACAAATGTAAGCACCGGCGCCCGTGACAATTTTAATTCTGAAATCAAAATTTAATTCATCTAAAACATTATGAAACTCGTCCAGATGTTTTTGTAAATCATCGAGCAAGAATTTGTACTCTCCGCGTAAATAAATATACCCTTCTTTAGCGCCGATGACTTTAGCTCCGACAGCCATCCCGCCAAAAACTTTGAAGGGAACTTTAAACAGAATTTCACGGTCTTTAAAGGTACCCGGTTCGCCCTCATCTGCATTACAAATGATAAATTTCTCATCGGATTCTTCCTGAGCTGTGAATTTCCATTTCATCCCGGTTGGAAAGCCAGCTCCACCGCGCCCTCGCAGTCCTGAATTAAGCAGGGACTGGACGATATCTTCATTGCTGGATTGTAGCGCTTCAGATAATATGTCTTTATAATTACAATCTTCTGTAAAAATTATATCAACTCTTTTCAATTGTTTTGTATCTGCCATAATGACCTCCGTTTTAGCTTTTGTGCTTGATTTCTGTGATGATTTCTTTCACTTTTTCCGGTGTAAGTTCAGTATATGCTTTGTTGTTAATTAGCATTGCAGGCCCTTTATGGCACCATCCCAAACAGTTGGTTTCCAGTAATGTGAATTTATTATCAGGTGTGGTTTCCCCGATATTAACTTTGAGAAGATTTTCCAATGTATGTAGAATCTCCCGTTTACCTTTCATATCGCATGTAATTGTTCTGCATAGGCGGATTACATATTCCCCTCTGGGTTTAATATCCAAAAATGTGTAAAAAGATGCAGTGCCATAAACCTGAGCTGCAGATAAATCCATTTCTCTGGCAATTTCGATTATAGCCTGGTCATCTAAATGATTCTGTTGATCTACAACACCTTGTAGAATAGCCATCAGATTGGTTCTTTCCCGGCCATGTTTTTCTACAAGCTCTTTGACCATTTGTTGTGTATTCGACATTTTAACCTCCTTTATTGATTGTAGTTTTGTTTTTTTGGTTTGTTATTAGAATAACAATGAAGGTTCAAAGATAAGAAAGAGTTTTGTTAGCTGAATAACAATGGTGCTTTTTTTCGTTGTTTTTGCTAATTTATAGGTAGTCTAAATTAAATTGTTCGCTTTGCAACCGTGCCTGATCCTGATTGTTTAATTTATTCGTAATTTTGCCGCAAATCAAAATTATGGTTAGCCGCTATTTTATAGAACTTTCTTTTGATGGAGGACCTTTTCATGGCTGGCAGCGCCAGAAAGCACATTATACAGTGCAACAATGTCTGGAAGATCACATGTCTGTTTTCTTAAAACAAAATGTTGCCGTTATGGGGGCGGGAAGAACAGATGCAGGTGTGCATGCAAAAAACTTCTTTGCTCATACGGATATTGATATGAAAGACCTAGATATAAACGACTTTGTTTATAAAATGAATCGTTTTTTACCTTCGTCTGTTGTTCTGCATAACCTACATCCTGTTAAAAAAGATGCACATGCGCGCTTTGATGCTATTGAGCGATCCTATAAATATTATATTACAACCGTGAAGGATCCATTTTTGAATGACTATGCACATATTTTTTTAGCACCATTGGACTTGACTAAAATGAATGAAGCGGCAAAATACTTAATCGGGACACACGATTTTAGTAGCTTCGCCCGTTCCGGAACTGATGTTAATAATTTTATTTGCGATGTAAGAAAAGCCAGGTGGTTTTCCGATAATAAATTACTGGTTTTTCATATATCTGCCGACCGCTTTTTACGTAATATGGTACGAGCTATTGTTGGTACGTTAATAGATGTTGGCAGAGGACAGATTGAAGTAGAAGATGTGGAGAAAATAATGTCTTATAAAAATCGTCAATATGCGGGCAAATCTGTTCCCGGCAAAGGCTTATTTCTATGCAAAATAAACTATCCTGAGCATCTGTTTTTATAGTATTATAATATTATGGTGTAAATGCGGAAGTTGCTAATTTCTTGTAATCTTTACTGGGTTTGTTTGTTAGTAAACCTGAAACTGGATATCAGGAGAAAAAAGCAGGTTTTAAGCTTTTTAATATATGTGGTTATCAGTATTTAACAAACGATTCTTGATAAGTTTATTTAATGGACATGCTTTTCTAATGTTTAGGTGATTATTTTTGCATAAAATTGGAGAGAAAATGCAGGCAGAATATAATGAGCAAAGTATAAAGTCATTAGACTGGAAGGATCATATAAGAACCCGTCCGGGAATGTATATTGGAAAATTAGGAGAAGGTTCTTCCAAGGATGATGGAATTTATGTTTTAGTGAAAGAAACCATTGACAATTCCATTGATGAATTTGTCATGGGCCATGGAAAAAAGATAGACATAAAAGTAGAAGGTACTCGTGTCTCAATAAGGGATTATGGTCGAGGTATACCATTAGGTAAAGTTTTGGAATGTGTTTCCAAAATTAATACGGGAGCAAAATATGATTCCCAGGCCTTTAAAAAATCCGTGGGTTTAAATGGCGTTGGAACTAAAGCTGTAAACGCTCTCTCCGAAGAATTTATAGTCAAATCGGTCAGAGAAGGACAAGCTAAGGTCATCGAGTATAAGAAAGGGGAGTTGATTTCTGAAGAATTAATAGAAACGACTGAACGTAATGGAACTTTTGTTCAGTTCGTGCCTGATAAAGAAATTTTTGGCAATTATCGGTATATTTCTGAATACATTGAAAAATTACTTTGGAATTATGCCTATCTGAATAAGGGATTGACCTTAAATTTTAACGGACAGCTTATCCGATCCGAAAATGGATTGCTTGACTTGCTTCAGGATCAAGTTGATGAGGAATTTATCTTTCCGATTATTCATTTTTCCGAAGGGGATTTTGAATGTGCATTTTCTTATTGTTCCCGGAAATATGGTGAAGATTATCATTCGTTTGTCAATGGGCAGTATACCCCACAGGGAGGTACTCATCAGGCGGCTTTCAGGGAAGCTATTGTAAAAACGATAAGGGAATTTTATAAAAAGGACTTCGAACCTTCAGATATACGGGGATCTATTGCTTCAGCGTTTAGTATTAAAATTCAGGAACCCGTTTTTGAATCTCAGACAAAAACAAAATTAGGTTCACAGCACATGAGTCCTAATGGACAAACTGTGCGCAATTATGTGACCGACATCGTTAAACGGAATTTGGATAATTACCTACACCGCCATCCGGAAACTGCTGATCTTTTGCTTCAAAAAATACAGCTTAATGAGCGGGAGCGCAAAGAAATGGCCGGGATAAAAAAGAAAGCCCGGGAAACAGCCAAAAGAGCCAGCTTACACAATAAAAAACTGAGAGATTGTAAAGTCCATTACAATTCCAAACATGATGACCGCCTGGAGTCTACTTTGTTTATTACCGAGGGAGACTCTGCCAGTGGATCTATTACAAAGGCGCGTAATGTCCGTACACAGGCTGTTTTTAGCCTGAAAGGAAAACCTTTGAATAGCTTTGGACTTTCCAAAAAGATTGTCTATGAAAATGAAGAGTTTAATTTACTTCAAACGGCACTTAATATTGAAGACAGCCTGGAAAATTTAAGATATAATAATATTGTTATTGCTACAGATGCTGATGTGGATGGCATGCATATCCGTATGTTGCTTTTGACCTTTTTCCTGAAATTTTTCCCGGAACTTGTCAAAAAAGGGCATTTGTATATTTTACAGACACCCTTATACCGTGTCCGGAACAGGCAAACGACACTTTATTGTTATAGCGAACCCGAAAGACGTGAGGCCATTGAAAAATTGAAAGGCAAACCGGAAATCACACGATTTAAAGGATTAGGGGAGATTTCTCCGGATGAGTTCGTGCACCTTATCGGAAAAGATATTCGGTTGGAACCCATCATCCTTAAAGATAATGTGTCTACGGATAAGACACTCAAGTTTTATATGGGCAAAAATACACCACAACGGCAGGACTTTATCATTGATAATTTGAGATTTGAATTGGATGTAATCGAAAAAAATCAATCGGAAATGCCATTATCCCCGGAAGAGAAAGTTAATTTTGTGAATACGTGATTGGATTAATTTGCTGAATAAAAAAACCAGATGTCATGTTGAACATCTGGTTTTTTGTTGTTCATTTCTTATGGAGCAAGCGTTATTCTCTAAGAACGGTAACCGATCCGTTGAATTTTTCTTCGCCTCTTGGCGAGACAAAGCTAAGGACATAATAATAGGTTCCGTCTGCCAAATTATCGGCATCCCAGTCATTTTGATAATTTGATGTTTCAAACACTTTTTTACCCCATCGATTATAAATAACTAAAGATACATTTTGAAGCACATCATCTTCGATGGCCTGAATTTTAAACACATCATTATATCCATCGTTATTTGGCGTGATGACATTGGGGATTTCAAGTTTGTAAATTGTAATACCAATATCTGTAGTGTCTGTACAGCCATGATTATTGGTTACAATCAAAGTAGTTGTGTAATTTCCTTGTCCATCGTATGTGACGCTTTCGGAAGAGCTGGATCCGGAAGAGGGGTTAGCTCCACCGCCAAAACTCCATGTCCAGTCCGAAATGCTTGATGTGGAGTTGCCGGGCTGTGATGCATCATTGTATTCCAGCTCATTATTTTCGTAATCAATCCAGTTTGTGTCAATAGCTGCCGTTGGGTTTGGATTAATTGTTATCGGAAGTCCTGTTACACTGTCGGTGCACCCATAAGCACTAGTAGCGGTTAAATCCACTTTATACGTTCCGGCAGCCGTATAAAGATGTGATGGACTTTTTTGGTTACTGGTATTGCCATCACCAAAATCCCAACTCCATGTTGTAGCACTGTCAGGTTGTGTTCCGTTGTTAAAAGATATAGTATCATTCAGGCATGCCTCCATCGGGTTGGGAGCAGCGTTTACACTTGGATATGGATGAACCTCTACAGTTTTGGTTGTTTTATTAGACTGACAACCGTTTTCTTGTACGACTAAAGAGACTTCTTTTTGTCCTGAAGAACTAAAGTTATGTGTGTGGGGCCCCTGTCCATTAACTGAAGTGCTTCCGAAATCCCAGTTGTATATTCCGCCTGAGCTAGCACTTCCTGTATAAGTTGCCGTGACAGGATCATCTCCGCAAACGTTTGAATCTGATAAAGAGAAATCGGAATCCGGTATAGGGTTAACAGTTACACAAACCGAGTCTGTAGCACTGTTGATCGTGTCGGAAACCGTAACAACAAAACATGTATCATATGTTGTTCCTTTAGGCGGTAACGTAACCGGTGGAGGATCCAGGCTTGTTGGTCCATGATCCCAGCTTACATTAAGATTACCGGTCGGACACTTGATCTCTACCTCATCAATACCCCAGGCGTCATAACCCTGGTCAGAGGTGTTTAATTGAGCCCAGCGAAACTTTGTGCTGCTCGTGGAAGCAATCGGAGGGACATCACTTTCATATTCATGCCAGTAATAGACACTTTGAGTTGGCGGATAATTACCATGCGTTCCTCCACTGGGAGGAGCCCAGTAACCTCCTGTTCCAGGGGTCGTTGTATTGAAAGGAGGGGTGTTCGTATTAGGACCTACAGGGCTTGAATTTGGACCCGCGAAATCAGTCCAGGTCACTCCGTTATCTGTTGACCACTGAAGGTGTACCCCTTCATCAACTAAATCCGGATCTTCGCAATCGCCTGATGATTTCTCCTGGCCATAACGCATCCACCAATTGACAGAGCAGTTTCCGATAGAGACATCATAATCGATGGTTACAAGTGTTCGGATATTTGAAGGAGTTGTTCCCACCCAAAGATGTGCACCACTTGGTCCGGGACCGCAGGGATTGGTAAATACCGGATTAGCTGCTGTAGAAGACCATCCCGTTCCGATGGTGCCATTGTCGAAAGTGTTCATCATTAATAAACCACATCCTCCGGTTGCTGATAAAGTTACCGTATTACCTGCACATATAACCTGTGGAAAAACATTGGCAGACACCTCACATTGAGCTTTACTAGGGTTTATGTTTAGGGCCAATGCTCCGGTAGTTAATATAAGAATAGCGATAAGTTTGGGTTTGAATAGTTGTATCATGGCTTTGGTTTTTAGTTTTGTAAAAATAGTTTAAGCTATACCGTATAATTTTAAAGCGGGTTGGCTTTGATGTTTTTTAGCTCAAATTTGGTGAGCGTAGCCGTATTGTCTTTATCAAGGAAACCTTTAAAAATACGTAACGTCTTTCCTTCCTCTGTGTCGCAGGTTCCCTGAATGCTTTCTCCGGCTTTGAGTTTAGTGGAGAATTGGTATTCCGGATTGTCAGGATCGTGACATGTTGTGCAAGTTCCGTCATACCAGGCTTCTAATGTCCATGTTATGTTAAAATCCCGGGAGGTTGTGTTGACAAATTTTAACAGTATCATTTCCTGATGTAAACCATTGGCTTCATCGTGACATTCCGTTGGTTTTTCATAAATCTGAACTCCGTTTACTTCTTTGTACAATTTCCACTCACTTTCCTGAGCATTTAAGCGTGGGACAAGTAAAAAGAACAAAACCGCAGTTGCAATGATTGTTAAGGTTAATTTTTTCATGATTATAGTATTTTTTAGTTAGGATTTTGTTTTTTAGTATGATGCGATTTTTTATGGATCGTTTAATATCTTATTTAATTTTTTGCTTATTTTCAATTGGAGATTAACCTTTTATGTTTATGCATGGAATATTATTACGGAATATATACTCCAGCGGATGGTTTATCTCAGATGATTTCCGTTTTAGATGAATTTAAGAAAAAAATCAATCAGAAATGTCTTTATCCCGGGAAGAGAAAGTGGACTTTTTACATATGTGGTTAGTGTATTTTATATATCATTGTCCAAATGACATAAAAAAAACCAGATGTTACGAGGAACATCTGGTTTTTTATAATAGTGATTAAGTTGTAAGGATTATTTTCTCAGAACAGTAATGGTGCCGTTGAACTTTTCTTCCCCTCTTGGTGAAACAAAGCTAAGGACATAATAATAGGTTCCGTCTGCCAAATTATCGGCATCCCAGTCATTTTGATAGTTTGATGTTTCAAACACTTTTTTACCCCATCGGTTATAAATAACTAAAGATACATTTTCAAGGACGCCATCCTCAATGGCCTGAATTTTAAATACATCATTATATCCATCGCTATTCGGAGTGATGATATTGGGTATTTTAAGTTTGTAGATTGTAATACCAATATCTGTTGTGTCTGTACACCCGTGGTTATTAGTTACAATTAAAGTGGTCGTGTATTTTCCTTGTCCACTGTATGTTACATTTTCAGATGAACTGGATCCGGAAGAAGGGGTCGCTCCACCGCCGAAACTCCATGCCCAGTTTGAAATGCTTGATGTGGAGTTGCCGGGCTGAGATGCATCATTGAATTCCAGTTCATTGTTTGCGTAATCAATCCAATTGGTATCAATAGATGCCTTGGGTAAAGGATTGATAGTTATGGGAAGTCCTGATAAACTGTCGCTGCATCCATAAGCGGTAGTAGCAGTTAAGTCTACCTTGTATGTTCCGGCAGCAGTATAAAGATGTGCCGGACTTTTTTGGCTGCTTGTATTGCCATCACCAAACTTCCATTTCCATGTTGTAGCACTATCGGGTTGTGTTCCGTTGTTAAAAGATATAGTATCATTCAGGCATGCCTCCATCGGGTTGGGAGCTGCATTTACACTTGGATAGGGGTGAACTTCCACGGTCTTTGTTGTTTTGGTAGATTGACAACCGTTTTCCTGCACTACTAAGGATACATTTTTCTGACCTGCTGAACTAAAGTTATGTGTATGAGGTCCCTGTCCGTTAACAGATGTACCACCAAAATCCCAGTTGTATATTCCGCCTGAGGTTGCATTTCCGGTATAATTAGCTGTTAAAGGATCATTGCCACAAAGGTTTGAATCGGATAAGGAGAAATCGGAATCCGGTATAGGATTAACAGTAACACAAACCGAATCTGTAGCACTGTTTATTGTATCGGAAACGGTAACAACAAAACATGTATCGTAGGATGATGTTCCTTTCGAAGGCAGGGTAACAGCTGATGGATTTAATTGTGTCGGGCCATGATTCCAGTTTACCGTAAGATTACCGGTAGGACATTTGATCTCAACTTCATCAATACCCCAGGCATCAAAGCCCTGATTTGATGTAGTTAACTGAGCAAAACGAAATTTTGTGCTGCTTGTGGAAGCAATAGGAGGCACATCGCTGTCGTATTCATGCCAGTAATAGACTGATTGTGTTGGAGGACTGGGAGGAACACCAACCGGCTCCCAATAACCACCTGTACCCGGTGTAGTTGTATTAAATGGAGGGGTCGTAGAGTTTGGCCCTACAGGGTCTGAGTTTGGTCCCGGGAAATCAGTCCATGTTGCACCGTTGTTTGTTGACCATTGCAAGTGCACTCCTTCATCGGGTTGGTCCGGGTCTTCGCAATCTCCGGAACTTGAAATTTCACCGTAGCGCATCCACCAGTTGACAGAGCAATTTCCGATGGAAACATCATAATCGATTGTAACCAGTGTCCGGGTTTGAGAACTCGTTGTCCCGACCCACAAATGTGCTCCACTTGGCCCGGGACCACAAGGATTAGTAAATACCGGATTAGCCGCTGTCGAAGACCATCCTGTTCCGATGGTTCCATTGTCAAAAGTGTTCATCATAAGCAGGCCACATCCTCCGGTAGCTGATAATGTTACAGCATCACCGGCACATACTACCTGCGGAAAAGCGTTCGCTGAAACCTGACACTGTGCGTTGCTCTGATTAATGTTTATAGCCAATGCTCCTGTGGTTAATAGAAGTATGGCTAATAGTTTGGATTTAAATATTTTATACATTTGGTTTGATTTTTTTTATTATTAAAATAACATAAAAATGGCAATACCTTACAATATTTTAAAGCGGGTTAGCTTCAATGTTTTTCAACTCGAATTTAGTAAGAGTAGCGGTATCGTCTTTATCAAGAAAACCTTTAAAAATACGTAACGTCTTTCCTTCCTGAATATCGCAGGTTCCCTGAATGCTTTCTCCGGCTTTGAGTTTAGTGGAGAATTGGTATTCCGGATTGTCAGGGTCATGACATGTTGTGCAGTTGCCGTCGTACCAAGCTTCTAATGTCCATGTCATTTTAAAATCCTGAGACGTTGTATTGACAAATTTTAACAGAATCATTTCCTGATGTAACCCGTTGGCTTCATCATGACATTCTGTTGTTTTTTCATAAATCTGAATTCCGTTTACTTCTTTGTGCAGTTTCCATTCACTTTCCTGAGCATCTAACCGAGGGGCAAGCAAAATGAATAAAACAGCAGTTGCAATGATTGTTGATGTTAATTTTTTCATGGCTTTTTATTTTATCCTATAGTTAATCCTTTTATTGATATATTGTTTAAGTAATCGTTTAAAATCAAAATTATATTTGGCCTTAAAAGAGATGTAATAATATCATTATTTGGGCTAAATATATATATATGTTTATATCTCTCATAAGATATCCTGTTTTTGATGTAGTTTTTTTTAAAAGGTTTAATGCGCTCTAAAATTTAGTGTATGTTTATAAAGTAAGTGGTTAGTTCATAATGTTCGAGATCAAAGCCTGCCCCGTATTTATCGGGGGCGTGCGAAAATTTTAAACCGCAGTATCCGCCAGCCGGCGGATTAGAGGATTTAAAATTTGAGCAACAACGCAGAAATCGGCCATTATAGACAGACATTATTTAGTTTATATAGTAGGATAATTTATTAACCTAAAATACGTTTCTCTTGTCATAATTGTATTTGCTTTTAAGTACTCCCAGAGTCATCAAATAAACTTTTATACCCACTAAAGAACAAAAAATTTAATTTTGTAAAAATAATTAAACTTTTTTGACTTTTACATAAAGGAATGTTTGTTTCCTTTTACTTTTGCCCTAAATAAATATTTATGCAATTTTTATATCCCAATATATTGTATGGATTGTTTGCTGTTAGCATTCCGCTGATTATCCATTTATTGAATTTTCAAAAATATAAGAAAATTTATTTTACACAAACGGATTTAGTAGCGGATTTAAAGCAACAAACACGGAAACAGTCTACATTGCGGCATTGGTTGATTTTATTATTAAGAATGCTGGCTATTGCCATGCTTGTTATGGCTTTTGCCAGTCCATATGTCGCTAAAGAGGATCAATCAGCATCTTCAGGAGAATATGTAAGTGTATACCTTGATAACTCCTTTAGCATGCAGGCGCAAACTTCGGGAGGTATTCTTTTGGATGAAGCAAAAAGTAAAGCCAGGGCTTTGGCAGAAGCTTATGAACCATCCACGAAATTCCAGTTGCTTACCAATGAATTAAAGGGAAAGCAACAACGGTGGCTTACACCTGAGCAATTTGAGTCAGAAATTGAAGAGGTAGAATTTGCCCCGCAGTTTCGTCAATTGTCTGAAGTTGTTAATCGTCAGCATCAGCTCATCAAAGAGGATAACAATAGAAGTGCAACTGTTTATTTAATTTCCGATTTTCAAAAAATAAGTTATGACCTAAGTCAGGAAAAATTAGACTCCAATGTATCTTACAATTACATTCCGGTTCAGTCTTTCAATACACCGAATGCTTATTTGGATAGTGTTTGGTTTTCCAGCCCGGCACTTTTTCTTGATCAAAATGCTGAATTGAATATCCGCATAAAGCAACAAGGAAATCTCTCATCAGTGCCGCTAAAGCTTTTTGTTGATGATAAACAGCGCGTTGCTGCCAATGCCGAATTTAACGGGCAGAGTATAAAAACAATCAAGTTAAATGTGAGTATTCGAAAAACAGGTCTCCACAGCGGACGATTGGAAATTCAGGATAATAGTATTGATTTTGATAATACATTTTATTTTCGCTATAATGTGCCGGAAAAAGTTAAAGTGTTGGTTTTGGGTGAAGGAGAGAAACAGAACAAATACTTTTCCGCGCTGTTTAAAAACGATTCATTAGTTCAACCTGAATTCAGGTCTTATCGAACGATTGACTATCAAAATCTCTCTTCCTATTCCGCTGTTATTCTTGACCAGTTGGAGTCTATTCCATCCGGTTTACGCTTAGCACTAAACGATTATGTTCAAAAAGGCAAAAGTCTTGTTATTTTTCCGAATAAGGAAGCCAACAGGGAAAGCTATAATGAAATGTTAGTTGATTATCAGGGTGTACGGATCGGTGAGGCACAAAAGGATAAAGATACTCGGGTGAGTTCAATAGAGTGGGACAGTGATTTTTTTGAAGGGATTTTTCTTGAGCGTCCGAAAAATCCGGAATATCCGACGGTCTTCAACGATGTAAAATTATCCTATAATGTCAATTCACTGGCGGAGCCATTAATAATGCAATCCGATGGTAATCCTTTTTTATTAAGGATGAAAGAAAGTAAGGGATTTGTTTATATTTTTGCAGTAAGTTCTACAGAGAAAAGCAGTAATTTTGTAACACATCCTTTATTTGCTGTGTTATACAAAATGATTTTTGACGGGGTTCATACAGGAGATCTTTATTATGTTCTGGGCGACAATGATATTTATTCAAATCCGGGGCTTGAGGTTGCAAATGAACAAGTACCTGTGCTAGTCAACAGGAATAATAAAAAGGAAGTTGTTCCCCGGGTAATACAACGAAAGGATGAATTAAGGTTACGTTTTTCTTCTGTTAATGCAAGTGGTCTTTGGAATTTGCAATTAAAAGAAAAGGAAAAGATTCAAGATATAGTAGCATTCAATTATGCCCATCAGGAATCGGATGTTAGGCTTGCTGATATTGAGAATGAGCGGCCCGGTGATGTTGCACTTATAGAGCATAGCGCGGACAAACTAACAACTGATATACAAAGGCAGAAAGAGGGATATAAGCTTTGGCCCTGGTTTATAATAGCAGCTTTATTCTTTTTGTTGATGGAAGTAATTTTGTTGCGAAGTTGGAAATTGTAAAAAAATATGAGCGATCAGAATATAGAACAAAATGAGTGGACACCGGAGCGTGATTCCCAGGGGGTATCTCAGAGTACACACCTGGATGCCATGTACGAGAGTTGGTTTTTGGATTATGCCTCCTATGTTATTTTAGAACGTGCTGTGCCTGATATCCGGGATGGATTAAAACCGGTTCACCGCCGGATTCTTCATGCAATGAAAGAAATGGATGATGGACGGTTTAACAAAGTTGCCAATATTATTGGGCAGACAATGAAATATCATCCTCATGGAGATGCCTCGATCGGAGACGCTCTTGTGCAGCTGGGACAAAAAGACTTGTTAGTAGAAACGCAGGGAAATTGGGGAAATACATTTACCGGTGACAGGGCGGCTGCGCCACGTTATATTGAGGCGCGCCTGTCCAAATTTGCACTGGAAGTGGTTTTTAATCCTAAAACTACAGACTGGCAATTGTCTTATGACGGACGTAACAAAGAGCCGGTTACTTTACCTGTCAAGTTTCCTTTGGTGTTAGCTCAGGGCGTGGAAGGGATTGCTGTGGGACTTGCTTCGAAAGTGCTGCCTCATAATTTTAACGAACTTATTGATGCCTCGATAGCTTATTTGCGAAATGAACCTTTTGAAGTATTACCGGATTTCCCCGCCGGTGGATTAGCTGATTTTTCCCGCTACAATGATGGACAAAGAGGGGGAAGGGTCCGTATAAGAGCAAAAATCTCAAAAGAAGACAAAAAAACTTTGCTTATTAGTGACATCCCGTTTGGTACAAATACGACGAATTTAATTGAGTCGATTGTTAATGCCAATGAAAAAGGAAAAATAAAAATTAAGCAAATAGAAGACAACACCTCAGATAAAGTTGAGATTATAATTCATCTCCCAAATAATGTTTCTCCCGATCAGACAATAGATGCTTTGTATGCTTTTACCAATTGTGAGGTATCAATTTCGCCTAATGCCTGTGTGATTGAAAATAACAAACCTCGTTTTTTGGGTGTTACTCAGATACTAAAAGACTCTACCGATCAAACGGTAGCGCTTCTGAAACGAGAATTGGAAATTCAAAAGCATGAATTAGAAGAGCAATGGCATTTTTCATCCCTCGAAAAAATATTTATAGAAGAAAAAATATATCGCAACATTGAAGAAGCTGAGACTTATGAAGCTATTATTGATGTTGTAGATAAAGGCCTTGAGCCATACAAAGACAGGTTTAAACGGGAGATTACACGAGAAGATATTATCCGGCTGACAGAAATTCGCATTAAACGGATATCGAAATACGATTCCTATAAAGCAGATGAGATTATTCGTTCGATCGAAGATGATATTCAGGATGTGAATTATAAGCTGGAACATCTGATAGAATATGCGATTGAATACTTTAAACGGATTAAGAAGAAATATGGAAAAGGGCGGGAGAGACGTACGGAAATCCGGAACTTTGAAAATATTAATGCAAGTCAGGTTGCCGTAGCAAATGTCAGATTATATGTAAACCGGAAAGAAGGTTTTGTCGGAACATCGCTGCGCAAAGATGAATTTGTTATGGAATGTTCCGATCTGGATGAATTGATTGTTTTTCAGAGCGATGGTACTTATAAGGTGACCAAAGTATCTGACAAATCATTTGTAGGGAAAGATATTATACATGTTGATGTGTATAAGCGCAATGATGAACGTACTGTATACAATGTCGTTTATCAGGACGGAAAGTCTAATGTAACCTATATCAAACGGTTTCCGGTTGTGAGTGTGCAACGGAACAAGGATTATAATTTTACGCTGGGAACAGCAGGAACAAAAGTTCTGTATTTTTCAGCTAACCCCAACGGTGAAGCCGAGATTGTTAAAGTTCGGCTCAGGCCCCGCCCTCGATTACGAAAACTATATTTCGAAGCAGATTTTAGTGAATATCAGATTAAAGGAAAACAGGCAAGAGGGAATATCCTTACAAAGAATGCGGTTTCTACAGTCAAGAAAAAAGAAGATGGTGTCTCTACCCTGGGAGCTATTGATATTTGGTTTGATGAAAGCGTGAGAAGGCTTAACATGGATGAAAACGGAAAGTACCTGGGTGCTTTTAAAGGGAATGACCGGATCTTAGGCTTTATGGAAAATGGAGATTTTATGTGTTATGGCTATGATCTGACAACCCATTTTGATGAGGATATGTTTTATCTGGAAAAATTTGATCCTGAGAAAATTTGGACAGCTATATATTATGAGGGAGAAAGCGGCTACTATTACGTAAAACGCTTTAAGCTTTTTGATTCGGCTAAAAGAATTTCGCTCATAACAGAACATGAAAGCTCAAAACTTGTTTATCTGTCAGGGAATTCTTCTCCACAGGTTAAAATTGCGTTTGATCCTGAAAAAGGGCCGCGCAACAGAGATGAAGAATTGGTAGAAGTAAATGAGTTTATTGCCGAAAAGAGCCATAAAGCAAAGGGGAAACGGTTAACATCTTATGGTATCAATAATTTAGAATTGATTGAACCCGAGATGCCGGAACCTGAAGATGTGGAAGATACAAATTCGGAAAACTCAGATGAGCAGTCGGATATACAGTTACAAGAGACAGAAGGAATGGATGAGCGCAATGAAAGTCAAAAGGATAAAGAACATGATGACAATAATGGAAAGCCGGATGAATTAAGTCAACGTACACTTTTTGATTAAGCAGGCGATTTTATTTTTATGGTGTTGGTTAACATTGAAAGAATTTATTGAATTAGGAGAATAACGATAAAATTGAAATATTATGGATAAAGACAATCAAGTACTAAATGTAACAGATGATGTAAAGTGGATCGGCGTTTTGGATGAAGAGCTGGAGACGTTTGATGTCGTTATGGAAACAGAATATGGGACCACTTATAATTCATTTTTTATTAATGCGGAGAAAAAAGCTATAGTAGAAACCTCCAAGGAAAAGTTTTGGGACGTCTACAAAGAGAAAATACTACAGGTTACAAATCCTGAAGAAATCGAGTACATTATATTAAATCACACGGAACCCGATCATTCCGGGAATTTAAAAAACCTTAAAGAGCTTGCCCCAAATGCAAAAGTTGTTGCCAGCCCGAATGCCATTCGATACCTGAAAGATCTTTTTAAGGATTCTGACTTTGAATATGTACCGGTTAAAGATGGGCATACATTGGATTTAGGTAATAAGACGGTTCGTTTTATCAGTGCTCCAAACTTGCATTGGCCAGATACGATGTATTCCTATTTGGAAGAAGATAAAGTCCTTTTCACCTGTGATTCTTTCGGTGCACACTATTGCGATGAGAAGATGTTTGATGACCTGGTTGATGAGGAAAAATATGATGATGCATTCCGGTATTACTTTAATGTTATTCTAAAGCCTTTTGGTAAATTTATGCTAAAAGCGATTGATAAGATTAAGGATCTGGAGATTGACGCAATAGCTACCGGTCATGGCCCGATATTACGTTCGAATTGGCAAAAATATGTAGAGCTTTCCCGCAAATGGTCTGAGGAGTTTCTCGAATATCCTCAAAAGCATCGTGTTTTTATACCTTATGTATCTGCTTATGATAAAACCGCCCTTTTAGCGGCAAAAATTGCAGAAGGTATTCGAACTGCTGGTGAGGTTGAAGCGAATCCTATGGATATTGAATTAGTGTCCCTGGGCGACCTGGAGTCGGAAATAACCAAAGCGAACGGGATTATTGTTGGATCTCCAACGATCAATCAAAATATCCTTCTTCCAATATATAAACTCTTCGGTGTATTGACCCCATTACGGGATATGAAAAAATTGAGCGGTGGATTTGGTTCTTATGGCTGGAGCGGAGAAGGCGCTTCTCTGATTAAGAATGGGTTGACATCACTGAAAATGAAATATTTTAAAGAAGGTGTTTTTGTTAAGTTTACGCCTGATAATCAAGAGCTTGATAAGGCTTTTCAGTATGGAAAAGAATTTGGTGAGGAGTTACTAAAGAACTAATTGCAAAGGTTATATGTTATCCTTTTAAAGACAAGTATAGTATTTGCCTGTATTGATATAATTGCTTTAATACACGTATCGGATTATTGGTTTACGATAAGTCATAAAGAATTATTTTGAAACTGCATGAGTTTTACTTAAATTGCGGAAAGCTCGAAAGATCGTGCGCAAAGGAAACCTATAAAGCATATAAATCATTGAAGGTTGCCTTAGTTTATGAACCATTTACTTGTGATCTGCTTTATTTGTGGAAATAAATAATTCGTGTGTCACGTTCTTAAATTATAGTAAACTAAGAGGTGGTTGGAAACTCCAACTTTAGGCAAAAGGCTTAAAAAATTTCTAGCCAAACCAATTAAAAATTACTGTATAGAATAAAAACAAACTTTGAGTCAGTATGAAATACTTGAACAAACGCTCGTACATCTTATTATTTTTAACGGTCCTACTATTATCATCGTGTGTTCCCGAAAAGCGGCTGGCTCGTAATTTTATTGATAATCCACCATCCAATAAGTTTTTAATTATCACTCCGGATTTTGTTTTAAAAGAAAGCCTGAAACCACTTAGTGATACTACGCTTGAAGATGTATCGCAACGTAAAAAGGATTCGCTGGCATTTCTGGAAAGTGAATTTGTTCAAAACATTCCTGATGAAATGTTTTTTAGTCTTTATCTTCCGGCGATGAATGAAGAATTAGACTCTTTAGGACTGAATGTAACCTTTAATAAACCACCCCGGGAATTTTTTTCCGATACGACTTCGAATGCCTATATATTCGAGATAGCACAGATTCAACTGCAGGAATATTCGGAGAAAATTTATGATTATGATATTATCGGGCGGGAGACCTATTACAAAAGACATACAATTGATGGCATACTTTTAAATGCATGGGTGGAACTACAAAGAGTGAATGCCTCGGATAATAAGCCGGTGCTTTTATTTGCAGAGCTATCTAAAACGGATAAAATCGATGGGTATTTTCATCAAAATCAACTGACCGGAAAGGTTAAATATTCTTATAAAAGGGATGATCTTAGCGTAAGTGAAGTGAAAGAAATGATCCGAAAAGCAGGTCGTATTCATGCTCGTTATATGTTTGATTTTCTTATGAATCAATACATAAAGGCCAAAATGAGAAATGATGAGATGAAACCCCGTTATTATCTCCATTACAATCGGTTTGAAAATACGCTGGAGTTCGCCGAAGATGACCGGTTTACCCGGCAAAGGTAAAACGGGAAATCATCTCATCATTAAGAAGTCAGATTAGAACTTCAATGCTAATCGTGACATAAAATGTATTCCTGCCTGTGGAAAATATCCGTTTGATGAATATTCTTTTCCATTGCTATAATAACGATATACCCAGGCATTGGTTTCATATTCTTCATCCAGGACATTATTGACCATTAAGTTAACCTGAATTTCAGGAATAACTTTGGTTTTGACAGTATAAATAAACTGTACGTCATTTACCAGATAAGGATCTATGCTGCGCTCTTCACTAGCTGTATTATCGATATATTGACGTCCTACATATTGTGAAACAAGGTTTACATTAAAGTGATCGTTGATAGACCAGCTCAGATTGCTATTGGCAATAATTTCCGGTGAAAAGGAAATATCGGTCGTTCCCAAATATTCTTTGTTTTGTTCCGGCCACGTATCGTAATTATCCACGTAAGCCGTATAATCTATGATTTTGTTGCGGCTGAACGTGGCATTTACATTCCAGTCTAAATATTCTGTGGGTTTTAAATGGCCACTAAGCTCTAAACCCGCACGGTAACTTTTAGGGAAATTCCTCATGATCGGGTTTCCCACATTGTTAATTTCTCCCGTCATGATCAATTGATCATTGTAATCCATGTAGTATAGGTTGGCCATACCTGCAAACTTAGTAGATTGGAATTCATATCCCAGCTCATAATCTATAAGTTGCTCTTCTTTTGGGTTTTCCCCGGGATCGGCATCACGAAAAGCTCCTCGGTTAGGCTCACGGTGAGCTACACCTACTGTTCCGTATATTTTGTTTTGCCCGTTTATATCTACATAAACTCCTGCTTTGGGGTTTATAAAGTTATAAGACTCTTCCATTGTTAAATCTCTCAGATCATCATGGATGCCATCAATAGAATAGTTGATATGACGATATTGCAGATCACCAAACAACGAGAAAACACCATTTAGCTGGTAGTTGGCTTTTCCGTAAACACTAATGTCTTTTTTCACACCTGTGTTTTCATACCATTGATAATCTTTCGGGATATGACCTTTTTCAGACCAAATGACTTCACCAAAATGGTCGCCGTCATAAATGTTTGCACTGCCACCTAATGTCGCTGAAAGTTTGTTTTGGTCATTATAATGCAGGGAATAGACAAGACCGTAAAACGTATTATCCAGCCATTTTTGTTGGATAAGATCTGTTGTATTCATTGTGTCATTGCCAACAACGGGTGGTTGCAATGTGTAATCGGTATACGAACGGTTGTCTTTATAATTTTCATAAAACCCTTCTCCGGTAGTCATATGCAAGGCTGCATTTAACCGTAGTTTTTTGTTAAAGCGATGGGAGTAATGAAGTTGGTAATGGTCTTGTTGATAGTCATCTACAGTGTTTTCGTAAGTATAGGGATTATAGGTTCTGTTGGTTTCCAGCGAGTCTTTAGGAACACCGTACCATGCCTGATATGTTCTTTCTTTACCGGACAATATGGTAAATTTTAAAATATCATTTTCCCCATAATATCCTCCGCTAATTTCAAAAGAGCGCAAATCTGAAAAAGCGCGGTCAATGTATCCATCTGAATGAATACGAGAAAGACGAGCATCAAGGGCCCAGTGATCGTTGATCAAACCGGTGCCTGTTTCTATAGTGCTGCGTAATGTGTTGAAGGAACCGGCGCCACCGGTAATTTGTGCATAAGGCTCGTCTCGTAACTCAAGGGTTTGTATGTCCACACTAGCTCCAAAAGCTGCAGCTCCATTTGTGGAGGTACCAACACCGCGTTGGATTTGAATGTTACTGACAGAACTGGCCATGTCCGGGAGATTAACGAAAAATACCCCGTGCGATTCGGCATCATTTAAAGGAATGCCGTTAATGGTCATATTAATTCGTTGTAAGCCCGTGCCACGAATGCGCATACTTGTATATCCAATACCTGTTCCGGCATCTGAGGTGGTAACAACAGATGGGGTTGTTTCGAGCAACATAGGAATATCTTTCCCAAGGTTGCGGGTTTCGATTTCTTGCTTTTCGATGTTTTGGTGTGTAACCGGTGTGCGTTCTGTTGCTCGTGTTGATGAAATTATGACCTCATCTTCCATTACCGCCTTCGGCTTTAGTTCGACGGTTAGTTTCGTGTTCTTTTCTAAGTCGATTTCTTTCTTCCAGGTCTGATAGCCCACATAGCTTATTGAAAGCTTATAGGTTCCTGCGCTGAGATTTTTGAAACGAAATGTGCCATCTGAATGACTTACGGTTGATTTTAACGTTTTCCCCAAAAGAATATGGGCTCCTGGTAAAGTTTCTCCGGATTTTGAATCCTTTACAATTCCACTGATACTAAATTGAGCATTAGCAATAATGGATATGAGCATAATACTCATTACCAAACTTAATCTTTTCATAATAACTTTTGTTTGATTAATTCAACTTAGAACAGCCAAAAGGGGTGGAAAATCTGTTCATTTGTTGTTATCCTTTTCCCTTCGCCGGTATTACCCGGATCAGGTGTTGAGGGTTTGATCTCAGCCCGTTTATTTAGGGCACCCCTATTTTGTGAAATCTGCGACAAATATAACAGCTTTTTTCTTGTTTTGTTGTTTTCCACAAGAATTTTTAGAGCTGTAATCTTTGGATTTTATTTACCTGGAAACCATCTATTTTATATAGAATGAGTTTCATAACCATAACAACTACAAAGGATTAATTGTTGTTGAGATATTCTCGTTCGCTTTTGATGACAATTTTTTCAGCATAGGCCAGTGTATTGTCGCAATTATAGAAGCCTTTAAGATTGAAAGTTTTTCCTTTTGTGATGGTATCTGTTCTAATTTCCCCTTTATTATATGTGGGAGGAGTAAGAATAATATATCTGCTTGTGTTGATGGGGTTTTTATCGTTATCCGTGAAGCGGGCAAACATAAAGGAACAAATATTATCTTTCTTTGCCTTCACCTTAGCTGTTAATATTAGCCGGCCTTTGGAGGTTATGTCTTTAATATATATGTTTTGTAAAGTTAGGTTTTGTGTTTCAAGTTGACCATCATAAGGCACTTGAAGCGGGAAATCCAGTTTTTTGTATTCTCTTTCAAATTTCCTTTGATATTTACGATCAAGCTTTTCAATTTCTTCCTTTAATTCAAGTTCTTTACCAAACTGGTTTGTAGTTTTAATTTTTTGAATAAGCGGGGCTTTTGCTTTCCGGTATTCGGTGAAAAGCTGTGGCATTTTACCTAAATAGGGATTTCGTTTTGTCTTTTTTTCAGTACACTGAGACAAAAAGAGTATTGTCAGTAAAACACCTAAAATTAATATGTATCCTTTGTAGGATTTCATAAATTATGGTATAACATCTCAAATATAATGTAAATGAGAAATTTATGCAAGTCTTTTTTGATGTTTTTTTACAATGTATAGCCCAAAAACAGTTCGATTACCTTTAAATAGGGCTCTGCGGAAGTATATTATTGCAAAAAAATGGATTAGAAAAAATATGGAATTATTATCATTAGTTTGCACCGATATCCTTTAATAACAGATAAATAATATAATTGGCTGGCTATTAAAGGAGAGTGTACTTCTGGTAGAAATGGCTTTTTTCAGGAAATTAGATTTTAATATTTGCTATGATTAAGTTGGTTTGACTTCTAATTAGAGTCTGTCCATAAAGTCAGTGTCTGGTTTATAATGTTCGAGTTCAAAGCCTGCCCCGCATTTATCGGGGGCTTGCGAAGTTTTTTATCATCAGGAGTCCCGATTGGAACATCGGGATGACTGTGATAAAAAACGAGCGTAACGCAGAAATCGGACATAATAGACAGACACTAATTAGAGTCTGTCAATAATGTCGATAATTTTGACAGTTTTCCTTTTCCGGGGTTTTATCCCGGTTAGTTATATAGTATTGTTCTATATGTTTTTGCTTTTTTAATCCATTTTTTAGCTATTTTATAATTTTAATCCA
>JAIPBW010000025.1 GCA_021738505.1 Bacteroidales bacterium | reverse complement strand
ATCATTTTCCAAACGATATTCGAGCTCTATAAAACTGTCAAACGAATTTTTAAGCAAAATGCAAGTGATTTTGCTTTCTGGATTGCTTTATGTATTTTTAGTCGAAATTTTAAAACCTACTTTTTGGAGTAGGCTCATGATTAGATATACAAAACATGTTTTACTAGTATTGATATTTATGTCTGCTCTTTTTTCATGCAAAACAACGAAAGATTTGCCAACGGTTCAGGATGTTGATCTGGAAAGGTATATGGGGAAATGGTATGAAATTGCCCGTTTGCCTAATCGTTTTGAAAAAGGTTTAAAATGTGCAACAGCAGATTATGAACTAAAAGATAATGGTAAAATTCAGGTAATAAACCGTGGGCATCAAGTTAATAATCCTTCAGAAGTAAGTAAAGTTAAAGGTACAGCAAGGATACCCGATAAATCCAAACCCGGCCAGCTTAAAGTAGTTTTTTTCTGGCCTTTTGGTGGCGATTATTATATCATTGAGCTGGATGAAAATTATCAGTACGTTATGGTTGGGGATCCTTCCCGGAAATACCTCTGGATATTGTCACGGGAAAAACAACTGTCTGAAGATGTATATAATAAGCTGGTATCAAGAGCTGATGAGTTGGGATTTAAAACAGGTCAATTAATAAAAGTTGAGCAAGATTGTGTAAATTAATTTTGGTCCATTTGCCTTGATACGAATGTCTCTTATAAATTTCAGGCAGGCTTTAAAAATAGACAACTATGCCTATGACTCTCTCCTGTTTTGCGACAGGCCTGCTTCCGAACTAAACTTAGAGTGTCAATAGAGTTTTTGTTTTAAAAATAGAGGGGTTACAGGGGAAAACTATTTAATAAAATTGCATAAAGAATAAAAAATTTCTATATTTGTATTCTATCCGGTCAGGCCACTCTTACTGGCACGTTGATGCCGAAAAAATTGTGACATAGATCACGCAGAGGGCCGGCCGGATTTTATTTGAAATAATTATAGAATCGGCTTTTTGCCTTTGATGAAAAAGAACTTATCTCGGTGCCGAATTTTTCAAAAAGAAAGATAATCCTTGATTTTCCGACATCCTATCGGGAGAAATGTAACTATCTATATCGGTTTCATCAATGCAAGATGGTGATTGAAAATATGACATTAACTAAATTTTAGCTTATGAAAAAGAAAAAACTCACTACGACCGGCGGTGCTCCGCTGGCAAACAATCAGAATTCAATAACAGCCGGAAAACGGGGTCCGGTGTTAATGCAAGACTATCAGTTGCTGGAAAAACTGGCTCATCAGAATCGCGAACGTATTCCGGAACGTGTTGTTCATGCCAAAGGCTGGGGCGCACAAGGTACTTTCACAGTGACTGAGGATATTACAAAATATTCCTGCGCCGATATTTTTAATAAAATTGGTAAGCAAACACCTATGTTAGCCCGTTTCTCAACCGTTGCCGGTGAGGCAGGCGCTGCCGATGCTGAGCGCGATGTTCGGGGATTTGCACTTAAATTTTATACCCAGGAAGGAAACTGGGATATGGTCGGAAATAATACACCTGTATTTTTTGTCCGTGATGGCTATAAGTTTCCTGATTTTATCCATACACAAAAACGTCATCCGAAAACGAATTTACGTTCAAATACAGCCAAATGGGATTTCTGGTCGAAGACTCCGGAAAGTCTTCATCAGGTAACCATTCTGATGTCAGACCGCGGTATACCGCTCACACCTATGCATATGAACGGTTATGGTTCGCACACATACAGCTTCTGGAATAAAGAAGGGGAACGTTTTTGGGTAAAGTTCCATTTTAAAACGCAACAGGGCCACAAGCATTATACTAATGAAGAAGCAGCCAAAGCCATTGGTGAATCCCGTGAGACCTATCAGGAGGCTCTATACGGTGCCATTAAAAAAGGAGATTATCCTAAATGGAATTTTTATATTCAGGTAATGCCAGAGAAAGAAGCCGAAAAAGTGCCTTATAATCCGTTTGATATCACAAAGGTTTGGCCCCATGGCGATTATCCGCTTATTAAAGTAGGCGAGTTTGAGCTGAATAAAAATCCCGAGAACTATTTTCAGATGATTGAAAATGCAGCCTTTTCTCCTTCCAATGTCGTTCCCGGAATAGGGTTCTCCCCGGATAAAATGCTGCAGGCGCGTATCTTTTCCTATGCTGATGCGCATCGGTATCGTTTGGGGACACATTATGAAAGTTTGCCACCCAACCAACCGTTAAATGAAGTTAATCATTATCACAAAGACGGAAAAATGCGGTTTACGGATAACTTCAATGAAAATCCAGATGCCTACTATGAGCCCAATTCCTTTGACGGGCCTGTAGAAGACCCTTCGAAAGCCGAGCCACCTTTAAAAATAGATGGTGATGCAGACCGGTATGGTAATGAAGATGACGACGATTTCACTCAGGCAGGTAATTTGTTCCGTATGTTTGACGACGGACAAAAACAGCGTTTGTTTGATACAATTGCCGCAGAAATGGAAGGCGTACCCAAAGAAATTATCGAGAAACAATTAAAGCTTTTTGACAAAGCCGATCCGCAATATGGAGCCGGTGTTCGTAAAGCTTTGGGAATGTGATTAAGATAGATTTCGAAGAACACGAAAAAAATAAGATGACCAAGGGCCCGGAAAACTTTCCGGGCTTTTTTATGTTTATGAAAGAAGGTTGATATAATAGATTAGAAGCGAGTTGAATTTAACCTCCATTTCTTTTCTTTTAACAAACATGTTGACATACAACCGGAATGATTGTAAATTTACATCATGATAAGAAAGCTACCTTTTGAATATCGAATAACACTTATTTATTTACTGGTTGGTCTGGGCTGGATATTTTTTTCGGATATTTTGCTGGAACGTTTAATTAGTAATACCAGCGCTTTTCGTCTTTTTCAATCTGTAAAAGGTAGCATTTATGTATTGGCTACTGCCTTACTATTGTTTTTCCTTGTCAGAAATAATGTCCGCAAAGAGAATAGGAGCAGGCAAAAGCTTCAGGAAAGCGAGCTTCGATATCGCTCTGTTTTTCACAACAGTAAATCAGTAATGTTATTGGTTGACAGCTTATCAGGTTGGATTGCAGATGCCAACAAGGCCGCAACGGAGTTTTATGGATATTCATTTGAAGAGTTATCACAAATGAATGTTAACGATTTACAGGTTCAGGATAAAGATGAACAATCAGAAGACTTGCTTTCGGAATTAAACGGAAACCAAAACTTTTTCAAGACCAAACAAAGATTAAAATCTGGTGAAATAAGGGATGTAGAACTTTATAGCGGGAAGGTGCTACTGCAGGGCCGAACCATGATTTATGCAATTTTGCACGATATAACCAAACAAGTGCAAATAGAAAAAGAATTGGTTGAAGCCAAAGAAAAAGCCGAGGAAAGTAGCCGGTTAAAATCAGCCTTCCTGGCCAATTTGTCTCATGAAATCCGTACACCCATGAATGGTATCATTGGATTTACAGAGCTTTTGAAAGATGAAGAGCTTACAGTTAAAGATAAAAACAAATATATTAATATAATTCATTCAAGCGGAGAATATCTAATGCGTATCATTTCTGATATTGTTGAAATGTCGAAGTTAAATACAAACCAGGTGCAAATCAATCAGGAAGTATTTGACTTGACTTCCCTTTGCCATGGTATCTTGAGTGAAATTGAAGTATCTGTGCCATCTGTAAAAACAATTCATTTATCCAGGGAAATAGAATTACCTGTAAATGGAGAGTTCTGGATTGAAGCCGACAAAGTTAAGCTGAAACAAATCTTATTTTATTTGCTCGATAATGCCATAAAAAACACCAGGGAAGGAGAAATTAAAATCGGGTGCTATTTAAGGGGCGATAATTTGTTGTTCTATATTAAAGATACAGGAAGAGGAATTGATCCCCGGTATCACGATGTGATCTTTGAGCCTTTTAGCCAGGCGGAACCTGAGAAAGGTGCAATACAGCAAGGTTCAGGACTGGGACTTTCGATAGTAAAATCATATATAAAACTTATGAATGGAGATATATGGTTGAATTCTTCTCCCGGCAAAGGATCTGTGTTTTATTTTACTATACCTTATAATCCAGGCAAACATTCTAAAAATACTAAAGAAGACAATTTAACCAAAGAAAACACAAAACAAAAGCAAACCTCAAAAGTACTTGTTGTGGAAGATGATGAAGTGAATTTTGTTTATTTTAAAGAGGTTTTGGAAATGAATAATATTGAAGTTATTCATGCCCGGAACGGACAGGAGGCTATTGATATTTGCAGAAGAGGCAATGGTCTCGATCTTATATTTATGGACATAAAAATGCCTGTTATGAACGGATACGAGGCATTGCAGTACATTAAAGATGAATGCCCCCGGATCAAGGTAGTGGCGCAGACTGCCTACGCCCTGAAAAACGAACAGGAAACAATTTTTGATGCAGGCTTTGATGGATATTTAGCAAAACCCGTTCAAAAAGACAAGATCCTACAGTTTTTAGAATAGTTTAAGTTGCATATAATAAGACGATTAGGGATGATTGCTCCCAGAGCAGAGTTCGTCTGTTATTAAGCCGCATTGTTTTGAATAAAATGAATCGCCAGCTGATTGAATTTTTCCGGTTGGTCAATATTACAAACATGACCGGAATTGGGAATAACTTCCAGCTTTGAGCTTTTGTGTTTTGAAGTAACATATTCTACAGTGGGCAAAAACATATAGTCTTCTTCTCCCATCAGGTAAAGAGTTGGAATGCCTGTGTCTTTTTCTGCGAAATAATTAAGCAATGGAGTGATGGTGTGGGTGAGTTGGAACCAGCGCATAAATTCTCTTTGGGCCACTTTTTTGGCCTCGTTAACAAATAAGGTACGTGATCTTTTGTGTCTTGCTTTGGGCATGATAATCCAGGCAAAAAAATTGTAAAGCCACATAAAGGGGACAATCTTTTTTAAGAAATTACCAACAGCAACCAGTATTTTAGCCCGTATGTTCAAGCGGATAATAGCTCCGCCCATAATCATGGAATTGACCCTTTCCGGCCAGCTTTCACTAATTTGGCGGATGATGATAGTGCCCAGCGAAACTCCTATAAAGTGAGCTTTGGCAATATTTTCATAATCCAATACTTCAATAATATCAGCTGATAGGTCCTCAATATTATATTTTAATTTGCTGGTTTTTTGTGTTGGCGCGGATTTTCCGTGTCCACGCAGGTCAATTAAAAGGACATTAAAATACTTTTTAAAATCTTTGATTTGCATAAACCAAAGGGAAGAACTTCCCCCTGCTCCGTGTATAAAGACAACCCACGGAGCCTCATGATTTAGTTCATATTTACGGTAATAGAGCATTAAGTTTATTTCTGTTTTTAAGTCGTTTCATTGCAATTATTGAAAGTATAATTGCATTTTATCCATAAATTCTTCATGGATCTGTTGATTGGTAGCAATAATTTCGGCACCAAAGATAAAGTTTTCATCACCGGAGAAGTCGCAGACTTTACCTCCGGCTTGCTGAACTAAAAATGCACCAGCAGCTACATCCCAGGCATGCAGGCTGTATTCGTAAAATCCGGCAAATCTTCCACAGGCTACATAGGCTAAATCAACTGCAGCAGAGCCTAACCTTCTTACGCCTGTTGTGTTTTCCAGCAAATAGGTGAAGAAGTTAAGATAGGGTTTCATTCTGCTGTAATCGTAAAATGGAAATCCCGTGGCCAGTAAACTTTTATTTAGGGTGTCAGTATTGCTTACCTGAATAAGCTTCCCGTTTAAGTACGCCGGAGCGCCTTCCCAGGAGTAAAAACACTCATCACGAACAATTTCATAAACAATTCCCATAACTGTTTGCCCGTTGCGTTGCAATGCTATGCTGATCGAATATACAGGAATGGAATGAATATAATTTGTTGTCCCGTCCAGAGGATCGATAATCCAGGTATATTCCTCGGTTTTATCTTCTGTCGTATCTTCTTCGGTGATAAACCCTGATCCGGGCAAAATTTTTGACAGTTCTTTGGTGAGTCGTTGTTCAGAAGTTTTATCCACATAGGTTACATAATCATGCAGGCCTTTGTTTTCAATGTTGTTGGCAGATAAGTTAAAGTTTTCCTGACGAATAAAATTGCCTGTTTCTTTAACGGCCTTTATGGTTTGTTTACAAATATTTTCAATGTTCATGTATGTTCTCTTTTTTATAGCGTTGCCAAAAGTAAAAAATCCCAACGACACCAAGGATCATAAGTACAACAGCAATGATCTCTGCTTGTGTTATTTGTTGGTCACCAAAAGTGTAAGTTGTGTTAACCCGGATTTTTTCGATCAAAAAGCGGGCCAAACCATGAAAAACTAAAAATATGGAAAATAATACGCCATGTGCGTTGATTTTTTTACGCGATAACCAAAGTCCCAGAAATATAATCAGGTTCATGGTGGTTTCGTAAAAAGGTGTAGGATAGACAGGTTTTGACAGCACGTGACAATAATTTCCCTGGCAGCCGGATATTTCCACACCTTCATTGATTACATTATGCGGGTAGTCGAAAGCCCACATCCAGTTGGGCAGCCACGCCAGCCATTCGGGTTTAGGATCGGGATTGACGATTCCCCAGCAGCCATCTCCGGCAGTCATGCAGCCCACGCGACCAACGGCATATGCCAAAACAATAGCCGGTGCCGCTATGTCCATAATGTAAGCTATTTTGATTCCTTTCACATGGCAGTACCAAATGACAGCCAGCGCGCCAAATATTAATCCGCCGAAAAAAGTTAATCCTCCGGAAGAAAATAATGAACCCAGCGGATCGGCTGTAAACTCCTGCCAGTTTTCAAGCTGGTGGAAGATTTTAGCACCGATAATACCGGAAATAGCGGCAATAAGTAAAATTGTTCCTGCTTTTTCTTTGGCATGAACCGTTACTTTTTGCTTTTTCGGCTTATCCAGTTTCTTTTTTTCCTTGTCCATGTAGGTCAATACAGCAAAGACAATGGCCAGGATTATTCCTGATACCCAATGGCCCCGGAGTGAGAACATGAAATCCTTTATTGATCCGGCTACCTGCTCTGCCATAAAGAAGATGGCTAAAAATTTATATCCTAAAATAAAACCAAATAAGCCAGATATTATTAACTCCTGTGCAGTGGCCGGTTTCCCTACAATTTCTTCTCTGTATTCCACCGGGATTAAGTTTAACTTTTCTTTACGCTGCAGTTCATTTCGAAGAATGATGTATGCAGCAATAAATGCCAGAGCCAGCATGGTCCCGTAAGTTGGGATTGGAATTACAATAGTGCTGTTGAATATGTCCGAAAAAAGATGTCCTAAAGTGGGATACATGATAAATTATTCAATTATAAAACTACCGTTTTGTTCTTCTGTTAATAAAACTTTTTCAATGGTATTTACCTTGTTTTCGTCATAAGGGGTTTTTACTTTAAGGTAATTTCCTGTCCAGCCTTGCATATATTTGCCTTCCCGGTTTGATTCCCAAAGAACAAATTCTGCTTTCCCTTTTTGCGAGTAAGTAAAATTGTTTTGCAAACGATCTGAAATTTCGTGCATTATGTCGCTGCGTTCTTTTTTCAAATTTCCGGGGACTTTGTCTTTCATAAGCTCTGCTTTCGTATTCGGACGGCTTGAATACGTGAAGACATGAAGATATGAAATCGGTAGTGATTTTATGAAATCAGCGCTGTCGAGGAACTGTTCTTTTGTTTCACCGGGAAAGCCAACGATTAAGTCTATGGCAATACAGGCATCAGGCATTACTTTTTTGATATAGTTTACGTGATCTGCTAATAATTCTCTTCTATAGCGTCGCCCCATCCGTCTTAATATTTCATTATTTCCTGACTGTAGTGGTATATGAAAGTGAGGGAGAAACTTTTCTGATGTTCTAACGAAGTTAATGATGTCCCTGGAAAGCAGATCAGGTTCTATGCTTGAAATCCTGTAGCGTTCAATACCTTCGATTTTATCGAGTTCCTGCAGTAGTTCGAGAAAGGATTCTCCATTATGCTTGCCAAAATCACCAATATTTACACCTGTTAAGATAACTTCTTTGATTTCTGATTTAGCAATTTCCTGTGCGGTTTTGATGGTCTCTGCTATAGAGCTGCTTCGGCTTCTGCCGCGGGCTTCCGGAATGGTGCAATAAGCACACATATAATCGCAACCGTCTTGGATCTTCAAAAATGAACGGGTACGATCGCCCTGAGAAAAAGCATGTTTAAATGCAAAATCCGAACGCATATCTTTCCCGGTAACTTCAGTGATATCTTTTGTTTGTTCGTTATTAACTAATCCGGGCAGATGATATTTTTCCCTGTTCCCCAGGATAATATTTACTTCGGGCATTTCCTCCAGCTCTTCCGGGCGGAGTTGTGCATAACAACCAATGACGGCTACCTGAGCCTCCGGATTAAGTTTTTTGGCATGTCGTGCAGCAGCGCGGGTTTTCTTTTCTGCGTTAGCTGTTACGCTACATGAGTGAATTACGTAGATGTCAGCTTTTTCACGTGGAGAGACCTGTTCAAAATTTTGGCCGGAAAACATTCTGGATATGGTAGATGTTTCCGAATAATTTAGTTTGCATCCCAGGGTATGAAAGGCAATTTTTCGTTTTTCCATTTGGTCAAATTTACGATAAATTCAGTAACTCTGAGTTTCTCAGTATTCAATGTGTTTAAATCCGATCAGGTATAATTGCGGGCACCGAAAAGGGCCGAGCCTATACGCAGCATTGTGCTTCCCTCTTCAATGGCGATTTGATAATCGTTGGTCATGCCCATAGAAATCTCTTTAAAGTGCGCACTTTCACTAAAGTAATCCGATTGTAGCCTGTCAAAAAAGGACTTTAGTTGGCGGAATTCGCGGCGGATTTGTTCTGTGTCTTGCGTAAATGTCGCCATAGCCATCACTCCGTCGATCCTGATGTTCGTGAGGTTTTGATAGGCTTCTGAATCCAGCATTTCCTTTACCTCTGCCCAGTCAAACCCAAATTTCGTATCTTCTTCAGCAATATGAAATTGCAGCAGGCAAGGGATAACCCTATCATTTTTTTGGGCTTGTTTATTGATTTCTTTCAATACTTTAAACCGGTCAACAGAATGTATCAGGCTGACAAAAGGTGCAATATATTTAACCTTGTTGGTTTGCATGTGACCAATAAAATGCCATTGGATATCATCCGGCAGTTCCGGCTGTTTGTCTTTTAATTCCTGAGCTTTGTTTTCTCCAAAGACCCGGTGCCCGCTGTCATACGCTTCCCGGATATCTTCAAGTGGCTTTGTCTTGGATACGGCGACTAACGTAACGTTCTCCGGTAATTTATTTTTAAATGTTTCTATATTTTGCTTTATATCACTCATAATTATTTTTTTGCAAAATTACGAAAACTAACAGATAAAATTACTGTCGATACTTTATTTACAAAACGTATTCTTGTTCGGATGGTGTTCGTTTGGGTAGCCGTGTTCTGTTTCGATGGACAGGCAACTGATTTATTTTTATAAATAATCAGCTCACAGAACCAGTTTAATGTATGATGAGTTTCAACAGTTTTATTTGTCCGTCGTTGAATGTTAGTTTTACAAAATACATTCCCGGTGCAAACGCTTTCGTAGAGACACTGTCTCCGGACTGGTAATTTTCAGTTGAATACAGGCACGTTCCATTGAAAGACAGAAGAGATAAGTGGAACTGTCTGTCAATTCCTTTGACTTTAAAATATTTCTGTGCGGGGTTGGGGAAGAGGATTGTTTTGTTTTCGGTTTTATTTTCTTTTCCCAGAAAATGGGGATCATACTCAAAGGCACCAATGTCGTATCCATTGCCGTAAGGGCGTGGATTGTAATAAAAATCAAAAAGTATGCTGTCATTCAATAAATCAACACCAGAGTCTATCGCCGGACTACTGGGTCGAAGAGTGAAGTTGTTTCTGCTTGTGTCCAGAAAGCGGGGATAAGCTAAGTTTTGTCTAAAGATATTATGGGATATTGTTACGTCTATAGTGGTGTCTTTTAAGAAGACATAAGCATCATTGCCGGTACGGAAGGTATTCAGGTCTTCATAATAACTGTATGCACCGGGATCTATAATAATGTTGTTTTGTATTTTATTCCCTGCACTTTCATGATGACTCATATTAAAACGTATGCCGTCGGATTTGGGCCGGATTATCGTGTTATGATAGAGATAAAAAGCACTGTCGGGGTCCAGAATTTCTTTTTTACTTAAATAAATTCCATATTTTTCTTTTGTGGGGTCATTCGGAAAATAACTTTTCCCGGCTTCGATAATAATGTTATTAAAAATGCGCTGCCCGCCTGTGCCATAAAATTCGATCCCGATTCCTTTACCATAAGCTATACGGTTATTGTAACAATCACAATCGGAGCCTGTGCCGACAATAAGACCACTCATCTGAAAATCTTGCTCTTCCTGGCTGTCATAATATATTCTGTTACCATAAACAGCACAATTTTCTATAGCCGAGCTTACCTGCAAGCCATCCCAGCCGGTATGTTTTATCAGGTTGTCGTGGATACTGACATTTTTTAATAAATGGGGCATTAGCAATGTGTCTTGTCCGTTACAGTTAACCGAGGTGCCAAAGTAATTAGAGTTTCCAATATACATGCCTTCAGTGCCGGTATGGTGAATGTAATTGTCATGGATATGGATGTCTTCCATTAAGAAACTATCGCGGGTGGCTTTGTAATCACAACCGGGATCCGTTTTGCACATAATACCGGCGATTTTGGTATTGGCAACTTCTATATTGTCTATTTCAAAATAGTTACTTAACTGAGATATTCCAATACCCGCACCATTGGTTACCTCTTTTATGCGTATTCCATATTTATGTGTTCCGGTAAGATGAATGTACTGACAATTTTGGAAACTGATGCCGAAATAATGATCATTATTAATCTCTACCTCTCCGTTGTAATTCGTTATTGTAATTGGGTTTAGAGAGTCTCCCTGAATATCCTGAAATAACAGGAAGTCATAAGAGCCGGATTCCAGAAAGATAGTGTCTCCGGGAGAAACATTCGTATTGGTTTGATTGATAATTTTTGTTGAATTGTCAAAATAAACATTCTGTCCTAAAGCTGTAATAGCCGCAGAAATGAAAATTAAAAGGGATAGTATTCTTGTTGTCAATATTTTTTTTGCAAAGGTAAGCATCATGTACTTCTTTTTGCACGTTCCCATGTTACTTTTTGTTGTTTTTTCAGGAACCGGAAAAATCCCAGAAACATAGCATAATTCATAATGAAGAAATAATAGGGGACGAATAAAAGTTTAAATTTAATCTGATTATTTTCCAGATGCCATCCGGTAAGTGCAAGAGCATAAAAGACGATTTGTCCTGCCAGCAGATAAGTATAAAGACTGTTAAACAGCAATCCGTTTTCAAAGACCAAAACCAAATTGATCAGAAAAATAAAGAGTAAGGACAGGGGAGCAACGGTCCAACGGAGTAACCGGTGAGAAATATACTGAAAAGACAGGGTGCCGTAGCGGAAAATATTTAAAAGTGGTTTTAATCTGACGATAGCCTGTATGGCACCTGCAGCAATTCTTACTTTTCGTTTTAATTCCTCTCCAACATTGGCTGAGGCGTGCTCAATAGCATAAGCTTCGGGGTCATATTGAATGCGATACCCTTTCATGGCAATACGCATAGAGATGACAAAATCATCCAGTAAGGTGTCGGGTTCAACATCCTCAAATAATTCGTTACGGACAGCAAATAATTCGCCGGCAGCACCCACTACCGAATACAGTTCGGAGTCCCATTTTTTTAATGTAGACTCATATTTCCAGTAAAGTCCTTCGCCGGCACCAGCAGCGGAATCTTCTGTTTTGCTGTAGATACGTTTTTCTCCGGAAACACAGCCGACCTCAGGATTTGCAAATAAGTTGACAATGCGCCGGATTGAATCGTTTCCCAGGTCAGTGTTGGCGTCAGAAAAGATGATAATTGGACTGTCTACTTGTTTTGCCGCTCTGTTCATGGCATGGACTTTCCCTTTGCGCTCATTCTTATGTAAGACTTGCACATCCTGATATTCTTTTACTAATTCCGGTGTCCCGTCATCGGAACCATCCGTGCACCATACGATCTTTAATTTTTCTTTAGGGTATTGTAAGGAATAGGTGTTCTTCATTTTCTGATCAACAAAATCACGTTCGTTAAATGCTGTGATTAAAAGAGTAACTTCGGGTTCATAACCGGCTTGTTGATGTTTAGCGGTTTTTTGTTTTGATTTTCGTTTTAACAGAACCAGAAAATAAAGTAATATTCCATAACCGATATAAGCATAGAAAACAATAAAAATGAAGATCCAAAACAGTATTTTTAGTGTATTCATAGCGAATGTTTTAGTTGTTTGGCTGTTCTCTTTTTATGGCATAAAGGTTTAAATTATCAACCCGCCCGAATTCAAACCCTCCGATCTTTTTAAGTACTTGTTCTATATTTTCAAATCCACAATGTGTATCCTCTACGATTAACATAACATGTTGGCAGTTAGTTAAAAAATCCTGGGCTCCCTTTAAAACTTCGGCTTCCATGCCTTCCACATCAATTTTGACAAGCACCGGTTGCTGATAATCTATATGCATGTCTGGCATAATGTCATCAAGTTTTCGAATTTCTGCTTTCTCAAGCTTGTAATTCGCAGGGATGGATTCGCCAGGCTTTATGAAACGTGATGCTCCTGTATTTACCGGATTGACAATCATTGTGGTTTGAATATTTTCATTCCCTAAGCCAAAGTTATAAGCATTAATGTTATTTAATTTATTAGTGGTCAGATTCATGCTTATAGTTTGATAGCTGCTTTTGATGGGTTCAAAAACAAATGTTTTTTTCCCTTTCTTGCCCATGATCATGCTATACTCTGCGATCCCGGCACCGATATCGAAGAAATAAAAATAAGGCTCATGATGTTGCAGAATAAAGCTTTTTACATTCCACTCGTAGTAGTAATTTGCAAATTGAAAATCATTTGTTCCTTTACGGGTATGCATTTTACCTATACGACAATCGATTAACCGGTTTCTTTTGCTACCCCGGCGGGTTAACTCATAGCGGGCAGCATCGCGAATGCTGGTGATATCTTTATAGCGAAGGTATTCTTTGAAATACCGGTAATATACGGGGAGTTTTTTTAATTTCAATGTGTTAAGGTTTTAGCCAATGTGAAAGGTCTCGATTAATTAATTCCTGAAATTTCAATATATCTTTTTTATAGATGTCATCTATGATGCGCTGCTTGAGTTCTTTGCTCATCTCCGGTCTATCCAGATTTTGACGGCGCAATTGTTTTACCTTTTTTTGCCATTGCGGATTTTTGCGGAGATTTTGCACAAATCCGGGAGCAATTTTTTCCGTCATCCGGCGGATGATGCTTTGATTACCAAAGAGATATTCTTTCCATTTGTTTTTGATGAAACCCGATTCATTAAAACGAATACTTGTATCGGGTTGAAACTGATCGTCCACGCCTAAAAATTCGTATACCTCTTTGATAACGGATAGATCATCTTGTTTCAAATCTTCATAGAGAAAAATTTTGATTTGTTCTGGCTTAAAAAGATGGAAATACTTACTTAAGTGCTGGTAATAAAAGCCTTCGTAAATCAGATCATTTCTACGCCACCATATAGTGCTTTTATCGAATATGTTTTCGAGCGGACCTTCCGGTTGTTCTTCAATACGTGCCAGATGAAGGTAACGTGAATAAAGTCTTTCGGCAGGATTGCGAAAGATGGCAATCATTTTTATGTCAGGGCGATACTGTTTTATCTTTTCGTGTGTCCCTTCTTTGTAAAGATAAAGCGTGGATGCTTCTCCTGTTAATTGGTCTTCTTTGGCTTCCTGAAAAAGGTTCTGATATTCTTCTGCATCATAGACTGCCTGTGGGTAATAATGCAATTTTTCCGGATCATTTTTAGGGTCCGTTGGTGTTTCGCCTTCCAAAGCAAAAAAATCCGGTTCTTTGGTGGTCGGCATAAATACCTGCGGATGTTGCTGCAGATATTTATATAAGGCAGTGGTTCCCGATTTTCCTGCTCCAATAATTAAAAAGTCCGGATGGTGAAACGTTGACGTATTCATAGTTAAATATGTTTTTCTATAACATTGGAAATTGTACTTACCATGTTATCCCAACTATGGCTTTGAGCAAATTCTTTTCGCTTGCGTGCTAGCTCTTCGGAATCTTCCTGAAGGGCTTTTTCAGCCATGGATACATATTCTTCTTTTCCTGTGGCTAAATACGTGTAATCGGCAAAATAATCCATAGCCTCGGTATGTGTTGCCAAAACAGGTTTTCCCATCGCCAGGTATTCATCAATTTTTAATGGGTAATTACCAATTGTCATCTCGTTGACGACCTGAGGATTCATGCATACATCAAATCCTTTAATATAAGAAGCCAGCTCTTCCGGTTTCCTGGCGCCGAGGAAATGAACGTTACTGATTTGATGCAGCGTGCTGTTGGCAAAGTCTTTATCTTCAGGTCCTACCAAAACAATATTCCATTGCGGTCTGGATTCCGCCATATAGCGAATGGTTTCAATATCAAGACGTAAGGAAGTTAGCACTCCCACATAACCAATTACAGGCTGTGGAATGTTCTTAAGGTCTGCAGGAATCGAGTCTATCTTTTCAGGGTTAAACATGGACAAGTCACAACCCTGGCCCACAAAATAACTGTTCGGATTATGCTTTGATGCAATTCTGGTATGATAGTAGGAATTCGTTAAAACCACATCGGCCTTTGCCATGTGTTTGGGCTGTATCCGTGGTCCCTGCACTTGCCAGTATTTTACAGCCAGGATATTATCGCGAAAAAGGTAGGCATACAATCGTGGACTTAAATAGTCTTTTAAATACAGACTATGGTAAAGGTCTCCGTCGCACAAATGAATAAAGTTGCTTATTCCAAGTTTGTCTATTGCTTCTTGAATTTCGCCGGCAAATAGCTTGTTATTGTGACGGTTAATGATGTCAAACAAAAAATTCACAGGCAATCTCCCGATGGATTCGAGTATTTTGCCCGGATAAAATACATACAGATTATCGGATATTTTCTTGAGCTTTTCGGGCTGGTCTTTATAGGAGTGTCCTTTAAGTTTGTCGAGCCGGGTTATTGGCGGATTGACATACAAAACCCGGTTATTTTTCGCCAGGGAAAGAGCGATGTTTTTGCAAGTGCTTCCGATTTTAATATCCCATGACTGAAGCCCGGTTATGACAATATCATTGTTTTGTAGCATAGGGAGAATTAACGTTTTAGTGACTTATATATCTTCAGCGTTTTCTCTGCTGTGTCACGCCAGGAAAATTCACTGGCTCTTTTAAATCCTTTTTGTATATTTTTATTTCTCAGGCTGTGATTATTGAGCAGGCGGTAAATTCCGAGGCTAATGGACTCCGGTTTTGACGGGTCTACAATATACGCTGCATCATCAGCAATTTCAGGCATTGAAGAGGTGTTTGATGTGATGACAGGTGTTCCGCAGGCCATAGCTTCCAGCATTGGTATTCCAAAGCTTTCCCGCAGAGATGGGTAAAGAAATACTTCACTGAGATTGTATATCGCCGGCAGGTCGGAATTGATAATATAACCGGTCAGATGAATATGTTTTCTCAAATGGGGTTTCCCTATTTCCTTAAGAATATCCTTTAAGTTTTCTTCACCGAAGTCTAACATGACAAGCGGGATAGCCTGGTTTTTGCTGAGATAATGGTCAAAAGCACGTAACACATTTCGTGTGTTTTTTTTAGGGTCAGTATTACCCAGGAAAAAGATAAATTTCTCAGGGAGATCATATTTTTTCCGGATTTCACTGAGTTCTTTTTGGCTGTCAATTTTTTTAAAATGTTCGCTAACACCATTGTATACTACGTCAACTTTATCTTTTTCATAGCCAAAGTGTTGGTCAATGCGTTTTTTCTCAGAGTTTGACACAGTAATAATTTTACGGGCATTTTTTGCCACACGCGGGACATTCCATTTTCGATACATGTTCCCCAGGCGCTGATATAAGCTTCCTCCGGCTTTGCTTAGCTTCAATCCTTCTAAATATATAATGTCGTGAATTGTAACTGCCATGGGAATGTTTATGTTAACAGGAGCCGTATTAGACGTGCAGTGAAGTATGTCACATCCTTCGGCTTTTACCGCTTTGGGAAGTTTAACCTGCTCCCAGTATGGGTAAAAACTGCCTTTTAATTCTACGATCTTGAAATTCTCCGATTCCTGAAGGCAGGCATTATCCATGTCGGGTTTTATAAAAATTACATATTCATTTTCTGTATCCAGTCGTTGAAGGTTACGGATTAGTTCTAAAGCAACCATATCCATCCCATGCTTCTTCTCCCTGAATAGACGTTGTCCTTCTATACCGATTTTCATAATTCTCAATTTTTCAAAATACTGGTAATTTTGTTGTTGATTTTTTTTTAGCTTTATCAGTTAAATTTTTTATACAACAAGCCAGATCTGGCTTATTACTTAAGTATTTTTTTGATGAAACATTCATTTTTAGTCATCAAGAGACTATCATTTAATATTGTTGTTTGTTTCCCGATTTTCCGGCAGGGTGACTTTTACGGAAATTTCGGGGTTTACTTCATATTTATTTCTTTGTACAAAAATAAACGGTTATTTTTTATCTCCGTGTTTGGTATGAATAAAAGTTTTGTTGGCACCTTTTAATTTGAACATAGACAAGAGCATCGTTGCAAAGCTGGAGGGTAAAACGCCTAAGGCTTTAAATGTTTTTGCATTATAAAACTTAGCGGGAACAGCCAGCAAAAATGCTAAGATGATGATACCAAAGGTAACCAGCCAATACGCATAAGAAAGGAAAAAACTTTCTGACGAAATCCATTGGTTAAGTTCAAAAATAACACGTATCAATGCAATTAAAAAGACCAGACCTAACAGTACAACTCGCGGTGGTTGTACCATCTGGTAAACCTTGTCAGCAAAATCTATATTTCTTTTCCGGATCAGCTGTTGTATTGCCTGCTTGTAGAAGCGTCCAAAATACACGAATTGTGCCGAAAGCCAGCGTTTTCTTTGTTTTGCAAAGGCTGATGATTCCTGGATTTTTTCATCCTCTACAAGTGCGTCGTCCAGGTATTCTATTTTTTGTTTGTTCTGAAGAATTTTAAGTTCAAGTTCTTTATCAAATCCGCCAACAGCGTCAACATTGGCCATAACATTTTTGAAATAGGTATAGTCAAAAGCCATACCTGAACCAATAAGAGCCGATGAAAGTCCTAAGGTTCTGTGTCCTTTCCGGAAAATGCTGTTGTTGACTTCTTCGGAGATGGCATCCAGGATCGCCAGAGAGGTATTTGTATTTTTGGCTGTGCGGTGCCCCTGGATCGCTACAAAATCATGAGAAAATGCATTGTTGATCTTTTTAAGAAAGTCTTTTTCCATGATATTATCGGCATCAAGTATCAAAGCGATATCATAATTATCGCCGATTTTGGCCATTGCTTTGTTGAGCGCTTTGGCTTTTGTGCTTTTTTGAAAAGACACTTCCAATAAGTTAAGAGGAAGGTTACCCAAAGCTTCCAGCGTTTTCTTCTGAAATGAATCAGCGATAATAATGACTTCATATTTGTCGTCAGGATAATTCTGCTCCAATGCCTTTTGTGCTACATCAATAATGACGGAATCTTCTTTATATCCCGGTATTAAGACTGCAAATCGTTTCTTTACTTTCGATTCCGGAAAAGCCTTTTGAGTTCTGAATTTGGCGGCCAGGGCAAAAGTAAAAACGTAGACTGCAGCAAAAGCCAGATATATGAAAAGTAACAGTTCAATGATATTTAAGAAGGTTAAAATAAAGCTCATAAAAGTTTTTTAATAATTCAGTACTTATGTTTTCCCCCGGCCAGCTCAAGTTTATCTTTTTTTGTTTTCGTAAATAATTTTGTTTTGTTTATTCAAAACAGGATTTACATTTATTTTGTGATGCGTTAAATTCCAAAGATAAGCAGAAATAAGGCTCTTTGCATGCTCTGGTTTTTTTGTAGCTATTAGTTGAAAAAAGTTTTTTGGCAATGCAATAAAAGTAAAAAATAAAAAACTAACAAAAGACTTAAACAACCCGGAATTTCTCCGCAGAAAAAGAAGTCTGTTTCGGTTTAAATAATAAACCTTTCGGGGATTGGATTTGCCAACAGACATCGATTCTTTATGATAAATTTTCGCCTTTCCGCAGTAAACTATTTTATAGCCTGCCCGCTTAATTCGTTCAGCCCAATCAAGTTCTTCATAATAAAGAAAATAGATGTCGGGCATAAGTCCGACCTCACGAATTGTCTGCATCGGGAGCATCATTGCTGCTCCATGCGGATGGTTGGTTTCGCGGATGTCATCATATTGCCCTTGATCAATGGATTTGTAACTTTCATTTGTTGTTCGTCCGGTAAAATAATTCATAAAATTTGTTCCGGCATATTGAATGGTTTTCTGCTCCTGGCTACGATAAAAAATGATTTTAGGAGAAACCATTCCTATGGCATCGTCGGATTCCAATAAACTGACCAGCTCTTCGATGCAACCGGAGTCTATTTCAGTGTCGTTATTTAGGAAGAACATGTATTTTCCTTTGGCATGGAGGACACCGAGATTGTTTCCTCCTGCAAAGCCCAGATTTTTATTGCTTCTAACTAGCTTTACAGCCCAATGACCGGTATCTATCCGGTTGGCATCATCGCCGGAATTGTTATCTACCACAATAACTTCATAATTGGGATACGTTATATAAAGCAAGGAGTTTAGCAGCTCATTTGTAATTTCGGCCTGCTTATAATTGATTGTTATGATAGATACTAAAGGCTTATCCGGCATTTTGTGACAGGTTAAGTAATTTAATCCATATTCAGGGGTAAATATAGTTTTTTATGATGTCTGATTTCAAGCTTTTCCGGGTATAAATTAGTGATCGTTATTTTGTTTTAATTCATTTTGAATTTTAGGCCCCAAAAAAACAAGCGTTAATCCGATATATAATGTTTGTCCAATAGGCATTTGTCCTAATATCTGATTTCCGTAGCTGGCCACCATAATACCAAAATATCCCCCCATGATGCCTGCGAATATTCCATTGATTTCGCGGTTATGTATTTTTTTAAATACGATTTTTGATCCGGCAATAAGGAAATATAGAAGCATCATCAGGTGGAGGCTGAGTCCGACAACACCTGTTTCGGCCCATATTCTTACATACCAGCTGTCCGGAGGGATTTGGGCCAGATAAGTATGTGGTGTAAATCGCCGGGCAAAACTACCGATAGAGCCTATACCGCCTCCAAAAGGTTTATCTTTTAGGTAATCAGCTAATTTTTCCTGGTTTTCTAATCTGACTTGCAAAGAGGCGTCCTGAGGGTTTAAAGCTGTGCGCATTCTGTTGATTTCATACACGCTGTTTCCAATGGTGGTGAATTTCAAAAACATAAAAACGGCAACGAGGGCTATAATTCCCAGGATAAAAAGTTTCATGTTCTTTTTAAGGAATAAATACAAAAGGATACCCATTCCGGGTACAGCAAGAGCTCCACGTGTCCCTGAGATGATCAAACCCAAAAAACCAAGGCCGGCGGCAAGAAAGAAAAGTATTCGGGATTTTGGTGTTTTGGCATCGATGCCGGCAGCTCCGAAAACAATAAGAGCATGTCCCATAGCAGCTCCAAAAGTTCCGGCATCGCTGTAAATCCCAAAAGCCCGGAGGTTTCCGAATAGGATATGGGTTGAACTTGCTCCTTCGGCCAGCCATTGTTGTTCAAATGGGTCAGGACCGAAATATTTTTGCTGTATGCCTTTTAAAGCCGACAGAATGGTAAAAACAGCCCATATCTTCATAAAGAGTTTTAAATCTTTCGCCTTGTTAAATACTAAGATTACCATCAGGAATGTTAAAAGGGGATATAAAGCAACTCCCCGCATAGCATAGAACCAGGCTTTTTGACTTTCGGCTTCCGGGTTGAAAAACTCCAGAAAGATAAAGATAAACCAACCCAATGCGATCCATACAAGAGGATGATTAGCTGTTTTCCAGGCTCCGCGTGTATAAAAGTTCCGGAATACAAAGGCAATTAAGGTTATGGTTAACAACCCATCCATAGAAAGACCGAAAGGGATCCCGGGAATGTATTTCCCTGCAGCGCCAATCAGGAAAGAGGCTATCAGGTAGGCAATTATTCCATTGCGCGGATCTTTGAAAATCCATGTCAGAAAAAGAAAAAGCACCGGTAATGTTATGAAAGCACCGGCAGCCATAAGTCCTGCTTTAGATATCAAAAAGCCAACTCCGGAAAGCAACAATACCAATATAAGCATCGCATATGGATGCATTAATTTGTGTGATGCGTTTCTGTTTTCGAAGTTCGACTTCATGGTTATTTGAAAAATTTGTGAATATCTGTAGTGAAAAAGTTTCGGCCGTGTCTGAAAACGTGGAAATAGCGAATGGGTAATTCCCGTTTCAAAAATATAAATCCTGTCAATTGCCCGATAATCGTCATGATAATGGTTACCGTAGCTACCAACATCAGGATTTGTAAGTTTGTAATATCAGGATAAATACGAACAGCAACAAAAATAGCGATTAGGTCACCTATAATGTTGGCAGCCGTCATGATTAAAACCTTTTGAAGATTTTTCTTCGGTCTGTTTAAGCTATCCAGAGCAGTGCCCGTGAAGCGGTCGAGGGGGAGGAAAAGCCCATAAATACAAAAAACACGGAAAATGTTTGCTGTTTCAGCATATTCCTGTCCTCCTAAAATGATTACAAATTGTTTTGCAAAGATTATCCCTATGATAGCAATACCAATAAACAAATAGGTGATGGCACCACTGTAGGTATAAAATATCCGTCTGACTTCGTCGTATTTTTCTTCAATGGCTGCTTTTGACATTTTGGGAAAGGCTGTTGCAGAAAAACTTTTTAAAGGGATCGCCAGAACTTCTGTTAGCTTTAACGGTACGCTATACATGGCAACGCCGGCAGCACCTAAAACCGGACTAAGCCCTATAATGAAAGTGTCGGCACTCTTTAAAAGATTGGACCCGATAAGGGTTCCTGTGGCATATTTCCCGAAATCAAGGATCTTAGAAGTATGACGTTTAGTCGATTTGGGGATATACTTAATCCCATCCCAGCCCAAAAACATCACAATCAATGATGAGACAGTGTTTACGATTAAATGGGCAATAACGATGCTTAAAACGCCCATCTTAAAGAAAAATAAATTTAATGCCAGGAAAAGAACAAAACTTCCGATGTTGAACGTTTTGACATATAGTATTTTGTCAAACTTTTGATTGGCCTGCAAAATGGTTATTCCATTATTGTAGGGCAGGTTCATAAATGCAAGAAGCGGATACCACTGAAAAAACAAGCTATATCCACTATCTTTGATAACGCTTCCAAATAAAAGATTAGAAGATATCAAAACGACGGCAATGATAACTGTAATTGATAATCCAATAATATAATTTGCTCCTTTGAGCATTTTTTGTTCTTCCCGGTCTGCTCCGGAAAGGTATCTGACCATAGCTGTTTTTGTAAGCCCAAACCGGAACATCTCAATAAATACGGAAGCAGTAACATACAAAACCCATTCACCAAAAACTTCTTTGGGAAATGTACGTGTTAATATGACAAAACTGATAAATCCCAGAGAAGCAAATATTGTATTCCCTGAAAGGCTTTGAAAGTTTTTGTCTTTAAATAATTTATGGATCGTTTTTAACAAAATACTATTGGATTTTACTTTGGGAATAAAACTGTAGTTTTAATCCCTTTTTTAACATCATTAAAGCTTTGCTTCGCTTTTTCGGTACTTCACCCAGAATGGATTCAACGGCATCCAGCTCTGCTCCATTAAGGATCAGGTGGGGCTTTTGTGGCAACAACCGTTCTATGTGCTTCAGTGCATTGCGGTCGGCATCAGACCATAACCTATTGGCCCGGGCAACGCAATAGCTTGTGTCTACCCATTTTAAAAGCTTCAGAGGATATTCCTCAGGGATGATTGCTCCTGGTTCTATTATGATAAATTCTGGTGTTTTACTGAGCTCCTTAGTGACATGCTCAACAAATTCTTCTTTTGTAGTGATATTGGCAAACTGATCTCTACTGAAAAAATATTCGTTCGATATAGCACTATGAGAAGTGGTTGTTGAATCTTCATCCTGATGATTCAGTAATATATAGTTTTGGTTATGCTCTTTAATTTTTTCGGCTAACCGGTGTAAAATGGTGGTTTTGCCTTCTTGCGTGTGGTTGCTGTAAAACAACAGGATCGCCGGGGGTTGCTTGTTTGTATTGTAGAACGAGGTTTCATTGATATGGGAATAAAGTATGGATATCAATCGATCTTTAACGAAATTAAAGTTTAGTGTTTTTGAGTTTGCCGATAGCCGGGGAAATACGGAAGCAACATTTAATCCTGTTTTACGCTCAGCGCGTTCGGGATATCGAAGTGTGGCATCAAAATATTCCATCAAAAAGATGATAAAAAGTACCAGAACAAATCCGACAACAGCAGCTGCCAGAACCAATAACTTCCTTCTGGAAGGTTCGGGATTAATGGGGAAATAAGGTTCGGAGACAAGTTTGATATCACTTTGTAGCTTTATGTTTTGTTCTTTGAGCCGGGCTTGCCCCAGGCTTTTAAGTATAGACAGATATTCTCTCTCGGAGACACTGATATGTCTTTCTATTCTTTTTAATGTAGCTCCGAGTGGGGCAAAGGTTTTGTAGCGGTCTAAAAACTCTTCTTTTCGATTTTCCAGAACTTTGAGTTTTCCTTTGATGCCCTCGAATTCAATTACTTTTTCCAGCCAGGCCGATAATACCTCTTCTCTGTCAATGCCTTCCTTGCTTCTGCCCAAAGCATGAAGTTCGTTTATCCGGATACTTAATTTATCGATAATTTCATCTCGTTTTTGCTGATATCTACTCAGCTCTGCAATATTAACACTATCACCAGATGTAGTTGTTTCCAGCAATGCTATACGCTCTTTAACTTTTGAAAGGCTGTCTCTCAGATTTATTATTGATTTGCTGTTCAATTGTATCTGGCTGGTGGAGGGGAGTTGTGCTTCAATACGTTTTATGGAAGCCTTTGCAGCAGCGCGTTCCATGTTAACGCGTTGTATTTCAACGTCAAGCTTTTCTTTCTGATCGGCAATAAACTTAGTCTGTTCGTAATAATTTATAATGTTGTTTTCCTGATTAAATTCCAACAGTTCCTGTTCGGCTTCTTTTAATTTTTCGGCAGCTTTTTCCAGTTGTCGTTCAAAATATGAGATCACTTCATCCGTGCGGTTGGCTTTAATGGATTTGTAGTTGTCCGTGAACGAATGGGCAAGAATTTTTAGAGTTAACCGACAAATCCCGGGGTCATCAGATTCGTAAGTGAGTTCTACCAAATCGCTGTTATTAACTCTTTCGGCTTTGACTTTGCTTATGGCTTTCACAGAATAATGGGGGTGCACATAATTAAGCAGTTCATAAATAAAATTCCCGTCTTCCGGTTTTTTGTGTTCTTTTAAGTTCTCTATCGTGGCTTGCAAATCATTTTCAACGACAAGTTCTTTAATTTTATCTGGTACTTTTTTTTGAAACTCCCGGAAGTTTTTTTGAGAAATTAAGCGGGGATCATATTCATCCAGCATTAAATGAGTAGCAAAAAGTTTCAATGCAACTTCCTCTTTTACGTTTCTGGAGTTCATGATGCTGATAAAATTATCAAAAGCAATTTTGGTTGCATTGTAATCTACTTTTGATGAGATATCGCTACCTACATTATAACCGCTTGCCAGACCTGTATAGAAAGTAGCTTTAGACTCATATACTTTTGGTTGGTTGGCAGTAAAGATATAAACCAGGATTGCCAAAAGCAAAGGAGCTCCTATAATGATCAGCAGGTGTTTTCTTATTAACCGGAAAAACTGAATTATTGTCATTGCTGCTTGCGTATTTTAAGTTTAAACTTCATTCCAACAATTTCCTGAAGCATCATATAAGCATTATTAAAATCTGCTTTTGCTGACTCATATTCGGAAAGCGCTTTGGAATGCATGGAACTTAACCGTGTGAGTTCCGAGATATCTATTTCGTTATCTTTAAACTGTTTTTCTGCCATTTGTTTTTGGATTAGTACATCCTGGACATAATCATTTTTAATTTTTAATAATTTTTGATAAAGCAGTAAGTCATTATATTGTTGTATGACAAGTTTACGAAGTTCCTTTTTTTCTTGTTGATATTCATACTCAGCCATTTTTTCTTCTTCCTCGGCGATCTTTATTTTATTTCGGCGGTCGATAAGTTCCTGTAGGGGAAGTTTAAGGTAGATACCGGCGGAGTATCTTGTTTGTTGTGTTGTACTTACAAGCCCTGTATTTAAATTCCCGTCATCATCCTGGCCTAAGACCAAATTGTCAAACAATCCGTATTTTACATCGGAAATAACCCCGATGTATTTGCTCCATTCTTTGCGGACTGATTTCGTATTTAAAGCGGAAATGACTTCCGCAGAATTTTTATATTTTAAGAGGGGAGAGTTGCTAATTGCCGAATCAATAAGGGTTTGCAAAGGTGGCAGGTGATTTTCAATGCCTTCTTCGGTAAGGTTTACATAAGAATAATCTATGTTTTTTTCAGTTGTGTCAGTATTCTGAGCGTTGATTATTAGGCTGAAAGGTAAGATAAACAAAAGTAGTATGCTATGTTTTTTTATCATTGATTTAAGTTTTTTCTTCTCACTATATTGGTTTAAGCTAAGCTTTAGATATTTATTCTAATACGAAATGAAATTTAAGTTGTTTCAGACTTTATCTTCCTGCAAAAGAGCAGGTATGGTTTTCAAAATAATTTTGATGTCTCCCCAGAAGGAGTAATTATCCGCATAAGAGTTATCTAATTGTTTCCTTTCTTCTTCTGACATATCTCCTTTTCTTCCTCTGAGTTCGATTTGCCAAAGGCCCGTAATTCCTGCCGGAGCTAAAAAGCGCTTAGACCATAGGTCGGAGGTTAGCTGTTCCGCCTCATAAAGCGGAAGTGGCCGGTTTCCTACTATAGACATATCGCCTTTAAGAACGTTGACAAGCTGAGGTAATTCATCGATGGATGTGTTTCTGATAAAATTGCCCACTTTTGTGATCCGGGGATCGTTTTCGATTTTTATAAATGTGGAATCCTCTTCTTCTCGCTTTTTCTTTAGGTATTGTTTTTCACAAATGGTTTTTTTATCAATAATCAATATAGGGGAGCACGGTTGGCCTGATTTTTCACAATCCGGGCAGTAAGTATCACTCACAGTAGGTTGATAGGTTTCTTCTTTGGCTTTTCCGTTAGTTTCATTTTGTTTTTTGGAATACTGATTAAGATGGCTGAATTCCTTTAAACGTTGGTCTGCATCTTTAAACATCGAACGAAACTTGTAGAAATCGAAAATTTTGTATCCTGTTCCTACCCGCTTGGAAGTGTAATAGAAACTCCCTTTGGACTCTAATTTGATGGCTATGATAACCAATATCAATAGCGGAGACAGGATAATTAATGCTGTGCCTGCTGTAATAATATCAAAGATACGTTTTGGAAGTGGTATTTTGGGTAGTGTGCTCTTCGGTTCTTTTTTGTTTTTTGTCTTTTCCTGCAGGTTTCTGAACTGTATTAACAATTCTATTCTTTTAAGTATCTTGCTGACGTTTAGTGGTTTAAAGTACAGGTCGTCAATATCTTTGCTAATGGCTTTTTTTTGTATCCGGTCATCTTTTTCGTGGTGAAGAAGTATAATAGGAGTAGTATGGAGTTGTAATTTTTTTTTAATATAATCAGAAATGTCAAATCCGTTGCTTCCGGGGATATTAAGTTCACATAATATGGCATCAGGTGTATTGTCTGTTAGCCAATTATATGCAAGTAAAGCATTGTTTTTTGTGATGAATTCTTTTACTTTTTCATTTGCTGAAAATAGTTTTTCTACATTACTGTCATTACCAATATAAAGAATCCTGAGTAATTGTTCTTCCATGGGTATAATTTTAATACTTCTTTATTGTTCTTTTGTTGTGGATGCCTGGCATTAGAAGGTTCGTTTCATTTTAGCCGGCATATTCAAAATAAATTAAGTTTGAGTTTCATCCAGTTCATTCAGATCATCAAGTATTAATTTAACCAATACCATCAACTCTTCCGGATTAAATGGTTTAACAATAAAATTGCGAACCCTTAATTTGTAAAAACTGATGCGTGTTTTTGAATCTTCTGATCCGGAAAGCATAAGTAAAGGAATGTCGCTATAAAGGCCACTGCTGCGAATATTTTTTACGAGTTGATAACCATCCAGTTCCGGCATCTTGATATCGGCAATAATTAAATCCGGGATATTACCAACTTGTATCCAATTTAAAGCTTGCAAGCCATTTTCTTTAGCCGTAACTTCATATTCCTGCCCGATAATATTTACTAATAAAGTGCGGATTGTAATTTCATCGTCAACAACTAAAATATGTTTTTTGGATTTCTTCATGAGTTAATATGTTCGTTAATACAAATGAATTTACAGGGGGGACAAATTATTTAACTTGGGTCAAATGTAAAAAAAACAGACTCCTGTTTTCAAGTATTTCCCTAATAATAATTTTGTTTCGCTTGCGGATTTTTATAAATCCTTGTTAATAGACGAATATATGTAATTGTTGGTCAGCTGATTTGTATTTTTCAATTGCTGTAAGATACAAATATTTTTCGTTAATACGGCAAGTTACCCCAACTTTAATTACTGAAGGTATATGACTTCGTGTATATGAAACCTCCATGCTTGCCTTAAACACACAAGAAGATGGCTAAAGTTAAGGGGTTCCCCCGCAAATAGGACGTGCAAAACAGAACAACTTATATAATAAAGACTTATTTAGAAAAAAGAGCTCCGAAAGTTTCGGAGCTCAAATTATTCTTGTGAAGCTATTTGCTGCTTTAAATCATTTATAGATTAAACCAGGAATGTTTAGAAATGCTCACTGTCGTTATAAATAACGAAATCGCGATGCGCTTTAATCAGGTTAACGGAAAATAAAGATAAGTTCTTTGTTTCCTGAAGTATATTCAGATATAACATGGAATTCTTTTTCCCGGTATCTTTATGTTTGATTCGTTTGATTTGGTCTTTACGGGCTTGTTTGAGCTGTGATAACAATTTATTTTGAGTTTCTATTAAGTTATCAATTTTCACAAAGGTGTTTTCTTGAATAATTTCAGAAGCTAAATTCAATAATTCATAAAGTAGTTTCTGGATTTTATCAAGTTCTTCTTTTTGTGCGTCTGAAAGGCCTTTATGCATATTGTCAATATGGTCGAAAGAGGGCTCTGCCATATAATGCAGGCAGTGGCCAATTTCCCTGAGATAACCGATAGCCTGTACATAATAATGTGAGGTTTCTGCTCCTTCTTCCTGAAGTTTAACAATTGTGGTTCCCAGGTTATTTTGCTCTTCTTTCAGATCTTTATTTAATTGACGAATAGACTTTAAAGCAGATTTCGCATTTTTGCGGTCTTCTTTATAAAGGGCATTAATAATTTCCCTGTAATTTTGATTAATACTTTCGACAATTTCTTTGGTTTTCACCGAGCAGCTTTTCATTACGCTGGCATTGTCAACCAGAGCCAATTCCTTTTGTTTTTTCTTTTCCGATGCTTCTGTTCTTTTATTATGTATTTTATGCGTACGGATAATCATTGTTATGGCAATAATTACCATAACAGCTATTGCATAAACCTCGCCCCAACTGATAAAATTCACGACAATAAAAGCCACAGTAAAAGCAGACAAAGCGGTAAGGAACCAGCCTCCGATGACGGAAAGCACACCGGTAATCCGGTATACGGCACTTTCACGACCCCAGGCTCTATCGGCCAAGGAAGTTCCCATAGCGACCATAAAAGTTACGTAAGTAGTAGATAACGGAAGCTTTAATGAGGTTGCAAAAGAGATGAGAATAGAAGCTACGATCAGATTAACGGCAGCTCTTATCTTATCAAAAGAAACGCCGCTTTTGTCGTTTTCTTCATTCGCTTTAGAGGCGTCAAATTGTTGGTTGATATATTTTCGTGTAGTTGAGGGTAGTACATTTTTCACGGTATTTCCAAAAACAATTGCTCTTCGTACAATAACTCTGGAAAATCCACTGGAGCCAAAGCGTTCGGTTCCTTCATTCTGGCGGCTAAGGTCAATGGAGGTGTTTACTACGGAACGCGCTTTTTTGGATGTCCATAGCGTAATAACCATAATAATACCGGCACCGACCAAAAAGATCGTACTTGTTTTAACCGGTCCTGCCAGAGCGTCCATCATAACCTGGGTTGCATCCTGCCCCGGTGCTGCAATAAAGGCTTTAAATGAAGCTAGTCCGGCCAGCGGAACACCGATAAAGTTTACTAAATCGTTACCGGCAAATGCCATGGCTAAGGCAAACGTTCCAATCAAAACAATAAACTTTAAAATATCTACCTTGAAGAGACTATGCAGTAATTGGGTTATGATGGTCCAAAAAACAAAACTAGCGCCAATGATGGTGAGTGCGTTTGAGGTAATATATTCTTTTGTGGCTTCATTCATAAAGGTAGCTCCTTTTACTCCTTTAATCAGAATAAAATAGGTGATGGCTGTAATGGCGATGCCTCCAAAAATACCTCCTAAATATTTTAACTTTCGCTCAAAATTAAATGAAAAGATCAGCCGGGTAATATATTGCACAAGAGCCCCTATGGCAAAAGCAACCACCACCGAGAGTAATATTCCGAAGATAATCTGTAGTGCTTTATCTGAATTAATATAATGACTAATACTTGTGATTTCAGGACTGTGCATTACTTTTAACAAGCTTAGTCCTACGGCCGCACCTAATAACTCAAATACAATAGAAACTGTGGTTGAAGTGGGAAGGCCTAATGTATTATAAACATCCAGCAAGATGACATCTGTTATCATTACGGCCAGGAAGAGAAACATGATTTCCTGAAATGTGAAAAACTCGGGATGAAAGATCCCTTTACGTGCGACCTCCATCATACCGCCCGAAAATGTTGCCCCAACCAATACACCTATGGCGGCAATTATCATGATTACACGAAAGGGAGCAACTTTTGCCCCAATGGCTGAATTTAAAAAGTTTACAGCATCATTACTTACTCCTACTACTAAGTCGGAAATTGCTAATAGAAAGAGTATGCCAACAAGAACAATAAAAAAGGTTTCCATGGTTTTTGGTTAAATAAAGATGAACATTTCTTTTATACTATTGGGTGCAAAAATATTCATTCGTAAATTTCTACCAACGATTTTCAATATTAAATTAACGTTAACACAAGGTTACCTCAATGTAATGTTAAATTAATGTAAAAACAGTTTTTCGATAGTTAATATAAAGGTAATGCCCATTTAATATTCAGGTTCGATAACAGGGGTTGATTTGCAATCAGAAATCAAAAGAAAATTACAAAATCAATCAATTCTTCAAACTTATAAAAAAAATGGGAAAAGAAATGAAAAACATTCAAATGAGATTTCGTTCAATGCTTGCATTTATGTTCTTTGTAAGCTTATCTGTTGCCTTTACATCCTGCGATAAAGATGACGATGATAACAATAATGATAATAATCAGTCTACAGGAAATGAAGTAATCGGCTCAAATATTACAGAAAACACAACCTGGACGAGCGATAAGGTATATCAGTTAGGTGGTCGTATTTCTGTGGAGTCCGGAGCAACATTGACAATCGAGCCCGGCACAATTATCAAAGGGGAAGCAGGAACCGGATCAAATTCCACAGCTTTGCTTATTGCCAGAGGAGCTAAGTTAATGGCAGAAGGTACTCCAAATGCTCCGATTATTTTTACTTCCGTAGCCGATGAGATTACACCACAAGATGTTGCCGACGGCAATTTTGGCAGTCCTAATCTTGATCCTGATATTGATGGATTATGGGGTGGTGTTATTGTCCTTGGATCAGCACCTATCTCAGCTTCTAACGATGGCGGTGATGTGACGGAAGTCCAGATTGAGGGTATTCCGACTTCCGATCCTAATGGATTGTATGGTGGAAATGATGCCGCTGATAACTCCGGTAAATTAAAGTATATTTCTATTCGCCACGGAGGTTCTAATATTGGTGCCGGAAACGAGATCAACGGTCTTACTTTTGGTGGCGTTGGTAATGGTACAGTAGCAGAAAATATAGAAGTTGTTGCCAACCAGGATGATGGGATCGAATGGTTTGGCGGAACAGTCAATGTAAAAAATGTTGTTAGCTGGAACGTATATGACGATGCTCTTGATGCCGACCAATCCTGGGGTGGATCAGTGGATAATTTTGTTATCATCACGCCGGACGGTCATAACTTCGAGTTAGACGGACCAGAAGGAACTTACGAAGATGGTTATACAATCAAAAACGGAATTGTTGTTGCTAATAGTGACAGTCGTTCATCCGGTCATTTAATAGATTATGATGCGAATACGATAACCGATCTTAAAAATATCTCCATCCGCAATATTAAACAAGGACAGGTTATTGATATTGCTCCTGAAGATGCTCCTGATGTTACCTTTGATGAGGTTTATCTGGACATACCTTCCGGAAATTTATCAGACTATATTACCGGAGGAACTGTTCCAGCAGGCGTTAAAGAAGGAAAGCAAGATTTTACTGACATCACTGTCTTTAACTGGACATGGGCATTCCAGTACGGTGAATTATCCAATTTATAAAAACGAAAGTCAATAATATCAGAGTATTTGTCAGGTATAAATAGTTGTCAAATAACACATTCAGCAAACAGGCTTAAAGCGAAATCTTTGAGTCTGTTTCTGTATTTTTATAAAATCAGCATTATGAGAAATTTAATGATGACGTTGCTAGTCCTTTTAACTGTAATGGGATATGCACAGAAAGGAACAATCCGGGGGAAGGTCTTTGATGATAAAAGCGGGGAGTCTCTTGTAGGAGTTACTGTATTGATCAAAGGAACAACAAAAGGAGCAATTACAGATTTAGACGGTAAATTTTCTTTGAATGTGGAGGAAGGGTCGTATGATTTGAAATTATCTTACATCAGTTATCAACCCATGATAATTGAGGATATAAAAGTCAAAGCAGGCGAAGTGAACAGCCTTCAGAGCATACGACTAAAGAGTAGTACGGAAGAATTGGATGCTGTAGTCGTTACAGCCGATATTGTGCGGTCTTCAGAGTCTGCATTGACTACAATCAAAAGAAAGTCCAGTGCTATAATGGACGGAGTGTCTTCTCAGAAGATGGAACTAATTGGAGACGGCACAGCTGCCGAAGCTGTTAAACGGGTTACCGGTGTTTCCGTGGAAGGAGGGAAGTATTTTTATGTGCGAGGCCTTGGCGACCGCTATTCCAAAAGTATGTTGAACCATGTGGATATTCCGGGGCTTGACCCTGACCGGAACACCCTGCAAATGGATATTTTTCCTTCAGGATTAATATCGAATATGACCGTTAAGAAAAATTTCACGGCTGATTTGCCGGCTGATTTTACAGGAGGATTATTAAATATTGAAACCAAAGATTTTCCGGATAAGAAACAATTAACTGTTTCTGCAGGTTTTTCCTACAATCCGGGTATGCATTTTAACTCAGATTATTTGACCTATGATGGCGGCAATACTGATTTTCTTGGATTTGATGACGGAACACGAGCTTTACCTGAGCGAGCAAAACAAAATAATATCCCCACACCGATAAGCGGAGCATCTACAGCGGAAGTGGTAGACTTTATCAAATCTTTTGAACCTGTTTTAGGGGCCACCCGCCAAAACAGTTTTATGGATACGGATTTCGGAATTTCGCTGGGAAATCAAATAGACCTGAAGGCAGAGGATGAGCAAGAATCGCCGGGGAAGCTGGGGTATATCTTTTCGCTTTCTTATAAATCTGCCTTTAAATACTATGATGATGTGTTTTATGGAGAGTACCAACGATACATTGAACCGGAAAAATATGAAATGCGTGTGGCGACTACCCGAAAAGGAGAATTGGGAGAACACAATGTGCGAATGGGATTGCTGGGTGGTTTAGCTTATAAAAATAAAAAATCAAAAATCCGGTTAACAGCGATGCATTTGCAAAATGGTATCAGCAGAGCCGGGCGGTTTCTTATTAATAATGACCGGCAGGCTGTCGGGCAGTCAGGGTATGTGGCTGAATCGGATAACCTGGAATACAATCAGCGTTCATTGACTAATATTTTGCTTAACGGGAAACATATCCTTGCTAATCCGGACTGGGAAATAGAATGGCGCGTTTCACCGACTTTTTCCGACTCGGATGATCCGGACATACGAAAAACTGCATTTACTTACACTGAATTAGATACGAGCTTTAATGCCGGGGCCGGAGGGAATCCTTCCCGTATATGGCGCGACCTGGATGAGGTTAATGTAACATCTAAAATGGATGTTACACGCAATTATAAATTTAACGGAGAAAATGCTCAGTTTAAGTTTGGCTTTAGCCATACCTATAAACAAAGAGATTATGAAATACTGTTTTATGATATGCAATTCTTTGGCGGGCAATCCTGGTCAGACCCCGATCCATCCAATGTTTTGGATGATGAAAATATTTATCCCAATAAGCCTAATAGCTTATATTATCAGTCGGGCAACAGTGATCCTAATCCCAATGCCTATTCATCAAATGTACATAATACTGCCTTTTATGCGCTGAATGAATTCGAAATTTTGCGGAGTCTAAAAGCCATTACCGGTCTGAGGGCGGAGAATTATGTGCAACGCCACACCGGACGTGACCAGCAATATGCCAGCGGAGATACAGAAAATGGCCGTAACCTCGACAACGAAAAAGTACTTGAATCGCTGGATTTATTTCCTTCCCTTAACCTTATTTATGAATTCAGCAGCATGCAAAAAATCCGGTTTGCCTATGCCCGTACGATAGCCAGGCCTTCTTTTAAAGAACTGTCTTTCGCCCAAATCCTTGATCCCATTTCAAACCGCATATTTAACGGGAGTTTATTTACTTATTCAGGCTGGGATGGTGAATTAACCGAAACCAGAATTAACAACTTTGACCTCCGTTGGGAATTTTATATGAAAAAAGGGCAGTTGGTTTCTGTCAGTACTTTTTATAAACAATTTGACAATCCAATTGAGCTAGTTCGTATTCCCGAACAACAAACAAGTACAGAATATCAACCCAGGAACGTGGGCAATGGATTTCTGTATGGCGTTGAGTTTGAGTTTAGAAAAGACCTGGATTTTATTTCAGATTTCATGAGCCGGTTTAATGTGAGCGGAAACCTTACTCTTGTTGAGTCCCGTGTAGATATGACCGATGCCGAATTCAATGCCCGCAAAACATTTGAAAAAGAAGGACAGGATATAAAAGATTATCGCCAGATGGCCGGACAGTCTCCTTATGTGTTGAACGCAGGCATTACCTATGGTAATAAGGAATTGGGACTGGATGCCGGTGCTTTTTACAATGTGAAAGGACCTACATTAAAAATAGTGGGTGGAGGACTTTTCCCGGATGTCTATCAAAAACCGTATCATGGGTTGAATGTCAGTGTAAAAAAAACTTTAGGAAAAGAAGGAAATACGAAACTTGACTTCAAGATCTCCAACGTTCTAAACAGCCAAAATAAAAGTGTCTACAAATCATATAAAGCCTCAGATCAAATCTATACTTTGATGAATCCGGGCAGGACCTTTAGTATCGGTATTAGTCATTCATTTTAATAAAAAGGGGGAGCAGGATAGCTGTGGAAAGTATGGTTATCCTGCTATGCTCAATGTTTTGAGTAATTGCTCATCGAGGATGGAAATACCGCGGTTTGTTACTTTAATAATGTTGTCTTTTTTAAGTTCCGATAGCATGCGCACTGCGCTTTCGGTTGTCATGCCTGCTAGTCCGGCTACATCTTTGCGTGTGATGGAAGAGGGGATTAAATCGGATTGGAAAACGTCTTCTTTCAGGTAAAGTAAAATCTCCGAAATGCGTCCTAAAGATTGTTTGTTTGCGATGCAAGATAGCCGCTTAAGATGATATTCTGTCGTTTTGCTGTACCATTCCATTAATTTTGCTGTAAAATCCGGGTTGTTGGCGATAATGTCTTTTAATACCTGCTTTTCAATCATGTATAATGTAGACGAAGTAAGCGCTGTGCCCGAAAAAAGATATTGGTTATTTCCATACAACGCTGTTAAACCAATGAAGTCAAATGGTGTAACAATTTTGAAGTTAAATCCTTTGTCTTGAGATCCTTCCAGATAATTTTTAGTGAGGCCTTCCGACAGGATCATTACGTATGAAGTGATCGCTCCCTGCTTACAGATTGTTTCTCCCTTGTTAAAGTTAACTTTAAATTGCAATATCTGGTCTATTTCGGAATCATTCAAATGATACCCTTTCAACCAGTCGATAAGTTCATCTTCTTTAGCCGGTTTACCGGGTTGTTGGGTCTTTTTATCTTGTTCTAATTTATTCAGGGAAGCTTTTAAGTTTTTATATAAAATAAAGCTACCGATCTTTTCTGCTATAGTCGATAATAATTTATACTCCTGGGATAAAAAAATGCCCTTTTCGGATTTTACAGGCTTCACATAAATAATTGTAATATTTCCTGCATTTTTATCTTCTACCCAAAGGGGAGTTTGCATCTTCAGCGCCGTATTAACGTAGTTGTCGGATTGAACTTCATATCCGTCATACGTAATTTTCACGGCACAGATATCCGAATAACGGAATCCGGAGGGTATGATCCGGGTGAGCTCTTTTAACGCATCATTAATGGGTTGATCCGCATTTTTGAGAAGGTCATCGATACGATATAGACAATTTAACTCCTTATTCCTTTCATTAAGGTTATTGATCAGATGATTTATTTTGTTTTCTTCTTTATTCATGAGGTCTGAAATTACGCTGCTAAAATATAAATTTTTAGGGAATTGTTGAATAACAACCCAAAGGTTGATATATATCAATAGTGGTGTTAGAAAATATCAATTCAAAATATTGAAAATAATAATGAAAAATTATGTGGGGGAATTGAGAATACTCTACTTTTGTCCGTGAAGAAATAATATTTATATTCTATTAATTCACAAAAAAAACATAGAATTATGCAATTGGAAAAAATTATGGCAGACCTGGAAAAGAAAAATCCGGGTGAAGTAGAATATCTACAGGCAGTACATGAAGTATTGGAATCTTTAGAAGATACAGTAAGTGAGAATCCACAATTTGAAGAAGCAGGTATCATTGAGCGTTTGATTGATCCGGACCGCGTTTTAACATTTAAGGTATCCTGGGTTGATGACAACAATAAAGTTCACGTTAACCGTGGTTTCCGTGTTCAATTTAATAATGCAATCGGACCTTATAAAGGCGGACTTCGCTTTCACCCGAGTGTGAACTTAAGTATTCTTAAATTCCTTGGTTTTGAGCAGATTTTCAAAAACTCTTTAACAACACTTCCATTAGGTGGTGGTAAAGGTGGATCAGACTTTAACCCTAAAGGCAAATCCGACAACGAAATTATGCGTTTCTGCCAGGCATACATGCTTGAGTTATGGAAACTAATCGGTCCTGATACAGACATTCCGGCCGGTGATATTGGTGTTGGCGGACGTGAAATCGGATTCCTTTATGGAATGTATAAGAAACTTGCACGTGAGCACGTGGGTACACTTACCGGTAAAGGTGTGAACTGGGGTGGTTCTTTGATCCGTCCGGAAGCAACCGGTTTTGGTGTAACATATTTTGCTCAGGAAATGCTGAAGACTAAAGGAGAAACCTTTGAAGGTAAAGTCGTTGGCCTTTCCGGTTTTGGTAATGTTGCCTGGGGCGCTGCTCAGAAAGTTACCGAACTCGGTGGTAAAGTTGTTACCATTTCAGGTCCTGATGGTTATATTTATGATCCTGATGGTCTTGATGATGAAAAAATTGATTTCTTACTCGAGTTGCGTGCTTCCAACCAGGATATCGTGAAACCGTATTCTTACGAATTTACGAATGCTAAATTTGTTGAAGGTAAACATCCATGGGAAGTAAAAATGGATATTGCTATTCCATGTGCTACTCAAAACGAGTTGAATAAAGAAGATGCTGAAACTCTTGTTAAGAATGGTGTTTCCTGCGTTTCCGAAGGTGCTAACATGCCTTGTACGCCGGAAGCTATTGATGTTTTCATGGAAAACAAAATTCTCTATGGACCCGGAAAAGCTGCTAATGCAGGTGGTGTTGCCGTTTCCGGTCTGGAGATGACACAGAATTCAATGAAGCTTGGTTGGAGCCGCGAAGAAGTAGATGCTCGCTTGCAGCAAATTATGTCGGATATCCACACGGCTTGTGTTGAAAATGGTACTGAAGAAGATGGTTTTGTAAACTATCCTAAAGGTGCTAACGTTGCAGGCTTCCTTAAGGTAGCTAATGCAATGCTTGATCAAGGCGTTGTTTAATACACGCATATATAGCTTGGTTTAATTACATTTAATTTTGATTGACGTGGCGGGACTCTGGCAAAAGAGTCCCGCTTTTTTTTTGACATTTACTTTTTTGCCTCGTATCTTTGTGGAAAATTTAAGATAAAGATAGATTATAAAAACAGTATAGGAATCAAATATTGACTTGGGAATATGTTCTATAAATGGGAATATATTGGGGTTTGGGATTCTTATTAACCTGCTGACTACCAATAGAGTTTATCTGTGGTATGATATTTGACCCTGAACTTACTAAGTGTTAGAGTTATGATGCAGTTATAACTAGAGAAATTGGAAGTTTTTAACAACTAAGAAAACAAAAAAGATCATGAAAAAATTTGGATTACTTTTACTCGCCATAGGTGTTTTATTTGCAGCCTGTAACAAAGATGATAACCAGGTCAACATGACACCTGAAAAAATGGAAGATATTAATGTATCTGACGATTTTGACTGGAAAACCACAAGTGAAACCACTGTTAATCTTCCAAAAGACCGGGAATTAGACAGTTCTGCAATTTACATTGTTGATGATGAACGCCTTTATTATAAAGGTCCGGCTATCCGTGACAATTACCCAGTTGTTATACCTTCTTATGCCGATGCCGGAAAGCTTAAGGTAATGGATTACAACCCGTTTGATCCGTCCACACAGGGACAAGATAAAAAAGGCAATGACTCGGATGGTGACGGAATTAAAAATAACAAAGATGATTTTCCGAATGACCCAAACAAAGCCTTCATAAATTATCATCCTGCATCAGGATATGGAACATTGGCTTATGAGGACTTATGGCCTTCGAAAGGAGATTATGATTTTAATGATATGGTATTGGATTATCAATTCGAAACTGTTACCAATGCCAATGATTATGTAGTTGAGGTCAATGCGGAGATCGTGGTTCGGGCTGCAGGTGCAGGCTATCATAATGGGTTTGCAATTGAATTTCCTTTCCTGGATCCTAATGATGTGCATAATGTTACGGGATATCAGGTAAATGATCCGGTATTTAACATTGCTGCCAACGGTACTGAGGCTAATCAAACCAACCTGAATGTTGTGGTTTTTGATGATATTTATGATGTCTTGCAACATCCGGGTGGAGGAACCGGTATTAATGTTGATCACAGTATGACATATGTGCAACCTGAAACGCTTCAGGTTTCTATGGAATTTATGCAAAATGGACAACCCGCCGGCGGATCGCCCGTTTCGACCTGGGATTTGAGTATATGGAGTTTTAATCCGTATCTGATTGCCAATGTGTCTGGCGAAGGCCGCGGGAGAGAAGTTCATCTGCCGGGACAAACCCCTACGGATCTAGCTGATCTGAGTTATTTTAATACCAATGACGATGATACGGATAATTCAGTTTATAATTCAATCCAGCAAGCTCAAAACAGCAAGGTCTTTGCTAAGTCCTATGAAACGGAAGATAATTATCCCTGGGCATTAAGCTTTTATGATAGTTTTGATTATATGATTGAGAAAAACAGTATTGTCAAAGGCTATTTAAAATTTTATAAATGGGCTGAAAATGGAAGTAATCCCAATTGGTATAAAATTGATAATTCTTCTTTTAAAGATTACCAATATATTTACTAACAGCTTAAAGCTTGCCTTCGCGAAAGAGCTTCTTAGTCAGAGAAACAGCTTTGTAAGCATTGATTACACCCCCGGAAGTGCAGATTTCGTCAAAGTCTTTGAATGTATCTGAACTTCCGGGGATTTTTACGTCTAAACCGGAATAGTCTGTTACGGATTCCATCAGGATTGTTTTTAAATCCGGGGCTTTTATGGCAGGATAATGCACTTTGATTAACGCAGCCACACCTGTAACAACAGGGGATGCAGCGCTTGTGCCGCTAATCTTTCGTGCTCTGTCTCTGGTGTTTAATGCCTGAATATTTACCCCCGGAGCAAATATGTCAACGTGTCTTTTCCCGTAATTCGAGAACGAAGCTACCATTTTGTGAAGTGAGTTATGATTGGTTGCGCCAACCGAAATAACATTAGGAGCAATGCCCGAGTCGGCATAGAATTTATTGGGATAATTTGGCTTCAGATCATTATTTTTATGGTCATTCCCGGCTCCCAATACAACCAGCACATCGTTTTTGGCGGCATAGCGGATAGCTGAATCGACCATTTGTTTGTTGGGGCTGTACATTTTTCCAAAACTACCGTTGATAATATCAGCACCGTTATTTACGGCATATCGTATAGCCAAAGCTACGTCTTTGTCCCATTCGTCTCCACCGGGAATAGCTCGTACAGGCATAATTTTCACTTTAGGAGCGATTCCTTTAAATCCAATTTTGTATTTCTGGTTTGTTGTGATAATCCCGGCTACGGCAGTTCCGTGTGAGGCTGTTCCCCCATTAACATCATTGTTGCCGTAAATGCTGTCTCGGATATTTTTTACATTATCATTAATAATCTTTCGTGGATGATAATCCGGATTTAATTTGGTTTTTAAAACCGATTGTGCTGTTCTTACTCTTGTTTCAACGTTTTGTTTGCTGATCCCACGGTCGGCCAGTTTGGTGTAATAATTCACAGCCCATTCCACATCTTTGCGTTGGGCATCTATTTTACGGATATCGTCTAAATCATAGTCCTTTTTGTCAATATGTTTGTTAAGTATTTTTGAAGCTTCATTATAGCCTTCTAAAATTTTATTGTAAGTGGATAAACGTTTATTAATTTCTTTCACACGCTTGTTATATTCAGCGGACACTTCTCTGTAAAGATCCAGTTGTGCATTTTCACCTTTGGGGATGGAGTCGTAACGGGGAGTTTTGAATTTGTGCTGCAAAGTATCATATATCCGTACAAATTCGTAGGGAGCTCCCTGTAAATTCTCACCGTTTTGATTTCCCAAAAAATTCCAACCATGAGTATCGTCTATATATCCATTATTGTCATCATCTATATTATTGCCCGGTATTTCGTCTTTGTTTACCCAGATGTGATCCTGCAGAGCAATATGATTCGTGTCTACACCGGCATCAATCACAGCAACAACAATTTCTGCGGGCACTATATTGCGTAATAGTTTTTGGGCTGAATCAATACCGGCAGCAGCCAGGGTGTCATTGGGCGCCTGATAATACCAGGGATTGGCTTGTTTCTGTTGCGATTGTAGCTGCAGAGCAAAACAAATACTAATTGTAAAAAGTAATATTTTCCGCATTGTCATAAAAATCTGTTTTTAAACGAATGTCCCTGTTTGGTCTGAAAACAGGACAAAAGACAACTTATTAAACTTCTGTAACCATTCTGACCGGGCAGTATTTTTCAGTGTTACAATAATACTGTATTTTTCAATTTGCTAAATTATGGTTTTTATTACTTTTGACCTGACGAATTCGATCTAATAAAAGTTAAACATATGAAACCTCCAAACCTCCATAACGAAAATTTTTTCGACACACAGGTGAATGATTAAATGCGAAGCTGCGAGTTGGCGGTGATGCGATGATGCGATGATGTGATGATGCGTATCTTGAATTATGAATTACGAATTACGAATTACATTTGCGAATAAGAATATACTAAATCCGCGTTAATTGGTGTGTAATTAGAGAAATTAGCGGACAAACAACGAAC
>JAIPBW010000024.1 GCA_021738505.1 Bacteroidales bacterium | reverse complement strand
TTCTATGGCTACTTTTGCCTTAAACTCCGGTGTGAATTTTCTTCTTGTTGCTTTTTTCATAATACTCCTTTTTAATGGTTCTAAATTCTCATTTATTTTTCAATTTAACAAATGGTCTTAATTTTGGGGAGTATTATATCGATTCCTTAACACTATTATCAATTGCAGTGACCTAAAATCAATTAAACATTATTATTGATAATCCATTCTTTTACATTTGAATTTATTTGTCAATTTTTGTTTTGTTCTGAAACACTTGCATGCAGTCAACGACAGCTAGTATAAAACCCATTTCAAGTTCAGGTTATTTGTCCTTGCTGGATTTGTTCTGTAAAGGTAATGAAAAAATATTGCATGGCAGATTTGTTTTTGTCAAAAAGAGTAGGAGAGAGGCTTGGATACTGCAGGAGTGCCGGAAATTATGCTGGGGCTTGTTTTTTGCCTGGCACAATTCCCCCGGTATGAGTGGCACAACTTGCTCCGGAATATGCAACAAATCCATCATTTGATTCAGGAAACGATTTACATTCCACCTTCTAAGCTGTGTATCGTTATCATCAGTGCTGTAATTATTCTCACATAATTGCTTGTCAACTTCTATTGAAGGAAGACAGATAATTTAGAAATGCTGATATTCTTAGGTGCAAGCTCAATTGCTAAGGTTTTCTTAATACCTTAATTTACTTCCAGCACCACATCTTTTCTGATGATCTCTGTAAGGTTAATTGTTGGGATAAGGAACCTATTGAATTCTGTTCCATCTGTTTTTGCATGGAGAATTCCACGAGTTGTGCCTACTGTGATCATTGCCATATGCTGCACAAAGCCTTTTGGCAAAGTTATTTTATTGTTTTCAGGGCTAAGCATATCATTCCAGTCTTCTTCTTTGATTAAAAAATGTCCACCAGCCTCAATGATCAAAAATGAAACGCCGTTCATCTCAAATTTGAAACCGGTAAAAACAGAAACAATTTTACTTTCGGAATTTAAAGCATAATTAAAGCGAACATTTAAGTTAATCTTGCTTTTGCTTCCCGCTTCATCATAGACCTCCTCGTCAATAGAGAATTGCTCAGTTGTTACTCGTTCAAGCCTGAAATTTATTTGTTGATCCTTTTTTTTATCCATAGGTTCCTGAGGGTTTATCATCATCGGAATCGTTATAGGATGTAAAATCGATAATATTGTCAAAATTTGCTCTATCGCCATCTTGTACCTTTGAGGGAGAAGTAATATGCTGATAGTCTGATTTATAGGGTTCTACATACATGTTGCTTTGAGGCAGGTCAACATTGAATAATTCAACCCCCAATACTTCTTCAATTCTGGATATTGTTTCCAATGTCAGATTTTCTTCTCCTTTAACTATTTTATTGATGTACTGTGGACTAACGTCCATTTTTTCAGCAAGCTTTTTCTGAGACATTCCATTATTCGGCTTTTGTCTTTTTATCTCACTGAGAATGTGTATGGCAATCTTGCGCGATTTCTTTATCCATTGCCGGTTCTGTTTTTGAGCTTTTGCTTCTTCAATAATACTATTCCCACTTTTCCGGGCAATACTATTTATTTTATCAAGTTTCTTAGACATAGTTTTAATCCTCATTATTTTCAGTAAACCCATCCAGGTCTATTATTCCATTTTGAATAAGAAAATCACGGCATTTATTTAACTTCATTAATTCCTGAGTCGTATCAGGATGATCCTGCATCTTATGGGTTAACTTAATTGCACCTCCGGTTATAACATATACATTCGGTTCTACTTTTAATGCATAAAATCTTAACCAGTTCTGTGCTTTTTTTAATTTGCTTTTTCCTAAAATTAGTTGTCCGCTGTTTAGATTATCACTTAGTGGGTAAAATATAGCATCTAAAGTTGATTCTGTATTATCTGCTGCACATTTAATTAGTGTGTCGTATATATCATCCAGCAGTTCAAGGGTTTTATCAGTTGCATATTCAATAGTAACTCCATTCCAGTATGAATTATCAAAATATTCTCTGTTGCTATCAAAATAATTGAAAAGATATTCTACATCTTTCCACATATTTACTATTCGTGCAAGTTCATTTTCAGACTCATTGTCAAATTGAATAGCGTATAATCTATTTGCAAATATAGTTACTATATTCATAAAAATCAACCTACAGGTTTATTTTTAACATTTTTTAATCATATTTTGTTTTAAAACAAAACATTACTTTTCTATTCCACCCTCTTTATTTTTCGGATTAAGCTTACCGTTAGGTGTTAATAAGGCTTTAATCTTTTTATCAAAGTCCTTCACTCACAAATTTATGTAAAAATTTCGAATGTTAAGATTTTATGATTAAAAGTTATTTAAAATTATGAGGAGGGATGGTTGAAACACAACTTGGTCTAAGCTTATAATAGGCTATGGGGTGTTTTAGTTTCTGATTTTATTGGTATTCTAATGGGATAACCTTAACCGGAATAAATTATAAGGCAAAATGAATCTAACGATCAACATTGCCTGCCCTGTTGCAATTGTCTACTGACTCAAGGTGATCATGAGCGGCCGGCCCCTAAATCTTCGCAAAACAGTTTGGACTGTGAGTAATGAACTTCGAGTTCTTAGTATGTGACAGGGCCGTATCTATTATCTGGAGATACTTTTCACTATTCACTCGTCACTCCAGCACTTCTTTGATTTTCTTCCCGGTTTCAGCGTTGAATTCCTTATATCCATAATAGATCTTGATTCCATTGTGATAGAAGTATTTATTAAATTTACCTGCGACTTCACTTCGTATACCCTGAAGAATGGAAAACGTCAACTGGGGATCTGCATAGAACTCGAAGTAAACGGGTGCCATTCTTGCTATGGCCTGGTCATACGCCTCAAACGGATCTGAATAGTTGACATTCTTTAATCGATTCGTTAGGCTCAGGAAAATATGAAGTTCTATGTTGCTGATCTCATCCAGGTCAATGTCGGAAAGGATATCCTGCTCAAACCGTTCTTTTTTGTGTTTTGAGGCAAGATTACCGGGCTTACATTCGCGCCAGTATTTTGGGTCATACGATTTATAGCCGGGGTCCCAGAATACAACATGACTCATCTTCTCGAATTTATTTAGTGCCGCCAGATTGAAGATAATCGTTCCTCTTACCTGAATACATGGAGAGACTGAGAGAGTGCCCACGCCTCCGATCGTGTCCCCGTGCTCGTCAAGAACGGCCATTTTGAAGCTACGTGTTGTTTCTATCTTTATTTTATTTGCAAAACCTCTAACTGTTTTTCGCGGGAAATTAGAAACGTTCATTTCTAAGAGCAATTGAGGCCCTGAATATTCAAAAGCATCATCATACTTATTCCAGCGAACAGTATATGCAATGGGGTTAGGCCCAATAGTAAATCCTGTCCCCTGATTTTTGGCTTCGATCGAAATATTCCCTTTGATCGTAATGGCATTGAGTCGCTTTTCATAGTCTTCCCGTATGATATCCAAAGTATCTTTCAATGCTTCAAATCGTTCAACGAGGTATTTTGCCTTTTTTTCAAGTGATTGTTTCTCTGCTTCAGTAGAGGATTCATCATAATCCATGGAGGCCAATTCATTGCGCATCTCATCCATTTTAGCCATAATTTTCTCCACTTTGTTTACGCCTTCATTGGCGAGGCAGATGAGTCGCTCCTCATCCGTTGGAAGATCATAACAAGAGTGGTCCAGTCCATAAGGTTCAGGCAATTCGACACATTCGTATCGTGTTGGCTTTCCAGGTTCTTTGACCGGAACGGGTCGCTGTCCTTCAGTACATTCGCTTGTTAAGGTGAGGTCGATCGGACCAAGAAGTGTAGACTCCGGCTTTTCTCCCATATTCAGTGTCCCGGGATCATCGTCCGTACATTCTCCAATGAGGAAAACCGTATCGTTCACCAGGGTTCCCATACATTTTACTTTTCCTTCACAGTCGACGAGTTGGAATTGTACTTCTCCATCGAGGTTTTCCATAATGATGGTATCATCAATGCATGTAGTAGTGACCGACCGGGTTGATGACCGGGCGTATTCGATTTGATTATCACATTTCTTCGAGACCACGATATTAAAATAGTAGTTCTTTTTAGGATACAAATTCGAAACTGTGTGAACGGTTTGTTGGGTGGGATAAAGATGTTTCGATTGATAGATCGTATCCGAAAAGTCTTCATGTTTTGAAACGTATAGGTCATAGTATTTGATTTCAGGAATAGGTTTCCAATATGCGGTAAATTCATAGTTTTTGACCTGTACATCAGTAATCTCTGGCCGGGGAGGGAGACAGGCATTTGTTGGAGACTCTTCTTTTGACGGTATTTTAACTTTTCGGGTTCTTGAGCGACTTCGCTTACCGCAGTCATTCTGGACGATCACGTTGAAAAAGTAAGCCCGCTCATTCTGTAATTGAGATACAGTTTGTTTGGGGGACAGGGTTGCATTGATTTGTGTATTTCTAAAAATGGTATCAGCGAAGTTTGCTTGCGTAGACACATAAAACTCATAATGTGCGGCACGTTGAACAGAATACCACTGTGCAATAAACCCGGTGTTTTTAGCCTCAATATGTCTGAATACTGGTTGAGGAGGTGTTGGACAATCGATCGTTATTTCGTTTTGATCCTGATCCTCATTTGGATCTTCTTCATCTTCCACAGATTTTGTTTTTGCTGCAATTGTCATAGATTTCGCGCGCTTGTTTTCACAATTGATCTCCACAAAGACCCGCACATAATAACTATGATCCGGTTGGAGCTTTTTTATGCGAAATGAAGGGTCTTCTGTGGGGGCTATCTTCATTGATTTGAACACCGGTTTTGTCATGGTAACATTCTCGGAGACGATCAACTCATAGTGATCGGCACGATCTACTTTTCTCCAGAATACGTTCAGACTATTTGTATACTTATCAATCGATAATATAGTTGGTCTGGAAGGGTCGGGACATTTCTGGGTATCAGGTTCATTATCAGGAACGGGTTCTTCCTTTGGGTCAGGGTTGCCGGCTAAAGGCGCCAACGGTAATGCAGCCATAAAACCACCGTTGGTATATTTCGTGTTCTTTAAATCAAAAGATCCCCATGAAAATTCCTTGTTAAAGTTACCGGTGAAATATGCATGGCGATCATCTACGGTGAGTGTCTGTAAATCTTCATACTTATCCGATCCGATCGCTTGAAAATCATGCTGCAGGGAATTTGTATTCAATGTAAAATAATAGATGTCATGATTTAAACGATTGGTGTCTCCAGCGGCGTAATAGCGATTATGGCCGATATGAACCCGTTTTTTGAAGGATCCCGCCAGATGTAATGTGTTGTTGTGAAGGCCGAGCCCGGCAATAAAAACGTCGTGTGGACTTTTAATGTGAGAGAGCAAAGCACTGTTTTTTCCATTTTGATCAATCTTTGCGATCAACACATCTTTTCTTCCCATGGAATGGATTGTGTCCTGATTAAACAAGCAGCCACGTTGGGAATAGATACCGAGAAAAAGGTGGTTTTTGTTAGCAGTGATCGCTTCAATGTTAACTTTTCCAAAACTGTAAGCCCCAAATACATGATGCCAGATTATACGACCCGCAGGATCTATTTTCCAAAGAGCGGCACCATGAAGCACGCCTTTTTCCAGTTTTATGTGATGACCTTCGCCCAGGTCGAAATCCCTGTTGATCTTTGCAGAAATGACAATATTTCCATCCTGGGCAATGTGCATGGCCGTAACATGTTCATCTCCACCAGATCCATAGTTTTTGATCCAGTCCAGTTCCAGTTGCGGTGTAAGTTTCATGATAAACACATCGTCCAACCCTGCTTTTAACGCTTGTCCCATTATGTTTGCTTTGTAGCGAAAGAATCCACTTAATACGATCTCATTGCCCGGCAGAATGCCCAGCTGAGTGGTTTCCAGAGCATTGAAATGCTTGATGTTCGTGGTGTCTATTGCCTGTCCGGGTTTGAATTTAAGCAGAAATGTTTTGGTAACATTATTGTCGCTCAATCGTTGGTAAGCTTCAATGCTCATCTCCTTTCTATACGTACCGGCAACGATCACATTTCCGCTATGGTCAACTTCGACTTGTGTTGTTTGAAAATGGTAGCCTCCTTTTAATCTAAGTATTTCTGTTGTGTCTCCATTGGATTTATCGATCGTGATCAAACGGTAATTTTTCGAATATTTTTTGATGGCTATCAACTTGTCTTTTGAAAAGTTTTCGACGTCAATGAGTTGAACTTTGGATTCTTCGAATTGCGTGATCCAGGTCGGTGTTTCTTGTGAACTAACGCATAGCGCAACGAAGAGAAACGTCAACAATAGTGTATATTTCATCTTTTTTTTTGTTTGAGGTATGAAGTAACTTGTTTATATATTCACATGTGTTGTGTATAACCCGCATTCTATTTAAATAAATACCTTTCATTGTTTTTTATTTGGAATCTTACGTTTCCCCTTAGCAAATTTAAACATAACTTTTAATAAATCAAGATTTATTATTTATATTTTTCTGATTTTGTTGGTATTGTGACATGCTAAAGGTAGTCAGATAGATTGTTCGTCCTGCCTGTTGTGGGTTTTATGAAGTTATTTTTTTGAAAAGGCAGGCGAGAGGCTTGGAAACTCCAGAGAGCCAGAGATTGTTTTACCTGACGAAATAACGCCGGTTTAGCTGGCGAAGTTTGTTCCAAATTAATCACCTCTTGTCCCGGATAGCCGGGACAAGAGGTTCACGGATCACAGGGTGATTGATCCTTAATTTTAAGAGTTATTTTTTCCTCTTTCAATTTTATATATTTCCCTTCCTATGAAAAATTGAGGGATAATCATTACCAAAATTGCGACAATAATTCCACCAGCATAAAAATATTTTCCTGAGGGATTATCTGAGGTCTCATCAGATGAAATGTTTAGGATTAGATCGCTAGCTGTTTAGTGTTTCCCATTTCTTCTTGTTAAAATACCAAAAGATTAATGATATGATTAACATAAAAGCACAAAATACAGGAATTTTGAAAGATTCAATTAATCCATTCATCACTAACTGAGGTGAAATGTCAGTTGTTTCAATCATTGTTTCAAGCGCCTCAATCATTCCTGCAATTTGATTAAGAATTCCGGAAATAAATACTACTACGCCCAAAACCAGCATAGCGTCAATATTGGTCTTGTTTATCTCTTTCTTTTTAGATCGATAAAGCTTAAAGCTTAAAAAGGGGCCATAAATAATTATACCCAATACAGATAATCCAATCAATAAGAAGGTGAAACCGGAAAGTGTTGTAAATAAAAATTCGAACATTGACATAATTGATAAATTTTAGTTAGACATTAATTTTAATTTGAATGTTTCAAACCTAAATCAAAAATCAAGTCCAAAATTTTTATTTATCTGATGCACCATTTTATACATAAAATTTACATTTTAAGCTCTATTAATGCAAAAATACGTCATTATTTTGCGTATTGCATAACTAAAAATGTATATTAGCTAAATTTATATCTTTATAATGGAATTATGCCGATATTGGATTCCAAAACAATGGATCTTTCAGTAAAAAATATAACCAGAGTGTCTGTGCACATAATCTTTTGGGGTTGTGTATGGTTTTTTTACTTCTTTTACTATAAAAGATATAGCGAGATCAACAGCTATACATTTGGTGCATCGATTATTAACTTATTAGTAGCAATCATAACGGCATATGCATTTAATTACCATCTAATTCCAAATCTCTTACTAAAAAACGAGAAAAAAAAGTTCTTTGCATTTGCTTTTGTAACCATTGTCATGTTTTTCTATATCCAGCTATTGCTCACTTTGTTATTAGTTATAAAATTACTATCTGATGGTTACCGGTTGTTTCCTGAAATGATCGATATCGTAATGCTCTTTTTTAATCTGTTTTTTGTGGTTTTCATTGCCATTGCCATAAAGTTCTACAAACGATGGAACGAGAAGGATTTCCGGGAACAAAAAGTGCAAAAAGAAAAAGTTGAAGCAGAACTACAAGTGTTGAAAACACAAATTAATCCACATTTTCTATTTAATACTCTAAATAGTATCTATGTATTAGCCATGAAACAATCGGATCAAACAGCAAATACAGTGATGAAGCTTTCCGATATTTTGGATTATATTCTTTACCGGATTAATACCCCTGAAATTGCTATCTCCAACGAAATAAATATCATTAAGAACTATATTGATCTTGAAAAAATCCGATTCGCAAATCGAGTAGACCTTGATTTTAATACCGATCTAAAATCGAAAGATATTCAAATTCCTCCCATGTTAATTATTCCATTTATTGAAAATGCTTTCAAACATGGAGTAGCAAAATCCATGGAAAAATCATGGATAAATATTTCCATAAAAGAAACAAATGAGGGGTTAAATATTCATGTTGCAAATAGTAAACCGCAGAATAAAATAACAAATAAAACCAATGGCATAGGCTTGATGAATGTTAAGAAACGCCTGGATTTGCTATATCAGGAAAAATATCAACTTGATATATTTGAAAAACAGATGCAATATTTAGTATTTTTATCCATACCAATAAATTTAAGAAATGATTAAATGTCTTGTAGTTGACGATGAGCCTTTGGCTAGGGAAGCGGTTAAAACTCACATAGCAAAAATGCCTGATCTGGCACTTATAGGCGAATGTGAGAATACCTTGCAGGCTATGGTTCTATTACGTAAAGAAAGTATAGACCTGATTTTTCTGGATATCGAAATGCCTGAGATTGACGGAATATCATTTTTGAAGCGGAGGAAAATTAATCCCGGAGTAATTTTCACCACGGCCTATCGCAATTATGCTGTAGAGGCATTTGAGTTAGATGTTATTGATTATTTATTAAAACCTATTTCGTTTGATCGCTTTGTTATGGCCATTAATAAATTCTATGAAAGAAAGAATAACCCGGTTTGTCATAATGAAATTATAAACGACAATCAAAGTTTCATAAACGTTAAAGCCAATCGAAAAACATACAAAATTGATGTTTTGAAAATTGATTACATCGAGAGTTTGAAAGACTATGTAAAAGTAGTCTGTGCCGATGAAACAATTATAACACACGATTCTTTATCAAATATGGAAGACATTTTAAAGAAATTTGGTTTTATCAGAATTCATAATTCCTTTCTGGTGGCAACCAGTAAGATTAAATCTTTTAATTCAGAATCCGTTTTTCTTGAAGAAAAAGAACTTCCGATTTCGCGAACTTATAAGAAATATGTTTTATCGCATTTGGAGAAATAACAACGGGTATTAATATTGTTGTTTCCTGAATTTAGCATTTCACCTGCATAAGCTATATGTATTCCTGGAGCACGGTTTTAATTTTATTCTTTTTATTGACTCGATCAAACGACATTGTTTTTGAAGTTTCATCAGCAATATCAAGAAGTTCTATTGCTTTAGCTAAATATGATTGTGCTTCATTTTTATTGCTCTCAGCTATAGCTTTTCCTGCTTCTTTCAAGTATTCAGATAAAGTTTCCAAATGACCTTCTGTCAGCTTTCGATTCTTGACATATTCTGCCAATTCTGCTTTGTGGAGAGTGATTAACTTATCAATATTGATATTTGCTTCATTTTGCAAACGCTCGTTTGAAATTTCAATGCCTCGAGCAACATTATTGCTCGATTTCAATCCAGGAAAGTCAGACAGGATTTTAGCCAAAACTTTACCAAGTTGTTCAATTTGATCTTTTAATAAATCTCTTTGTTCCATGTCGTTTTTTACCGGGCTTTTTAGTTTTCTGCTAAACAAATCTAAACAAAACTTTTCACAAATCAGAATTTCAGCTTTATGTTTTCTGATGTTAATAGTGTTGTGAAGGAGTGGTAAGGAGACAGGTATGGTGTTTGTTCTGCAATCATTTCGTATATAAATTGTAAATATTTTCCCGGAGTGGGATAATCTCAATCCTTAATGTGGATATAAGTGTTACTAAAACAGTGCTTTGTGTTTGTGGTAGGGTTTTTGTAAATAATTTGTTAATAAAAACTTACACTATGAGGTTATATTTATTAATACTTGCCACATTATTTTCGATATCAGTATTTGCGCAGACCGGCCCCGGAGGAGTGGGCAACTCTTCCAACAACTTCCTTTGGTTAAAGGTAGATGACCTGAGCGGATTCAGCGACGGAGACCGTATATCCCAATGGACTGATGCTTCGGGTAACTCCAATCATCTCTCATCCAGTGGTACTGTCAGACCTTACTTTCGGTCTAACATACAGAATACGTTTCCGGCTGTGAGTTTTGAGACTCCGAATAACCGGCTGGTAAAGGATAATTTCGCCTCTTTCCCAACATCGGAAATCACATTTATTGTTTTGAACAGAAATGACGGACAGTCCGGTGACGGAATGGTCTCCTATGCTTCATCTTCCGCCGTTGATAACGACTTTATGTATTATGATTCGGATAATTTGAAGATGTATGTTTCCCAAAACACGACAACTTCATCTCTTTCCGTGAACGATAACAACTGGCACATTATTGACGGAAGCTGGCAAAGCTCAGGAGGCAATATGGAGTTTTGGATTGACGGTAACCAGGATTATACATCCACGCTCTCCGGCGGGCAATCCATTACAGCCAATGGATGCCTTTCCATAGGCGCCGAACAGGACAGCCCCAACGGTGGATATGTATCCAGCCAGACACATAACGGACAGTTTTTGGAAGTTATCGGATATAACATGGCATTGAATTCTGCGCAGAGGGTAATTTTGGCCAATTATCTGGCCAATAAATATAATCTTTCTGTTTCCAATGATCGTTATGCATATGATTTTGCTTATGCTCATGATTTGGCCGGAATAGGTCGCTACAATTCTTCCAATACGCATACGGAGGCTCAATCTGCAGGGATGCTGAAACTTTCCGCTCCCTCCGGAATGAACTCGGATAATGAGTATTTGCTTTTTGCACATGATGATGCCGGAGTTTCATCCTGGACCACTACCAACACGCCGGCCAATGTGCAGCGGATTTCCCGTGAATGGCGTTTTGATGAAACCGGAAGTATGGGGACAGTTAGTGTAACTGTGGACAATTCCTCTCTGCCGGCCTTATCCGGGAATTACACCAAATGGGGAATTATGGTGGATAATGACGGTGATTTTAGTTCCGGTGCTGAAATTTATGAGCTTGCTGCTTCAGGTTCGGATTATGTAGCCAATAACGTGGATATCAATGACGGAGATTATGTAACGATTGTCTCCATTGATCCGTATATCGAATTTGAAACCGTTGCAGGTTCTGCTCTGGAGGACTCCGATGCATCCGCTACCATTTCAATAAATTACATCTCATCCGGAAATACATCAGTGGATTATTCCACTGTAGCAGGCTCAGCCACTTCCGGTGACGATTACACAGCTGTATCCGGGAATACAGCCACAATCTCAGCCGGTGATCGTCAAACCACCATCAGTATAAATGTGGTGGATGATTCTGACGCGGAACCAGGTGAAACATTTAAAATCCAGCTTTCCAATCCTTCAACAGGCGTAAGTCTGGGAGCCAACGATGAATTTACCCATACGATCTATGATAATGACAACTCCCGTAAAGTGAGTTTTGATGCCTCAGCCTCTTCAGCCACGGAATCAGTTACAAACGTGAGTCTTGCTGTAAGCTTGTCGGCAGCAGACAATACGTCAAATACCTATGTCGATTACGATATTACCGGCGGGACTGCAGAAACAGCAGACTATAGCTTTAGTTCGGGAAAGCTTACCTTTGATCCCGAAGTTACCACTGCCACCATTGATTTTTCCATCATTAATGATAATACGGATGAATACGATCAAACCATTGTCATATCTCTTTCCAATCCGCAAAACTGCAACCTGCAATCTCCTTCTGCTCATACATATACCATCGAAGATGATGACGTAGCGCCGGATATTGAGTTTGCGTCCACATCTTCTTCTGCTACTGAAAATAATGCCAGCCGGAGCATCGGTATATCACTTTCGGCTGCCAGTGAAAAAGATATCCAGGTGGATATAGCTTCATCCGGTTCGGCAACTTTAAATACGGATTACAGCATTCCTTCCCCGGTATTTGAAATCAAAGCAGGTAACAGCACCGGCAATTTTACCTTAAACATTTTTGACGATAATGATATTGAGACAAATGAGACTGTGGTTTTGAGTATGAGTTCCCCGGTTAATGCGGGACTCGGTACGAATGATCAACATACTCACACCATTGAAAATGACGATATTATCGGTTATGAGGGCCCCGGCGGAGTAGGCAAATCGGAATATGTAAAATTATGGACAAGAGCCGAAGACATTCCGGGCTTAAACGACGGAGACCGTATTGCAACCTGGGATGACATTTCCGGGAATTCAAACAATCTTTCCCAACCGGACAATTCTTTCCGCCCGGCATATTATTCCGGAGTGGTTAACGGGTTTCCCGTGGCACGCTTTGATCAGGACAAAAACAGACTGGTGCATAACAGTTTTGATGATTTCCCGACGGGTGAGATTACAACTATCTTTGTGAATAAGAATAATAATTCCAATATGGACGGAATCATATCCTATGCTTCCAGCGCCAATCTCAATGATTATTTGCTTATCAACAGTTCTGACCTGACGGTTTATCGTTCAAATCACAACACAAATTCCGGGCTCAACATTGCTGATAACAATTTCAATATAGTAACAAGTACCTGGAATACTTCCGATGACCAATCCGATAATTTTTTAAACGGAGGTTCACCAGTTACCGTTAATCCGGGTTCCACTTTTGAAATAACTCAGGGCGGATGTCTGGCATTGGGAGCTGAGCAGGATGGAATAGACGCCAATTACGAAAGCGAACAAACATATAACGGTGATTTTGCAGAGCTTATCATTTTTAATATGGAAATCAACCCGGCACAGCGGAAAATCATTCACAATTATCTTTCGTCGAAATATGATATTGCGCTCAGCGCAAACGATATGTATGCCTATGACAAAGACAATTCCACCCATCCCCATTATTATCACAATGTAAGCGGAATTGGCAGGGAAAATTCTTCAAACATGCATACTGACAGCAAAGGCAGAAGCCGCGTGCGTATAAATAACGCCAGCTCCCTGGGAGACGGTGATTATTTGTTCTGGGGTGATGATAACACTGCTGTTGATGGAGATATTAATTCCTTGACCGTGCCCTGGACCGGCACACCCAATGGTGTTGGGAATTTTATGCCCCGTGTATGGCGTGTGGATGAGACCGGCAATGTCGGGCTGGTGACAGTCAGAGTTGATTTATCCGGCTGGACGTATAACAGCCTCGGTGCCCTGGTGCTGATGATTGATTCCGATGACGGTGATTTTGAAAATGCTTCGAAAATCCCCATGAACAATTTTTCAGGCTCTACAGTGACTTTCAATAACGTGGACTTCTCTGCCGGTGATTGGTTTGCAGTTGGAGAAGGTAATGGGGATACGGACCCTTTCCCGGTGGAACTCTTAGATTTCCGTGCCTCGGAACAGGACAATAAGGTGAAACTCCATTGGACTACTGCAAGCGAAATAAACAATGATTATTTCAGCATCCAAAGATCGGCCGATGTTGATAACTGGGAAATCATCGGAAAAGTAGACGGATCCGGAAATTCCAACTCACTGAAGCACTATTCCTCTATTGATAATCATCCGATTAACGGCAACAATTACTACCGTTTGAAACAGTATGATTTTAATGGAGAATTCCATTATTCTCCAATAGTTGTGGTGAATATGTCCGGAGAAGCTGAGGTGAAAGTATTTCCCAATCCGCTTAATGAAACCAGCCTGAATATTCAGGCCGGAGATGGCCTCAGGCAGATTCAAATTTATGATGTGAGTTCCCGTTTACTCAAAACAATATCCATCGGCGATAAAAGGAATTATAACTTTACTCCCGGCCTGGAAAAGGGAATTTATTTCATACAAATTAAGACAGAGAACGGTGAGTCGGTGACGCGGAAACTCATTATTAATTAGTGTCTGTCAATAATGTCCGGTTTCTGGGTTGTTGCTCAAATTTTAAATCCTCTAATCCGCCGGCTGGCGGATACTGCGGTTTAAAATTTTCGCAAGCCCCTGATAAATGCGGGGTAAACTTTGAACTTGACCATTAAGAACAAACACTAAACAGGTCAGATGTTTATCCTGTCATTTATTCGGGGGAGCTGGCCATAACTAGTAATACTCCCGCTGCACAAGCTTTTAAGCTTCTTGATAATTATGTTCGCGTGTATTCCGCCCGCCGGCTAATCATACCATGGTTCATAATTCAATTTCTTTAACAGAAGAGAATAAACGGGAAAACTCCTTGCCGATGGATACACATGTCATTAAGACTGCTACATGCGGCTTGCTTTTCCAGCTAACCGCAGTTGCGAATATTTGTCTGCCCTGGAAGCATATTAAGGAACAGTAAAAATCAAACGGGAATATTATATTTCGCTTTTTTAAAGCAAAGCTAAGTCCGGTAATAAGCTGCGCAATCATCCTTTGGGGAATTTTGTCAAAGGAAAGAATTTTTTTCAGAAAGAGCTGATTCATTTCAATTAAGAAGATGAGCTTTGCAGAAGCTTTGGGATAAGCTTGTTTAATGTGCTTATAAAAAACATTAAAACTGAAAACCCAATTGGCATGACACCCGGAGTGGTGCAAGATCATACTCCTTATAACTTAACATTGCTGCAACATCAACGAGATTACTAACCTGGTATCTACTATACAGATAAAAGCTATGCATCGTAAATCCAGCACCTGACTCAAGCTTGCTTTTATAGCGGAATCTGCAGCCGTACTCATAATCCCAAAACTCTTGCACAATATAACTTAAGATGTGGTTTTCGGCAGCAATGTATCGGATATAAGGCTTAAGTTCAACTGATGGTGAAACCCTGATTTTATGGGCGATAGTGATGTTTTCTTTTGCCCAGAAAGGAGTTTGGACATTAATAAGGTCTTCTTTTAATTCATAATCATAGACGTTTTTTACGTTAAAGTGTAAACGGGAGCTTGCGCTGATGCTAAAGCGATTAATTTTTATCAATATACCGGGCGATATTGCTAAACCATCGCCTGTGAATTTTTGATAATCCGTTCCAGGGAGATCGAATACGGTAAAGTCGTATTCGTAGTCGTAATGCGATAAACTGACGCCGGCACTAATGCTCCTGTTTTCTTTGATGCTATATTGGTAAGCATATCCAAGCCTGATATCTTCAGAATAGCGGTACTTATGTTCATAGTCTATGTTATAGCGGAGCATCAAACTACTGCTTGTTTTCTTTGGTGAATAACGCGCATCAGCAGTAAAACCCATATTATTTTTGTTTTCTATATAGGTTTCGAAATATGAACCACAAAGCATCATTTCCAGGTTTTCTGTGCTTGAAATAGCAGCAGGGTTAACCACATATGGATTTAATTGTACCAGCCCGGGATATGTCGCATTCTGGCCAAGTGAAAATTTGATGATGATGGAAAAAATAATGATAATTAATAAGCGGATATAACGCATGAGCCGTAAATTTTAGCAAATATATATAAAATGTTAATGAGATCAGATAACATTTCTGCTGAATATATTGGAGGCTCTTCTTAATTGGTTATCCTATCATATTTATGACTTTGGATTAATCTAAAAATCGTTTGGTTGAATATTTTAGATTTAGAGTATACTTCAAGGTTTTCAAAATCAAACATAACGAGAATTGAGTTTGAGTGTGAGTAATTAGGGACAAAACAATTTGGAGCAAAAGTACAATGGCGCAGCTCAAAACTCTCGCTCAATACTCTTGCTCCAAACTGTTTTGCGGAGATGGAGGGATTCGAACCCCCGGTCCGGAATAAACCGGACAACGGTTTTCGAGACCGCCGCAATCGTCCACTCTGCCACATCTCCGATGCAAAAATACAGATTTTTTCCGGTCTGACAAATGGAAATACCTTGAAGTCTAAGCAATAAAATGGATAAGCGACTTTTTAAATACCCGACACGAAGTTACTCTTCTGCCAGTCCTTTCAGTAATGCCAGCCCGCCTTTTGATGTCTCTTTATAAAAACTCGACAGGTCTTTTCCGGTGGCATTCATGGAGTCCACAACCTGATCGAAAGATATGCGGTGTCTTCCGTCAGACAGCAGTGCAAAGTTCCCGTGATTAAGGGCTCTGGCTGCGGCAAACACATTGCGTTCGATGCAGGGGATTTGTACCAGCCCCAGCAGAGGATCGCATGTAAGTCCTAAATGGTGTTCCATAGCAATTTCAGCCGCATATTCGATCTGATGAATAGAGCCTCCGAAAAGTCTTGTGGTGGCTGCGGAAGCCATGGCGCATCCGGTTCCTACTTCGCCCTGGCAGCCTACTTCAGCACCGGAAATGGAGGCATTGTGTTTTACGGCATTTCCAAATAAACCTGCGGTTGCAAGGGCTTTCAGGATGTTTTTTCGTGTTTGTTTGTTAAACTGACTATGATATTTTAAGACAGCAGGTAATGTGCCGCTGGCTCCGCAAGTGGGGGCTGTAACGATCTCTCCGCCTGCAGCATTTTCTTCTGATACCGCCAGAGCATAGGCAAACAACATCCCGCGACGACGGACCTGTCCGGAAAAGTTTTGTGACTTTTGATAATAATGCGCTGCTTTTCGGGGTAATTTTAATCCTCCTTCCAGCGTGCCTTCGGTCTCGATGCCCCGTTTGATAGACTTTTGCATTACAGACCAAATCTCATCCAAATAATCCCATATTTCAGGATCTTCATGGATATCTACATATTCCCACAATTGTTTGCCATTCGAGTGACACCATTTCAGGATCTCATCTATCTTGCTTAAGGGATAGATATTGTCCTCTTCCAGATTTGTGTTGTCATCAATAATGGCTCCGCCACCTAAGGAATAGGCCGTCCAGGATTCAATCAAGGTGTTGGAGCTATCGTACGCTTCAAAATTTAGAGCATTCGGATGTTTGGGCAGGACAATCTCAGGTTTCCATACTATCTCAATCGTATGGTTCTCAAATACGTCTTCAATAACCTTATTGGTAAGGTGGCCTTTGCCTGTTGCGGCCAGACTGCCATATAAAGTAACGCGATAATGATTGGCTTTCGAATGTTTCTTGAGAAACTGCAGTGCTGCCTTGTGTGGCCCCATAGTATGACTGCTCGAAGGGCCCTTGCCAATTCTGTATAGTTTTTTTAGTGATTGCATATGTTCAAAATTTGCCGCAAAGATAAATGCTTACAACTTATGTCAGAAAAATTTACAGAAAAATAATATGACAGGGCAGTTTAAATATGGCAGGGCGGTTTCTTTGTAAGACATTACATCAGAACTCACTCGTAAAGTGAAACTCTATCTCGGGATATTTCTCCTGCGCCATTTGCAGGGCAAAAGGAGACTCAGCCAGAAAAACGTCCCGTCCTTCTTTATCGATTGCCATGTTCCGGGATTTGCGGTCTATAAAGTCATTTAATACTTCTTTGTTATCGGAAGTTATCCAGCAGGTCTTGTATAACCTAATGTCTTCGTAACGGCATTTGGCGCCGTATTCGTGCAATAAACGATATTGTATCACCTCAAACTGCAATTGTCCTACGGTTCCGATGATTTTTCGTCCTGAGGTGCGTCCGGTGAACAGCTGAGCTACACCTTCGTCCATCAATTGGTCGATGCCTTTGTGAAGCTGTTTGGATTTCATCGGGTCAGCATTTTCGATATACTTGAATAATTCCGGTGAAAAGCTGGGCATGCCTTTGAAGTGTATCTTTTCGCCTTCGGTAAGGGTATCTCCGATCTTAAAGTGTCCTGTATCATGAAGTCCAACAATATCACCCGGATATGCTTCATCAATAACCGATTTTTTCGAGGCCATAAATGCGGTAGGTGAAGCAAAGCGGATCTGCTTATCCTGACGTACATGATGATAAAACTGATTACGCTTAAAGATCCCTGAATTTATGCGGACAAAAGCAATTCTATCCCTGTGGTTCGGATCCAGGTTGGCGTGAATTTTAAAAACAAACCCGGAGAAATTATTCTCTTCAGGCTTAACGGTGCGTTCTTCTGCTTTGCCGCCTAATGGGTTAGGGGCTATGTCCAGAAAGCAATCCAAAATTTCCTGCACACCAAAGTTATTCAGAGCACTTCCAAAGAAAACCGGGGTGATATTGGCTGATTGATATTCCTGGTGTTTAAATTCAGGGTATACTCCATCTACCAATTCCAGATCGTCTTTTAACGTGCTGATGTCTTTACCCATGGCTTCATTCAGTTCGGCGTCATCAAGGTCTTCAAAGACAAAACTGTTTTCATCATCTGACTTTTCGTTAGGGCGGAATAACTTGAGCTTTTGGCTATAAATATCATAAACACCTTTAAAATCATTTCCCATTCCGATAGGCCAGCTTAAAGGTCGAACCTTAATATTTAGGGTTTCCTCAATTTCATCCATAAGTTCAAAAGGGTCTTTCCCGGGGCGGTCGAGTTTATTGACAAAAACAATGATAGGTGTATCACGCATCCGCAAAACTTCTACCAGGCGGCGCGTCTGGGGCTCTACTCCCTTAGCGGCATCGATAACTACAATAGCGCTGTCGGCAGCCGTCAGCGTGCGAAATGTATCCTCGGCAAAATCCTGGTGTCCCGGAGTGTCAAGGATATTTACCTTATAATTCCTGTATTCAAAGCCCATCACAGAGGTCGCTACGGAAATCCCTCTTTGCTTTTCTATCTCCATAAAGTCCGAAGTAGCCGTTTTGGTAATCTTGTTGGACTTTACAGCACCGGCGACCTGTATGGCTCCGCCGAATAAAAGAAACTTCTCCGTAAGTGTGGTTTTCCCGGCGTCAGGGTGACTGACGATTGCGAAGGTCTTGCGTTTCTGTATTTCCTGCTTTAATGTCATAATATAGTATTCCTCCTAAAAAGTGGGCAAAAGTACAAAATTTAAACGTTTAATGATTGCTAGTGTGTATGTATTAATTTATATGATTTTTAAATTCTAATCATTGTATAAATGACTAAACAATTGCTTTTTATGTATGTTTTAACAATTGGAAAACAAAAAAATAATCGAAAATGGAAATGAAAGAACGTAACACAACAGGTATTATTTCGGAGGCAAAAGTTCGGGAATTGGCAAAGGTGCATCAGCCGTTTTGTGTTTCGATTTTTTTGCCTACCATGAGAACAGGTATTGAGATAGAGAAGAAACAACAGATCCGCTTTAAAAACATCTTAAAGGCGTTGAAAGAAGAATTTAAAAAGTACGAATGGAACGAGAAGAAAATTAAAGATTACCTGCAACCATTGACAGACCTTATGGAAGACGGAAACTTCTGGCGTCGTCAACTGGATGGCCTCGCCTTGTTTTTAAATGCTGATGGCCTGGAATATTTTTCGTTGCCGATAAGGTTCAGAGAAAGTTATTATGTGCATGATCACTTTTACTTAAAACCTGTGTTGTCTTTGTTTAACAATGACAGACGATTTTATATTCTGGCTCTAAATTTAAAGCAGGTCAAACTCTATGAGGCAAGCCGGTTTAGCATCAACGAAATAAAAATTGATGATCTGGTACCTAAAAATGTACAAGATGTCGTAGGGTACGATTATGAACAAAAAACGCTGCAAAGCCGTCCCGATCAGGGTGGACGCATGAAAGATGCTATGCATGGTCATGGCTCCGGAAAAGATGATAAAGATGAAGAAATAACAGCTTTTATGCAGGCTGTGAACAACGGTTTGACGGAGTTGCTGAATAATGAAGAAATACCATTGTTGTTGTTTACCGAAGCGCAGCATAAAGGCGAACTTGACAAAGTATTTGACTACAAATATGTATACTCCGATTATGTGCAAAGAAATCCCGAAGGACTCGATATTCAGACGATACATCAGCTTGCCTGGGAAAAAATGGAGCCGTATTTTATGAAGAGTTTGAGGGAATACTATGATCAGATAAAAGAAAAGCAAGCTACTGATTATGTGGCGAAGAATTATGCGGATATCCTTCCGGCTGCTTTTGAAGGCCGGGTGGAAGCGTTATTCCTGAATGAAGGGAAAGAGCAATATGGCTCTTACGACGGACAAGCTCATAATGTGCAGTTGGATAGCGAAAAGACTGATGATAATGCGGCTCTAATGAATATGGCCGCAGTACAAACATTCTTGCATAATGGAGCCGTCTTTTTGTTGGACTCGGAAAATATGCCCCTTGAAGAGTCGGATATAATTGCATTGTATCGATATGCCATACCGGATAAGGTTTGACATTGGAATGTTGTTTTAAAAACAATAGGATCCATTTACCTGTGCGGAAAATTAACCTCTGCGTTAATTTTTCGCACATTTACTATTGTATAGAGCTTACTATTCCGGGATATCTTCATTTCCGGTTGTTTTTCCGCACTTATGTTCAAGTGAACAAGAATTGTAAGATCAATGTTATATGGTTCAAAAGAAATGATGTATAACTTATAAAAAACGATACTTATGAAGTATTATATTGAAAAAGTAAAGCAAGCAGGGTTTGATGAAACCATTGAAGAATTAAAAGATAAATTGCCTGAAGCCGGATTTGGTGTATTAACAGAGATTGATTTTCAGGAAAAGTTTAAGGAGAAATTTGATGTGAATTTCCGGAGGTATAATGTCTTGGGCGCCTGCAACCCATCTCTGGGTTACAAGGCTATTCAGGCAGAGGATAAGATCGCAACGATGTTGCCTTGTAATATTGTAGTTCAGGAAACGGAAGATGGCAATACCAGTGTGGCAGCTGTTGATCCGGTGGCTTCCATGCAAGCCGTGGATAATGAGGAAGTCATTAATATCGCAAAGGAGATTAAGCGATTATTGGAAGGGGTGATCAACGATTTGTAACAGGCATCACCTGTATCATTCATAAAAACAGATATTCTTTTGTGTTTAGAAGTGCATTAATTTCAGGGCATATGTTCCACTTGTTAAGAGGGGAAACCCGGAAATACACTGATGTTTCCGTGTTTTTTGGGTACCCTAAACCTAATGCATGAATAATACAGCTTAAATTAATTTTTTTGGCTTTTATGTGCTGATAATTTGATTTTTTATATATTTGCACCCCCGAAACAATACTGCGGATGTGGCGGAATTGGTAGACGCGTCAGACTTAGGATCTGATGTCTTCGGACGTGTGGGTTCGAGTCCCTCCATCCGCACCTGATCCCGGGTTAACAGCCCGGGTTTTGTTTAATTTGATATTAAATAAATATCCTTAAATTTAGCATGTTTGAAAAGATAAAATAAGCATGCCATTGTTGTAGCCCGGAAGTCCGGGACAAGTAGTACCATTAAAATCCATTGAGAGATATGAACATCACAAAAGAAGATACCGGCGAACTAACGGCAGTTCTTAAAGTCGAAATTACTGAAGAGGATTACAAGGAAGCGGTAGAGAAAAAACTTAAAGAATACAAAAAGAAAGCCCAAATGCCTGGTTTTCGCCCGGGTAAAGTACCGATGGGAATGATCAAGAAAATGTATGGTAATGCTGTGATTGTTGACGAAGTCAATAATATGTTGTCTTCCGCACTGAGCAATTATATCATGGAAAATAAATTGCAGACACTTGGAAACCCATTGCCTAGCGAAGATAAACAAGCTAAGTTTGACGTAGAGAATGACACAGAGTTTGAATTTTATTTTGATATAGCTCTGCAACCAGAAATTAACATTACTCTGGACGAAAACATTGAAGCCGATTATTACAATATAGATGTGGATGATAAAATGGTAGATAACTACCTGGAAGACATTCGCAAAAATTATGGACAACGCACCTATCCGGAGACTGTTGAAGAAAATGATGTGGTCTACGCTGATTTCAAGCAACTGGATGGCGAAGGAAATGTTGTAGAGGAAGGTGTGGAAAATAATGCACCTTTTGCTGTTGATAAAATCGAATTAAAAACATATAAGAAAAAGGTATTAGGTTCCAGAGTTGGAGACTCTATCGACTGGAATCCTATGCGGACTTTCAAAAATGCCAAAGATGTGGCAACGATGCTTGGCGTTTCTGAAGAGGATGAGGAAAAACTCAAAGCAGATTATCGCGCTACAATTACCAGTATTACACGTGTTGAGCCTGCCGAACTGAATGAAGAATTGTTTAACAAAGTGTATCAGGGCGACAATATTCAGACAGAAGAAGAACTGCGCGAACGCATCCGCAAAGACTCCATGGATTCTATGGTGAACGAAAGCGAAAGAATGTTCTTTAATGATGTGGTGGATAAGATTAAAGAAATGGCCGACATCAAATTGCCGGAAGACTTTATGAAGCGCTGGTTAAAAGAAAATAACCGCAATCTTGAAGAAAATGAACGTCTCTCAGAAAAAGATATTGAAGAAAATTATGAGCAGTATGCCGAAGGCATGAAATGGCAATTGCTACAAAATAAACTGATTGCCGATCATGAGCTGGAAGTGAAAGAAGATGAGGTCAAAGGCCGCATTAAGGAATTGCTGGCAATGCAAATGGGAATGCCGGATACTGACGAAATGAGCGATCAGATGAATCAGCTGGTGGAAACCGTCATGCAAAATAAAGAACAAACCAACCGGATTTATGACGAGTTATATCAGCGGAAACTTACAGACTTGTTCAAAGAAAAAGTAACAATAAACGAAAAGAACATTTCTTACGATGAATTTGTTACATTAGCTCAGGAAAAAAATAAGAAAAATTAATTATGAGCAATACCAATAACAACGAATTTCGCAATTATGCCGTAAAACATAAAGGCATTAGCAGTCTGGCTTATGATCAATATTCATCAGCTGTCTCCGGATATATAAATCCGACGATTATTGAAGAGCGGCAGATGAACGTAGCCCAGATGGATGTATTTTCCCGTTTGATGATGGACCGCATTATCTTTTTGGGAGTACCTATTGACGATACTGTAGCTAATATTATTCAGGCTCAGATGTTATTCCTGGAGTCTACGGATTCCAGCAAAGATATTCAGGTTTATTTGAATACTCCGGGGGGCTCTGTCTATGCAGGCCTTGGTATCTATGATACTATGCAATATATTGCTCCGGACGTTGCAACGATCATCACAGGCATGGCAGCTTCCATGGGATCTGTGATTTCATGTTCCGGAACCGAAGGCAAAAGAACAGCATTGCCTCACTCCAGAGTGTTGATCCATCAACCGATGGGCGGCGCACAGGGACAAGCTTCAGATATCGAGATTACAGCCCGGGAGATTTTGAAAATGAAGCGGGAGCTTTACGAAATCATCTCCAAGCATTCCGGTCAGTCTTATGAGAAAATTGAAAAAGACTCCGACAGGGATTACTGGATGACTGCTGAAGAAGCCAAGGAATATGGTATGATTGACGAAGTCCTGAACAGGAGTAATAAGAAAAGCGACGAGAAATAATTAGTGGAATCATAAAACTTCCGCTTGAAATATTCAGAATTAATTTATGGCCAAAAAAAATAGTGAACATTGTTCATTTTGTGGCAGAGAGCGCAAAGATGTCAATATGCTGATCTCCGGCATAGAGGGACAGATTTGTGATTATTGCGTGGACCAGGCATATGAGATTGTACAGGAAGAAGTGAGCAGTGATAAAGTTGATGATACCGGTTCATTAACGCTCAAAAGTCCTCATGAGATCAAAGGATATCTTGACCAGTATGTTATCGGGCAGGAGCAGGCGAAGCGTGTGTTATCCGTAGCTGTTTATAACCATTATAAGCGGGTTATTGAGCTGAGCAAGAAAAATAATAAGGAATCCGACTCGGATGTGGAAATTGAAAAATCCAATATTATTCTTGTAGGAGAAACAGGGACCGGCAAAACGTTGATGGCGCGCACTATAGCTAAGATGTTGGAGGTTCCCTTTTGTATAGCGGATGCTACGGTTCTTACCGAAGCCGGATATGTGGGTGAAGATGTGGAAAGTATTCTTTCCCGCCTGTTGCAAGCTTCTAATTATGAGCCGGAAAAAGCAGAGAAAGGTATTGTTTTTATTGACGAGATCGATAAAATTGCCCGTAAAAGTGATAATCCATCGATTACACGTGATGTTTCCGGAGAAGGCGTGCAACAAGCACTGCTGAAGTTGCTCGAAGGAACAACGGTGAATGTACCGCCCGAAGGTGGACGAAAACATCCGGAACAAAAGATGGTAAAAGTCAATACCGAAAATATAATGTTTATCGCCGGTGGCGCTTTCGACGGTATTGAAAGAAAAATTGCTGACCGCCTGCGCACCAATGTAATTGGATTTGCTAAAGCGGAAGATCAAAAAGAAGCTATTGATACAAAAAATCTGTTGCAGTATGTGGCCCCGCAAGACCTGAAAAGTTTCGGTCTGATACCAGAGATTGTCGGTCGTTTGCCGGTGGTTAGTTTTATGAACCCATTGGATAAAGAAACACTGAAGCAAATTCTGGTCGAGCCCAAAAATTCAGTCATCAAGCAATTTATTTATTTGTTTGAACTGGATAATATTAAACTTACTTTTGAAGAAGGAGTTTATGATTTTATTGCGGATAAAGCGATAGAATATGGATTGGGAGCTCGTGGATTGCGTTCTATGTTAGAAGCCATTCTCAATGATGCCATGTTTGACATGCCTTCTCAAAAATCTGATAAGCAACGCGAATTACGCGTGGACATTGACTACGTGCATAAGCAATTGGAAAAAACCAATATTGCTAAACTCAAGGTGGCTTAAGCAAATTTTAAAATGTTTTATAATTCAAGACGTCCGGAATGTAATAGTTCCGGACGTTTTTTTGTGGCATAATGCCTTTGGCAATTAATAGACATAGATTATTGTCGGGTTTATGCTGGTGAAAAAATGCATCTAAATGTTTATTCGGGCCCTAATAATTTTATTGATATTTTTTGTAATATTGGCATAATTTTCGACATATTAATCAGAAAAATAATTAGTAAACATTAATTTTCGTTTTAAAAGAAGAAGGTACTGTTGAATGAAAAATTGCCTGAAAATATTGATATTCTTGTTTTTATTCGCTTTCTGGCTTGAGGGATATTCTCAACGGGGACGAGAAAACCTGGTACCTGCTCACGTAGAAAACGGAGATACGACAGCAATAATCAATTTGGAATCCATTACTGTATTTCCGCCGTTGGAATTTGAAAGCAAACGCGAGAAAAGAAAGTTTTACCGGCTTGCAAGGCATGTAAAAAAAGTTTATCCTTATGCGAAATTAGCCGGAATGGAGTTTCAGAAAGTAGAGGCCAAGTTGGATAGCGCCGATGGATATAGGGAGCGTAGAGAAATAGCGAAAAAAGTAGAAGAAAAGATCAAAAGACGCTATGAAGATGAACTTAAAAAACTGAAATTTACCCAGGGTCGAATTTTAATCAAGTTAATTGACAGAGAGACCTCGCATACCTCCTATAGAATATTGGAAGATATGCGCGGGCGTTTGATGGCCGGCTTTTGGCAAGGTTTAGGACGACTGTTTGGCTATAATCTTAAAAAAGGATACGATCCCGAAAATGATGAATTTGATCGGCGCATTGAAACTATTGTGCAGATGATTGAAGCCGGAGTTTTATAAGGTAAAAACGTTTGATATGCAGATTATGTGCTGAAGGCTTGTTTCAGATGTCTAAATTGATTTTAATGGTACTATGTTTATCCCGTCATATCTGCGGGGGAACCCCATGCTATAGCTTTACTTTAGTCATTTGCTTGTGTGCTTAAGGCAAACATGGAGGTTTCAGATGTTTAACCTTTTCAAAATATTGATAATGTCATTATTATGTTTTCTTGCTTTTATCCCTATCTGTCATTTGCTTCGCGTCATTTATCCGTCTTCGACAGATGTCATTTGTAGTTTACCTTGTGAAACCTTTCTCTGTTTTACCAAGGTCATTTGCGCTTAGCGCATCCATTTTGCTTTACTATTTCTAAGTCATTTACTTCATGGCTTTCTGAGACGGTTATATTTGACGGCAGCCGGACACAGAAGTATAGGAAATGACTATAAATGACTACCAATGACAACAAATGACCACCAATGACAACTAATGACCATCAATGACAATTAATGACAACAAATGACTACTAATGACAACCAATGACAATAAATGACTATTGTTGAAATTAGTGTTCCGGGGAGGATAGGTTTTAATTGTTCTGAGATCTTATTTTCCGCGTCCCATGATCACAATCAGAATTGTGTGGATCATGATTTTGAAATCCGTTGCCAGCGACATATTTTCCAAATAGAGGATATCATATTTCAGTCTTTCAACCATTTCATCAACGTTTTCAGCATATCCGAATTTCACTTGTCCCCAGGATGTAATGCCGGGTTTAATTTTAAACAGCAAACGGTAATGGGGAGCCCGTTCCATAATTTTGTCAATGTAATATTGGCGTTCCGGACGATAACCCACCAAAGACATATCTCCGATAAGTACATTCCAGAATTGTGGGGTTTCATCCAGCCTGACCTGACGCATAAAACGCCCGAATGGCGTGATCCTCGGATCGTTTTCCGATGATAACTGTGGCCCTTTGCTTTCCGCATCCTGAAACATAGACCGGAATTTATGCATCGTAAACGGCTTTCCATGCAAACCGATACGCTCATGGGAGTAAAATATCGGACCTTTAGAAGTAGATATAATTATACCGGCGGTAATAATGTAGACCGGGAGCAACACGATCAGAGCTATTATGCTTGCAACAATATCAATAATTCGTTTAAGGCTTTTTTGCCATTCCGGCATTAGATCCGGATAAATGTGAATGAGCGGAGCATGAAAAATAGACGTCATTTTTACAGACCCCAGCAAAATATCATACATACCCGGGATTACTTTTATTACAACGTTGGTGCCCTGTAGTTCGGTGATGATCTTGAATATGGACTGATGTTCTTCCGGGTCAATAGCAATGATGATTTCTTCTATACCGTAATCCTGAATGATCTGTTTTATGTCCTGATAATGCCCTAGATGAGGCAGATGTTTTTCGAGCATGAAGTTGTCAGCCCCATTCACATGGACGAAGCCTACAAACTTATTTCCGGATGACTTTTCCTGAGCTTCAATGTCTTTATAGATTTTAGTTGCATTTCCATTGGAGCCAATGATCAGGGTTGGAAATCCGATTTTTCGCGAATGGATCTTATGTGCAGTTATGGACGAGAGTATAAAGCGACCGGTAAATGTCAGTACAAAATGTAGTAAAAACAGTACTAAGACAAATTGATAATAGCCTTTATAAGAGATGATAATATCATCCAGAATGAGGGAGAAAAAGATAACCGTAATTCCGATAAATGACGTAAGCAGTGTTTGACCTAACTCTTTTAGCCGTGATTTTCTGTAAATCTTTCTGTAGGTTCCGACAAGGGCATAAAATACCACCCAGCTGGCCGGAATAAGGAAAATACCAATATAAAATTTGTCATCGCTAAAAACAGCATCCCAATAAAATGCCGTGGGATCTACGTAGTATTTGCGGAAAATAAAAAATATACCCCATGCAAGTGCTGCTGCGATATAGTCCGATAAAACATATTTAAATACCTGTATTCTCCTGTTCATCTTATTATTTTAACTTCCGGCCGTTACAAGTTTAATGTTATCCAAATAGATTTTGGCATTATTCATATCCTGATTAACATTGCCTGAAAAATAGATTTGATATTCTGTTGTTCGGTTTTCTCTTGTAAGAGTAGGAGTAAGATTGATATAAATCTTATTCCAGGTATCTTTGTGTGGCCTTACAATTAGAATTGGGTTTTGTTTAATATTCCCTGTGTTGAGATAAAGTTTAGTCCCAACAACAAAACTATTATCTGCCTGATAATGCAATTCCAAAAATACCGGGACATTTTGACCCGGATAAGGGAAAAGCGTAGTTGACTCAATTTGAAATTTCATGCCGGCACTGTCCAGTTCTATCAGGCCTGATTGGTTGCCCTCGAAAACTGTAGTTCCCTGACGGATAATTTGTACATCGCTTTCCTTGGTGGAATCTAACGAAACGCCTCCTTGTTCAAAATCCTCCTGACCGGCAGAGTTCCATGGAAACTTGACTTCGTCAAAATAGTGTGTTTTAGGGTGAAGCGTATCGATTTTTTCTTTTTCGATATCTACTTCTGTTTCATATTGCTCCACAAACGGATAGCCCGAGCGTGTAGAAGAGATGCCGTTTATTTTAATCCCGGGTTTTACGCCGATCGTATGTTTCCCTTCAGCAATTACCGGGATACGTGCGGGGAGTTCAAAAGCACCGACAAGGTCCTGATCCAGAAAAACCCAGGCTTCTGAAAAATTCTGCCGGGCTGTGCCTTCTCCGGCAGTTGTTTGTGTTTCTATGTCTTCAATATAAATATAACCTGGCACAGGGTCTTCCGGATCAATGATCTCGCAGCCCCAGAGCCCGGCAAATAAAATAAAAAATAGAATTATTTTTATACGATTGAAAATATACATTCGCTCTTGGATCTAAATAATAAAACAAAAACGCTGCATCATTTTTTTTATTGCAGCGAGGCGCGAAAATAAGCATTAATTCGGGAATAATGTAAAAACTGGAAAACGACTTAACCCCATACCTTATATTTCAATTTTTTCCATGATTTTCTGAGCAACATATAAAGCATTGTATCCATCATTAATGCTGACCAATGGCTGCTTATCTTGTTTTATAGATTTATAGAAATATTCCAGTTCCGTTTGAATGGCATTTATTTCCGTTATCTCAGGCTCATAAATGTTAAAACTATTGTTATGGATACCGGGAATGGAAAGTGATTTTTGAGGTTGGGGAGTTTCTTCCAGAGAATTGTTTTGCATTTTGATGATCTCCGATTTCTTACTGAGAAAGTCTACGTTAATTACAGCGTTTGATTGGAAAAACCGTGTTTTTCTCATCTTCTTCATTGAAATCCGACTGGCGGTCAAATTAGCAACGGCTCCATTATCAAATTCAATCCGGGCATTTGCAATGTCAGGTGTGTTGCTGATTACCGGAACTCCTGAGGCACTGATCCGTTTAATAAAAGAATTGACAACACCCAGAATGATATCAATATCATGAATCATTAAATCGTAGACGACAGGGATATCCAGACCACGGGTGGTGAAATCCGAAAGACGATGCGACTCAATGAACATCGGATTGTCTAAATGTTTCTCTACTGATATAAAGGCCTGATTAAAACGCTCTACATGGCCTACCTGTACTTTGATTTCGGCTTCTTCGGCCAGTTTGATCAATTCCTCTGCCTGATGCGCATCATCAACCAGAGGCTTTTCGATGAATACATGACGGCTGCGTGTGATGGCTGCCTTTGCATATTCAAAGTGCGTGGATGTTGGCGTGAGGATACTGATGGCTTCAGAGTCATCAATGAGGTTCAGGTAATTTTTATACCTTTTGATCCCGAATTCCGAAGCAATTTGTTCTGATCTGATATCATCAATGTCGTAAAAGCCGACAATCTCGAAATTGGGTAAGTTGTTCAGGCATTTTAAATGAATTTTTCCAATGTATCCGACGCCTAATATTCCGATTTTCATCAGCTTGTTTTTTGTTTATTTTTTATTGTAAGTGTTAACAAAAGTATGGTTTATTAGCAGGGTAAATTTGTTAATTTCGCAGAAAATATAAACGACTTTATTCACATTTTCAAAACGATAATCCATGGTTGATTCTTACAGGCATAAAGGGATGCGGCTGAAGTTGGTTGAAACGGTTCGCGAAAAGGGAATCTCTGACGAGAAGGTTTTAAAAGCTATGCAGCAGGTTCCCCGACATGTATTTATGGATTCTTCTTTTGTTGAGCATGCATACGAAGACAAAGCTTTTCCTATTGGTTCTGATCAAACCATTTCCCAGCCCTATACGGTTGCCTTCCAGTCGGAATTATTGCAGGTTGAGAAAGGAGATAAAATTTTGGAAGTAGGAACAGGCTCGGGTTATCAGGCTTGTGTGCTTGCTGAAATGGGGGCTAAAGTATTTTCTATAGAGCGGCATCGCAAGCTTTACTTGAAAGCACGTGAGATTTTAAACAAATTGAATTATTACCGGGTTAAAATATTTTATGGTGACGGATTTGAAGGATTGCCGACATTTGCCCCCTTTGATAAAATGATCATTACTGCTGCAGCTCCTGTTATACCTAAAAAATTAATTGACCAGCTCAAAGTTGGCGGGACTCTTGTTATTCCTCTGGGGGAAAGTGATACGCAGGTGATGAAAACGATTGTTAAGCAAAGTGATGGTACGCTGGAAGGAGAGGAGCATGGGTATTTCAAATTCGTCCCGATGTTACGGAAAAAAGCTAATGATTAGTTTGCCTGCCTATTTGATCTTTGGAGCCTGCGTTACGAAATGGTCAGCAAATGAAGCGCGAATTACGAAAGTAATACCGGCACACATCAATAAATAACCAATTAAAAGAACAGATTCTATTTAAAATATTTCTGCTGGTTAACACTTAATTCCTTCTGTTTCCTCAGATTTTATTCTTCTTTCACACGAACGGTAACCCGGCGGACTATTTTTTGGGTTGTAGTAATTGTAGATAGGTCTTCATAAATTTTACCGTTTTTTCCTGCATAATGCGCGTGTCCGATAGGTTTTAAAGTGTATGTTGAATCCGTGACTTTCGGATTAATCAATGCTTCGTAAACAATAGCTGGCTGAGCGGAATTTTTGTATTCTTGTGCGCCGGGAAATTTGTCATTGGTCCAGTGTTCATTCCAATCAAAAGCCTGATTGATTTCCATCCTTATTCTAACAGGGCTGGCTATTCTATTATCGGGTCTTACTTTTAACACAAAACTTTGTTTTGGTGTAGCTCCGGTGTAGGTGTCAGGTATCGGGTTTTCTGGTGTCGGTAAATAATTGCCGTATTTATTTTTTTTCTTTTGCTGACGATGACTCCAGACTGGAAGTGCAGCGGGTCTTTGAATTTCCCCGGGCATCCATTGACCTTTTTCGGCTTTACCATGTTCAAATACGCCCTTTCCGATAGACCGGGCTACAAACAATGTTTGTATGAAGTCCCCGTCTTTACTTTCCAGCCAAAAGGCCATTAAAGGATGATTATGCTCGGGACCTTCAACTACCTTGATTTCCAAAAGCTGCCCGGTTGCGTTTGGATTTTTGCTGATGTTCTCAAAAACCGGCTTTTGATCCTGGTCTGTCGACTTGCAACTATTCAACAATATGGCAAATAATACCGGGAAGAGGTAAAAAGTATTGGTTCTTAGTGTATTCATGTGTCTTGGTTTTTGTCGATAAATTTATTTAAATTTCGATCATTATACCGATTGTTGGAAGGACGGTACCTGCAGTTGTTTTTAGTTTTTTTAATTTATATTTTTTAACTCCGTTTTCTTCGATAATGATAGGGTCGCCATTTTCATCTTTTTCCCTGATAAGATTGGGTTCCGTTTTCGCTTTATAGTTGTATGCATTTTGAATGTCAAGGTACAACATGAGTGACCAGGTATCAAAAAACCAGGCTTTATCCACACGGATATCCAATTGCTGAAAACCGTTTAAACGTTCTTCATTTAACCGGTTGTAATTCAGGACTCCGCCTCCGCGTACGTCCCAGGCTTGTTTGATCCGGGAACGCTGGATGTCCCATGGTGTGTAGGGTGAACCGCCGACGAAGCGGAATTTGAGGCCTACATCCCAATTGTTTTTAAACTCTTTTCTGAGCGTAAGATTAAGAAGATGAATGTTGTCCCATGACGAAGGTTTGTACTCTCCGTTTTTATCTTTAAACTCACTGCGCACCAGGGTGTAAGAAAGAATTGCATTCAGGTCCAGAATCGTGGAACGATCGCGTGCTAACAATTCCAATCCATAAGCGCGTCCTTCCGAAATGCTTTTTACCGGGTCATTGCCCACAATACCAAAATCTGCTCCGCGATTGGCTAAAGAAATGGAGTCATCCAACGAAAACGGATAATCTGAATACTTTTTATAAAATCCTTCCAGTGTTATTTTAGCATCCGACTGTGGATACCAGGCTATTCCGCCAACAATATGGTCTGCGGCTATATATTTTATGTTATTGTCTTTATTGACAAGCTTATCTTCATTGTTTCGATAGCCTAAGGTTGTGTAAGCCGGAAGCTGATAATATCTTCCGATATTAAAATTAAAGGACAGCTCTGATGTGTAATCATAAGAAGCGGAAAATCTTGGAGAAAACTGATCGAGCATATTGGATGTAGAGGATGAATAGTCCGTGGCATCCATGCGGGTTCCAAACGATAATGTAAGCTTTTCTTTGAAGAATTTCTTACTAACCTGGGCAAAAGCTTCCCACTTAAACATTTTTAATTCGGTATAGTAATCCAAAGTATCTTTCATACCTGAAGGGAGGAAAATTTTCTGGAAAAGATCATTGTTAAATTTAGCGTATTCTATCCCGGCACCATAGATCAACTTATACCCGTTTCGTGTTTCATTTTGCTCGACGCGAAGTTTGTTTTCAATCTCCTGAGAAACCAGATCGAGGTTTTTTGATTGACTTTCGTCATTCTCCGGATATTTATAAGCACTGTTGTTAAGCATGTTTCGGGACAAATAAACTGAGGTGTATCCTTTCTCACCGTAATGACGGTAGATAGAACCAATAGTATAGTTCCACTGTTCGTTTACGGGCGTTTCCCTTAAAATATATTGTTGCTCTTCATCAGGATTTTCAATTCCCGTATTCAATGAAAATTTATCAATAGCGCCAAGGCCAACAAAAGAAAGTTCGTTCTTCTTATCAATTTTAGTTTTTGTTTTGAATTGGAAATCATTATAGACCGGTAAAAATGGCAACCCAATGATATCAAACAAAAACTGCAGATAGGATCTTCGGGCTGACAATATTATACTTGTATTTTCACTTAACGGGCCATTGAGGGTTAGTGCAAGATCGCTGGCTCCCAGGGTAGCCCGGGCTGAAAAAGCTTCCTGATTTCCATTGATCTGCTGAATCTCAAGTATTGAACTTACAGCTCCTCCACGATTAGCAGGGAAAGCTCCTGAATAAAGATCTACCTCACGAATAAAATCCACATTGATAATGCCAATGGGGCCTCCTGAGGCTCCCTGTGTAGCAAAGTGATTAATATTCGGGATTTCTATGCCGTCAAGGTAAAAGCTATTTTCTGCCGGGCCGCCTCCACGAACAATAACATCATTGCGAAATGATACACTGGAAGCCACACCCGGAAAAGCCTGAATAACGCGTGATATGTCACGATTGGCTCCCGGGTTTTTTTCAATTTCCGAAACGGTTAACGTTCGTAAACTAACCGGGCTCTCTTCTCTCTCTTTAAAAGGTGAGACTTCAATGGTAACTTCTTCAAGCTCCTGGGATTTTTGCTCCATGGCAATATTAATGTTTGCTGTTTTTGCGTTGGTCACCTGAAATTCTTCCGTAATGGTCTTGCCATATCCCACTGCTGTTGCCTCCAGACGTTTAAAGCCCGGCTTCAGCCCGGTGAACGTGAAGTTGCCCTCCAGATCACTTGTTGATCCTATGTTGGTCCCGTAAATAACTATATTCGTGAATGGAATAGGCTCATTCGTGTTTTTATCATAAACCTTTCCTTTGATTGTCCCACTTTGAGCATTGACCTGAAAGATTAAGGCTATAACGAAGCTGATGGTTATTAAAATTCTTCTCTGCATTTGATAATAAGGTTTATTTATCAATTAACACGGTATTAACTATTTTGTTTTAAACTAATCGACTGTTTTTTTGAACAAATTATTATAAATATGCTTGTAAAAGAACATATTGAATCCAAAGTGTAAACAAACAATTGTAGGCTTTGTTACACTTACAAATCAAAAAAAGGAATAATTTATGCGTAAAACAGCTCTTTCTTTTGCAAGTATTCTAATGCTTGTTTTTGGATTATTACTCATTTATTTTGGTATTTTTCAGGGTGGAGGAGATATTGTATGGCCTCCAATAATATCCGGAGCCGGGTTTATTGTTGTCTCCTGGATTTTTCAAATATTGCGTAAATTTCCATATAGCGACAGTGGGTCGTAATGTTTTTACTCTATTCCGATCAGGATGATGTTATTTTATTTCTGCTTAATAGAAACCGGCAGAAAACGGGGATGCTGTTGCATTTTATTGTTTGGATGGGAAGTTGAGAATATCCTATAAAAAAAAAGCCCCGCAAATGCGAGGCTTTTCCATTCTGATGGAGGTAAATGGTTATTCGGCATCTTCGTATTCGGCGATAATATCCTTAACGCCGTCCGGAGAAACCCGGCCATAAGTTTTATCTCCTACCATTACAACAGGAGCCAGTCCGCATGCTCCAACACAACGCAGACAATTAATAGAATATTTACCATTTTCCGAAGTTTCTCCAACTTCGAGTTCCAGTTGTCGTTTGAATTCGTCCAGGACGGTTTCCGCTCCGCGAACATAACATGCTGTTCCGGTACAGATAGATATTGGATAGCGTCCTTTAGGCGTCATAGTGAAATATGAGTAAAAAGTAACTACTCCATATACCTTAGCTGAAGAAACATTCATTTCTTCGGCTACGATTTCCTGAATTTCTGCCGGAAGATAACCAAAGTGATCTTGCGTTGCGTGCAATGCATTAATCAGCGCTTCCGGATCATTATTATAAGATTTTGCTATTTCTTGTATTTTGTCTACATCTTCCTGATGTATCTCTACTTTTACACTTGACATGGCATTTAAGTTTTAGGTGTTAAACGCTTATTTTTTTATCCACCGCTTTTTGCGATCGAAATATTTGGTATGTAACAATTCGTGCGACTTTTCGCCACCCGGTTCGCCTAAATAGTCCTTATAAAGGTTCTGGATGAACGGATTTTCATGAGATTTACGGATTTTCTTTCCGGCATCTTCCTGATAAATCGCTTTTTGTCGTTTTTTAAGTATTTCCGAGTTGCCATGGTGTAATGGTTGTCCACCACCGCCAATGCATCCGCCGGGGCAAGCCATGATCTCAATTGCATGAAAATCGGATTTTCCTGCTTTGATATCTTCCAGTAATTTACGCGCATTGCCAAGTCCATGAGCAATACCAATTTTTATTTCTTGTCCGTCGAAATCTACTGATGCTTCACGAATGCCTTCCATGCCACGTAACTCTTCAAAGTCTACTTTGTCGAGATGTTTGCCGGTATGCATTTCATAGGCTGAACGGGTGGCCGCTTCAATAACACCACCGGTGGTACCGAAAATAACGCCTGCTCCTGTAGATTCTCCTAACGGACTGTCGAAGTTTTTGTCTTCGAGTGAGTGGAAGTCCATATTGGATTGCTTAATCAAATGGGCCAGTTCACGTGTTGTTATGGAATAATTTACATCGGAGTCACCATTGACGGAAAATTCTTCGCGTGAGCGTTCATATTTCTTCGCTACACACGGCATAATCGAGACAACAACAAGGTCTTCACGTTCTGTTGCAATGGTTTCCGCAAAGTAATTCTTTGCAATGGAACCAAACATTTGTTGCGGTGATCGTGCAGTAGAAGGAATATCTGTCATTTCCGGGAAATGGTGCTCAAAGAAACTTACCCAGCCGGGGCAACAAGAAGTGAGGATGGGAAGTTTAACTTCTTTATCTCCACTAAGGTGTTTGTTCAGGCGGTTCAGTAACTCTGTTCCTTCTTCCATAATTGTAAGGTCGGCTGCAAAGTCTGTGTCAAACACATAGTCGAAGCCGAGTTCTCTGAGCGCGCTGACCATTTTACCTGTGACGAGCGATCCGGCTTCCATGCCGAATTCCTCACCAAGGGCTGCACGTACAGCAGGTGCTGTTTGCACGACGACTTTTTTCTTGGGGTCGGCAAGGGCACGTAAAACGTGATTGGAATGGTCTACCTCTGTGAGAGCTCCTGTGGGACAGACTGCAACACATTGTCCGCAGTAGGTACAAGGTGAGTGTTCCAGATTTTGTTCAAAAGCAGGCGCTACAACAGCTTCAAATCCACGGTTAATTCCGGAAAGGGCTCCTACCGTCTGAACGTCGTTGCACATAGTCTCACAGCGACGACAGTTGATGCATTTGTCCATTTCACGGATGATCGCAGGAGAAGTATCTTCGCGATAGGTAGATTGTTCTCCCTGATAATGAATTTCCCTTATTCCAAGGTCCTGAGCCATCTTCTGTAAGTCACAGGTTCCGTTTTTGGCGCAAACCAGACAGTCGAACGGATGGTCGGACAAAATAAGTTCTACAACCGTTTTACGAGCGTTTAGTACGCGGGGAGAGCTGGTTTTTACAACCATGCCGTCCCAGCATTTAGTCACACAGGAAGGCATCAGGTTGGCAGCTCCTTCTACTTCAACAACACAAACACGGCATCCTCCGGGATTATGTTTTACGCCCATATCTTCCAGTTCCATATAGCATAGTACCGGAATGTTGATGTTTACTTTCTTGGCAGCCTGATAGATGGTCGTTCCTTTTTCTACTTCTACAGGCTTTCCGTTTATTGTGATTTTAATCATTTCTTGCATTTTACTAATCCTCTTTCTTTAAATGATCTCAACAGCATTAAATTTACACACGTCCATGCAGTTACCACATTTGATACAGAGGTCCTGATCGATCTTATGTACTTGTTTTTTCTCGCCGCTGATACAGTTTACAGGACATTTGCGGGCACATGCTGTACAACCGACACAGTTTTCTTCGATGATGTGATATTGCATCAGATTTTTACAACTGCCAGCTGCACATTTTTTATCGGTGACGTGTTGCTCGTATTCTTCCCAGAAGTTTTCCATAGTGGAAATAACAGGGTTGGGAGCAGTTTGTCCAAGGCCACAAAGAGAAGTCTCTTTGATGACGGTACCTAGATTTCGTAATTTATCCAGGTCTTCCGGCTCGCCTTTTCCCTGAGTGATTTTATCGAGGATTTCATAGAGGCGTTTGTTTCCGACACGGCATGGAGTACACTTTCCACAGCTTTCTTCCACCGTAAAGTCCAGGTAAAATTTCGCTACGGATACCATACAATCGTCTTCATCCATAACGATCATTCCTCCGGAGCCCATCATTGAGCCTACTTTAACCAGGTTGTCAAAGTCAATGGGGGTGTCCAGGTGCTTGTCTGTCAGACATCCACCGGAAGGGCCTCCGGTCTGAACGGCCTTAAATTTCTTGCCATCTTTTATGCCACCGCCGATTTCGAAGATTACTTCGCGTAAGGTTGTTCCCATGGGAACTTCGATTAAGCCTACATTATTTACTTTTCCGGCAAGGGCAAAGACCTTTGTACCCGTGGAGTTTTTGTTACCGATTTTTGCAAACCAGTCTGCTCCCTGATTAATGATAACGGGTATATTGGCATATGATTCTACGTTATTAACATTGGTGGGTTTTCCACGAAAACCGGATTCGGCAGGGTAGGGAGGTTTTACTGTGGGTTCTCCGCGTTCACCTTCCATGGAATGGATAAGTGCTGTTTCTTCTCCACAAACAAAAGCTCCGGCCCCATAGCGCAGTTGAATATCAAAATCAAAACCGCTGTCCATGATGTTTTCTCCAAGCAATCCATATTCACGAGCCTGGTTAATAGCGAATTTTAGACGGCGAATGGCCAGGGGATATTCTGCACGAATATAAACCAGTCCGGTATTTGCGCCTATCGCATAGCCGTTAATCGTCATAGCTTCAATAACGGTATGCGGGTCTCCTTCTAAAATGGAGCGGTCCATGAACGCACCGGGGTCTCCTTCGTCGGCATTACAAACGACATACTTTTCATCCGATTCGTTGTTTTTAGCAAATTGCCATTTGAGTCCTGCAGGAAAACCTCCGCCACCGCGTCCGCGTAAGCCGGAGTCTTTGATAGTGTCAATGGTCTTTTGTGGGCCTAATTCGCCAAGGACTTTACCTAAAGCCTGATAACCATCGCGGGAAATATATTCGTCTATATCTTCCGGATTAATAACACCACAGTTGCGAAGGGCAATACGGATTTGTTTTTTGTAAAAATCCATGTGTGCTGAGTCCGCAATTTTTTCTTTTTTATCGGGATCGGTATAAAGCAGTTTATCTACTTTTCTCCCTTTGATTACGTGTTCCTGAATGATTTTTTCAGCATCATCCGGTTGAACTTCTACATAAAACGTATTGTCAGGTAATACTTTGACAATAGGTCCTTTTTCGCAGAAGCCGAAACATCCTGTAGTGACTACCTGAACTTCATCTTGCAGTCCGCTGATTTCCAAGGCTTCGTTTAATGCTTTGGCTAAGTCACCATTGGCAGATGCATAACAACCGGTTCCGCCACATACCAACAGGTGCATTTTATGCTTTACCATATTAATTTTCCTCCTGATTATTTGGTTTCGTCAATGGTTCTGTGTGTAACCGGGATGATACCATCGACCAATTCACCACGTTTTACATGTTTTTCCAGAATTTCATCTGCTTTTTTAGTGTCTACATCACCGTAGATCACAGGCTCTTCACCGGGGCGCGTTACTTCTATAGTCGGCTCCGAATGACAATAGCCCATGCATCCGGTTTGGGTAATAACCGTATCCAGAGATCTTTTTTCAGATTCCTGAACTAAATAGTCCATAATTTCTTTTGCTCCGGAAGCAATTCCACAGGTAGCCATTGCTACTTTAATTTGGACGTGAGCATCGGGATTTTCCCCTTGCTCGCGAATGTTGATTTTGTCTTGGAGATCGGATTTCATTTTCTTCAGATCGTCCAGTGATTTAATTTTAGCCATAATGTTTTACCTCCATAATATATTGCTAAATACTTTGTTTTCAAGGATAATTTATCCTGTTATTTTGCAAACAAAAGTAAAGGTTGATTTGCTATTTACCAAATAAAATTGTTAAAAAAATAACATTGTTATTAGAATAACAGTAAATTTATACTCATTTTAAATAAGCATGGGGTATTTATTGAGCGAAATTAATGAAAATTAATGAGTTGACGAATTATTTTTCTTTTTTAGAGTAATTCTTTATAGTGATCCCGGGAAGGTTTTACTTAAACTTAAACCATCAGAAACAAAGAAACCTTAGTAAACGTTATTTTTGACCCATCATTCTTATGCCCGGAAAGTAGAAATTTATGTTATTCCGAAGCGGGGATTGAAAATATTACCAGTATATTAAAAGAACATTTGTAAAATTTTATCTAATGAAGAATTGGAAGATAGTATCTGTTATTATGTTACCTGTATTTATATGGGTATCGTGCCAGAATAAAGACATTCAGGATAATAAGTCAAATGACGTTAATGAGCAGAAACCACAGAATGTTATTTTATTAATTGGGGATGGAATGGGTTTACAGGAAGCTTCCCTGACATTTTACTACAGTGAGAAATCGGTGTTTCCCGGTTTTGAGCATATTGGACTCATCAAAACATCATCAGCAAGCCATAAGATAACCGATTCCGGTGCCGGAAATACGGCGTTTGCTATCGGAGAAAAAACATATAATGGCGCCATCGGAGTTACTGTTGACTCCATTAAAGCCCCGAATATTAGTGAGCGTTTATCTGCTTCTCATAAGATTGGTGTTTTAGCAACCTCATCTATAACACATGCCACGCCTGCCGCTTTCTATGCTCATGTAAAGGACAGAGAGAGTGAATTTGAAATTGCCAGGCAATTGCATAATTCTCCTGTAGATTTTTTTGCTGCCGGAGGATATCGGTTTTTTACCGATCGTTCGGATGGTTTAAATTTAATGGATAGTCTCCGTGAAAGGAATTTTCATATTGACACCAATGAGTTAAATGCTTTTGATCCGCTAAAACCAGGCAAAAAATATGGATTTATGTTATCTGATGAAGCTATGCCTGTTGCTGACCAAAGAGGTCGCTTTTTGGCTGATGCTACCAGCAAGGCACTTGAATATTTTGACCTGGCAGAAGCCCCCTTTTTTATGATGATTGAAGCTTCTCAGATTGACTGGGCAGGGCATTATAACGATAATGATTATATGGTATCTGAGGTGCTGGATTTTCAAAAAACGATCGAAGTAGCTAAAAAATATGCAGAAGAAAACAAAAATACATTGGTTGTTGTAACAGCAGATCACGAAACAGGTGGATATGCGCTTAGTACAGATTATGAAAAGAATAAAGATTATGATCGCTTAAGTCCTTCTTTTGCAACCGGCGGACATACTGCTTCTTTAGTTCCTGTGTATGCCTTTGGTCCCGGAGCTGAAAATTTCACCGGGATATATGAGAATACAGGTATTTTTCATAAAATTATCTCTTTAGTAGAATAAGATTAACCGCAATTTTCCAAAGGTTGCTTTTTCTTCTTTTTTGGATTATATTTGGTATTGGTTTCGTGTTAATGTGTTGGATTGGAATGATTGATTGTCTGACAAGAAGAGGTTGTGGTCTTTATGAGCGATTTAGACGATAGAAACTCACGTTTTTAGCTCTATCTGATATCCAATAAAATCTATCATTGTGTGCTATAAATTGCACAAGCTGAGTCAAACACAAATCCTACAAGGATGATTGAGCCCACTCCGAAAAGTCCAGCAAGCAAATTTATAGTATGACTGTTGATAAATTTGTTGATAAAATTAGCATATATTAGATTGTTATATAGGTAATTATAAGTTATTTTTTATTATTTTGCACCATAAAACCAAA
>JAIPBW010000090.1 GCA_021738505.1 Bacteroidales bacterium | reverse complement strand
AACTGACATCAACGCTAAGCACACAGGACTGTCGCCATAGAGCACGAATATGAAATTTTAACTTTCTTAGCGTTCTTCTGCAGCAAAAAACATAAACAATTGAATGTGAACAATTAGTAAAAAAATAAACATATGAAAGTATTCGAGACCAAAGACATCCGAAATGTAGCCCTCATAGGAAGTGCTAAATCGGGAAAGACCACGATTATCGAATCCATGCTTTATCATGGAAAAGTAATCCAAAGAAAAGGCTCTGTTGAATCAGGCAATACGGCTTCCGATTACCGTCCCATTGAGCTGGACAAAGGCAACAGTATTGTTACCAGTGTTTTACACACCTTTTATGATAATACCAAAATCAATATTTTGGACACTCCGGGATCTTCAGACTATATTGGAGAGCTTGTAACTTCTCTGCATGCAGCGGACACTGCTGTTATGACGTTGAACGGAGCAAATGGTGTGGAAGTTGGTAATGAAATCGGCTGGCGCTATGCAACAAAGTCAGAGATCCCAACCATGTTTTTGGCCAATTATATGGATAATGAAAATGTGAAGTTTGATGAGCTTATCCAACAAATGAAAACATTTTTCGGCAATGCCGTTATTGCTGCACAATATCCTATTAATCCGGGGCCAGACTTCAATGCCATCATTGACCTGGTTCTGAACAAGATGATCAAATTTGATGAAAACGGCAAATTTGAACTCCATGATATCCCTGAAGAAGAAAAAGAAAGAGCTGAGGAAATGCAGCTTAACCTTATCGAAGCTGCCGCTGAAGGTTCAGAAGAATTGATGGAAAAATACTTTGAAACCGAAACGCTTACTTTGGAAGAAATGCGTGAAGGCTTGAATTTAGGTCTCCAGAAACGTGCAGTTTTCCCTGTTTTTGTCGCTTCCGCCAAAAATGAAACCGGGATCACACGTATAATGGAATTTATCAAATCCTCAACACCATCACCGGAACAAGCTCCGGCTGCCAAAACAAAAGAAGGCGATGAGTTGACCTATGATGCCAATGAACCTTTTACTGCTCAAATATTTAAAACATCCATTGAAAGCCACCTTGGAGAAGTTGCCTTTATGAAAATCTATTCAGGTAAAGTTCAGGAAGGCAATGATGTAATCAATGGACATACAGGAAACAAAGAGCGAATTACACAAATTTATGCTATGGCCGGTAAAAACCGTGAACGCATGGAAGAAGCTCAGGCCGGTGATATCATAGCTACTATCAAGTTAAAAGACTCAAAAGTCAATACTACACTTAATGACTCTTCTGTCAGTGACCGTGAGGTTGCTCCATTAGAATTCCCGAATCCGCTCTACACCACAGCCATTAAAGCAACCAATAGTTCTGATGAAGAGAAGATGGGAACATTCCTGCAGGACATCATCAATATGGACCCCTCTCTGGATCTTGAGTATTCAAAAGAATTGAGGCAGATCATCCTCCGGGGAATGGGAGAGCAACATATTAATAATGTTAAATGGATTTTTGAAAATATTCATAAGATCGATGTAACGCTATATACTGCTAAAGTACCTTATCGCGAAACCATCACTAAGAATTCCAAATCATACTACCGTCATAAAAAACAAAGTGGTGGTGCCGGGCAGTTCGGCGAAGTTTACATCATGATTGAACCCTATCATGAAGGTAAAGAACCTCAAAAGGAATATCCTATCCGTAAAACAGAAGAATATGATCTGAAATGGGGTGGTAAGTTAATTTATAACAATTGTATTGTCGGAGGAGCCATAGACAACAAATTCATGCCTGCCATTTTAAAAGGAATTATGGAAAAGCTGGAAATCGGCCCTCTGACCGGTTCATATGCACGCGATATCGTTGTAAATGTCTACGATGGTAAGATGCACCCTGTAGACTCCAATGAAGTTTCCTTTAAAATTGCCGGTCGCATGTCTTTCAGTGATGCCTTTAAAAAGGCCGCACCACAAATCCTTGAACCCATTTATGATATGGAAGTAATTGTCCCCGAAGAAAAAATGGGTGATGTGATGACCGATCTCCAGGGCAGACGCGCAATTATCATGGGAATGGAAGGTAAAGGAATCTATCAGCATATCAAAGCAAAAGTACCATTGGCTGAAGTTGCAAAATACTCAACAGCGCTCAATTCTCTAACCAGTGGCCGGGCATTCTACACTCTTGAATTTGCAGAATACTCGCCGGTTCCACCGGATATTCAGGAGAAACTGATTAAGGAATATGAAGAAAGTGAAGAAGAATAAATGATGAAAAAGAAAAGGGGCCTAAAACAGGCCCCTTTTTCTTTCATGGGTAATTAATAGTGCCGATTCGAAGTCTAGTGTTTTCAAAACTGCACCGTTTACTTATAGAGACACAATAAGATTCTAATTTGTTGCCTGAAAATTAAAATTTCTTATTTGAAAGTACTATATACTTATAATGACAATAAAAGTTACAGTTTGTTCAAAAAATAATTCCGAAAAACTATAGTAATAAGTTACTTCATCTTATGAAACCCAAACATGTGGGTTAAATAACATCCATCTGTTATTTAGACTAAACATTCCATCGCCTTCACTGTTTTTCATGTAAATACATTATGAAAAATAAATCAACCATACTTACGGGGCTTTTAATCCTTATTTTAAGCCTTTCAGTAAATGCTCAGAACAATAAGACTATGGAAAAAGCAACATTTGGTGCGGGATGTTTCTGGTGTGTAGAAACAATATTTAAACATGTGAAAGGAGTAGACTCCGTAACCTCTGGTTATAGCGGGGGAGATATAAAAAACCCATCATATCAGCAGGTAGCCAGCGGCCAAACCAATCATGCAGAAGCAATCCAAATACATTTTGATCCTCAAGTAATATCCTATCAGGAACTACTTGAAATCTTTTATAAAACCCACGACCCTACTCAGCTAAACCGGCAGGGTGCAGATGTTGGGCCTCAGTACCGTTCTGTTATCTTTTATCATGATGACAAGCAAAAAGAAACGGCAACAACAATTAAAAATAAACTGGATAAGGCAGGCATCTGGGATAAACCTATTGTAACAGCTATAGAGCCATATAAAAACTTTTATCCGGCAGAGGATTATCACCAGGATTATTATGCAAAAAATAAGAACCAGGGCTATTGCCAAATTGTTATTACGCCCAAGCTGGAAAAGTTTAAAGAAGTCTTTAGTGATAAAATGAAAGCCTCCTCCCGAAAAGAATAAGATAGTATTTAATCCTTTCCATTCTCTTTCTTTGTAAATTCAAATAATCCCTTCTGAAGGATAATTTCAGAAAATCTTTCTACTTTTGCCGTGCAATCACCTTTGATTGGTAAAGTTAGAAAAAGAACGAATTTTAGTAAAACCGTCAGACAATTAAAACTTATGAAGTTTTTAATTACGGGATTAGGCAATATGGGACCTGATTATGAGGGGACACGGCACAACATTGGTTTTGATGTGCTAAACCACCTCGTATCCGAAAAAGAAGGCAAATTTGAAGTGAAGCGATATGGTGATGTAGCTCAGATAAAGCATCGCGGGAAAACCCTAATTTTACTCAAACCCTCCACATTTATGAATTTAAGCGGCAAAGCTGTCCGCTACTGGCTGGAGAAAGAAAAAATTCCGATAGAACGTTCTCTGGTTGTTACAGACGATGTTGCTCTGCCTTTAGGAACTATCCGGATCAAGAAAAAAGGCAGCGACGGAGGGCATAACGGACTGGCCGATATTATAGAAAAACTGGGAAGAAGCGACTTTCCCCGCTTGAGATTTGGTGTGGGCAATGAATTCCCCAAAGGAACACAGGTAAACTATGTCCTCGGAAAATGGACGGATGAAGAAATTCCCATCATTAAGCCCCAGATAAAAAAAGCTGCCGATAGTATTTTGACTTTTTCATTCATGGGAATTGAAAAAGCCATGAATTTATACAACAACAAATAACAACATCCCAAACGTTAGTTATAAACTGTACCATTCAGCCAAAAGCTTTTATTTTGTATTGTGTTGACTGTGTGATCATTATATTTTTTCAAATATTTTTTTCTGTTTCCTGTAACAAAATTTCACCTTCCCCGTCACACTATCAAACAAACATTAAAAACATAACATCATGAAAGCTATTACACTCACAACCGCTATTGCAATCATCTTAATGACAGCAACCAGTCTTAATGCTGAAAACAATGAAAATTCAGCTCAAAATGAAATCAAACTAACGGAAGAGGCTTATGTAAACGATGTACCTTTCGACACTGAAAAAATAGTATCCGGATTAGATGAAGACAAAACAGATAAAAAGGATAATGAAGTAAAACTACAGGAAGAAGAATATGTGAATGATGTGTCCGTAGATACAAGGAAAGTTATTGTCAACTATTTCCAAAGCCTGTGGAAAGACACAAAAGACTTCACCGAAAAATTCACAAACAAAGTAAGATCATACAATGAAAAAGGGATCATTACGAACAATCAGATTGATGTCGCTAAGCTTTATGAAATTATCATTCAACCTGACGAAGCTGATGTAGAACTAAAAGAAGAACCTTATGTTGATGATGTACCTTTTGACACTGAGGATGTAGTAAACACAAAATAAGAAACTGTTTTATTGGTTTAATCCCTAAACCTAAAAACCAATTACAACAGAAGCTGGCCAAAAAGGTCAGCTTTTTTTTGTAATTTTTTTATTTTTATCTTATATTCGCCTAAAACAAAAATAACTATAGCTATGAAAAAATTTGCAATTATTTTATCTGGTTCTGGTGTTTATGATGGTTCAGAAATTCACGAAAGCACCCTCAGTATGTTGGCAATAAAACGTGCCGGTGCTGATTATGATATCTTTGCTCCGGACATTGATCAACATCATGTGATTAATCATTACAGCGGAGATGTAATGGATGAAAAGAGAAATGTCTTAGTAGAAGCAGCACGTATTGCACGGGGAGATATCAAACCCCTTTCCCGTTTCGATGCCGGCGTATATGATGCATTGCTTATGCCCGGGGGCTTTGGTGCCGCAAAGAATTTATCTTCCTTTGCATTTCACGGATCAGCTTGTACAGTAGATCCGGAAGTAGAAAAAGCCATTAAAGCCATACATGAGGCCAACAAGCCTATTGGTGCACTTTGTATCTCACCGGTGGTTGTTGCTGCTGTATTAGGAAAAGGAAAATACACAATCGGACAAGATGCGGATACTGCTGAAGCATTAAAAGGTTTTGGTGTCGAACATGTTACAACTGACCATGGGGAAGTAACAATTGATAAGGAAAACAATATATTTACAACTCCATGTTATATGCTTGATGCAAATATCCAACAGATTGCCGAAGGTGCCGAAAATGTAACCAAAGCCATAATGGAACAATTGAATGAATAATAAAAGTGTTAAAATAGAATAACAAAAATTTCTTTAGTTATAAAAACCCTTTCCCGCTATATATGAAAAAAATTATACTTTTATAAGGTTTTATACATAACGGGGAAGGGTTTTTAATTAACATATAATTACATGAACTCCAGAAAATTAATCAGCATTAGCGTTTTATTACTTGTTGTTATTACTTTAAAAGCTCAACATACACCGGAAGCGTTTGAGTCAGCCGGCACAGGCGCCACAACCACTCTTGTTACTGACTACCAAAGCCTGGGCGTCAACCCGGCCAACCTGGGATTTCCACAAGATGAACGATTAATCCATCTCAGCTTTCTGGAAACAGGATTCTCTTTCACATCAGATGCCATATCACGAAAAGACATTTGGCAGAATATCATCAGTAAAAATGTAAATGAATTCAGCCGGGAGGACAAATTGCAAGCGGCTAACGTATTTAGTGGGGCCGGATTTTTGATGAACACCAACATCAACCTGGTCTCCTTTTCCTTTCAGCATGAAACCCTGGGAGGATTAGGATTTGTCGTAAGGGAACGAATGGGTAATCAAATAAGACTCAATAAAAATCTGGCTGAATTAATCTTTTTAGGCAAGAATGCTTCTTACTTTCAATCCGGTCAACCTACTTCCCTGCGTCAGATTTTTGATGAATCGAAAATCTCAGGAAGCTGGTACCGGGAAATTATTCTCGGATATGGCCGACGTGTACTTAAATTACCCGGCATAAAATTATATGTTGGACTTGACGCAAAGTATATCCTTGGCTATGGTAATTTAAATATTAGCAACTTACAAGGAAACTTTTCAGCCCGTTCCTCTATTACGCCCAGTATGGATATAAATTACGATGCCAGTTCACCAACCGCTTTAACACAAAGTGGCCTCACTCCGGTAGGCCACGGATTTGGCATTGATGTCGGTGGCACAATTAAATTTCTGGATATGATCAAAGCCGGAGTTTCCTTTAACGATCTGGGCTCCATCACATGGGATTCTGAAACATATGAAGCTAAAAACATTACTGTCGACTCCATCTCTTCCTCAGGATTTGACAGTTATAACTTTATCTCTGAAGTAAAGGATATTTTTCAAAACCAGCACATCTTTCAATGGAAAGGCAGAAAAGAATACACTACCGGTCTTCCTGCTCATGTGAAATTAGGCGCCAGTTTTAATCCCTTCGACTGGGTTGAATTTGGTGTAGATATGTATGCTCCTTTCAACGGACATGCAGCCAACATGGACAAAGTAATTTTTAGTACCGGCGGCTACTTTCAGATCGGTAGCTTATTAAAATTATCCGCAGGTTATGTAACCGGAGATGTATACGTTGACAATTATCCTGTTGGAATAACGTTTGGCTTTCCAAACTGGGAAATGGGTTTTTCTACGGGGGATATTACAACATTTTTCCGCCACGAAAACCCCACGCTTTCTTTGAGCACAGGGTTCCTCCGCTTTAAACTATAACTTCTTTGATCCCCAAAGACCTCATCCGTTAGCTACAGTTGACAAAAATATTATAAATCAGAAGAATCCATTTTAAAATTGCCTCAGTTAAATTGGTGATAAATCCCCTTACTAATTGTATTATTTTATAGATCCCTGAATATTGGGTCACTCAAAAAATGTTTGATAAATGTTGTAAATAAGAGTCTAAATTTCCGGATTTTTCTATTTTTGCTTCAAATCAAAATATACATTTATGACAATCAAAATGAAAGTACTGGCACTTATTGCCATAATTATTTCGCATTTTTCTATGGCCCAGGACAAGAGCGACTGGGAAGGAGGATATCCGGAAGGCTGCACCTCCATAACAGTAGGAAAAGATGCCTCGGAAGACGGATCTGTTATGACTTCTCATACCGACGACAGTCACCGCACCAGATCGTGGATGGACATTACTCCGGCCAAAGACCACGATAAAGGCGCTACAACTCCAATGTATAATCGTACAGCCAGCGATTCATTTGCAATGCCTACATATAAACATCAAGAAATCGGTCAGATTCCACAGGTCGAACATACCTATCAATTTATCAATACTGCATATCCAAGCATGAACGAACACCAGCTTGCAATTGGAGAATCCACCTTCGGTGGACGCGATGAGCTGCAGTCTGACGAAGGGCTTATCGACTGCCAGCGCCTGGACCAGCTTATGCTGGAACGCTGCACAACTGCCCGGGAAGCAATTCGCATGGCAGACAAGCTAACCAGGGAATATGGCTGGAATGACGCAGGCGAATGCCTGACAATTGCTGACACCAAAGAAGTATGGCACTTTGAGATTGTCGGACCCGGAAAAGGTAAAACCGGTGCAGTATGGGTAGCTCAACGTGTCCCCGACGATCACATTGCCGTAAATGCCAATGCTTCTACAATCAAAGAAATTGATCTTGATAATGAAGATTATTTCATGGCCTCCGACAACATTTATGAAGTAGCAAAAGCAAACGGATGGTGGAGTGAAGGAGAGACTTTTCGTTTTAATGACGTTTACGCTCCGGGGAGCCGCAAATCTGTTGCTTCACGCCGCCGCGAGTGGAGAGTATTTGACCTGTTGGCGCCATCAAAAGAATTCAGTCCTACCAGCGAAAATTATCCCTTCTCCATCAAACCGGACGAAAAAGTGAAAATCGAGGACATGATCATGGTCTTCTCAGATTATTACCAGGGAACACCTTATGACATGCGTCGCAACATCACAACAACAAATGAAGAAGGGGAAGAAGTAATCTCCCCTCTGGCTAATCCTTTCATGCCTTACGATCAACTTAAAATAGATAATGTCAGCGGAAGCTGGTATCATGTAGACGATGAAACCGGAGACATTCGCTTTTTGGGCGAGCGCACGATCGCACGCTGGTACACCATGTATGGAACAATCACCCAATCCCGTGACTGGTTGCCCGATGAAATCGGTGGGGTTGTCTGGTTAGCTCAGGACAACATCGCATCTTCCATATATGTTCCGGTATATAGCAATATCACTCATCTGCCGGAGAGTTACTCCACACCCGGACGCCCCAATGGCTACACCCGCGAATCTGCCTGGTGGGCATTCAACAGACTGGGAACACTCGCCGCACAACGCTGGGGTGATATGAGCAAAGATGTACGCGAAGTTTGGGATCCGATGCAGAAAAAGGTTCTTGAAAATCAGGAAAGCTTCGAAGAAAAAGCTAAACGGTTGAAAGAAGAAGGAAAAGAAGACGAACTTATCAAATATCTAACCGATTATTCCAATAAATGGGGAAATAAAGTAGTCGAAAGAGCATGGAAACTCGGAGACGAACTTTGGACAAAATACGATGAAAAGTTCTAACCTGAAGTCATCTAAGAATACAAAACAGCGGTATCAATTGGTATCGCTGTTTTTTTTTGAAAAAATGTATGTTTTGATCTACTGAACAGTTAATCCAGAGTAAACATATTCAGGAAGTCAGAATCTCCTCACCTTCCACGTCGTTTCAAAATTGACAAACCTTCGATGAATTCCGGTAAGTAAGGGGTAAAAAGCAAAAGAGACTTATGGACAGACACTAATTACAAATATGCCTTGTTTGTATTGAAGTTTTTCTATTTTTGCTTTTCTTAAAAAGAGTGCTATGGCTAAAAAGAAAAGAACAATACCACATGCTTATGTGATCGTCTTCTCAATTATCGTTTTATCAGCTATTCTTACCTGGGTGATGCCGGGCGGAGAATTCGAAAGAACAACAAAAACCCTTGAAGACGGACATACCAAAGAAATTATAAAGCCCGGATCATATCACGAAGTAGAAAACAATCCGCAAACATGGCAGATATTTTCTTCCATGTTTAAAGGTTTTGTAAAGCAATCCAATATTATCATATTTATTTTAATGATCGGAGGTGCTTTTTGGATCATGAATGAAAGCCGTGCTATAGATGTCGGGATATTATCCTTTCTCAAAAAATCCCGTAAACTGGAGCGCTTTAAGTTGTTTCGAGTCCTGGGTGTGGATAATTTCATCATCACGCTTATCATGCTAATGTTCAGTATCTTTGGCGCAGTGTTTGGCATGAGTGAAGAAACAATAGCTTTTATAATCATTGTGGTTCCGTTAGCTATAAGCATGGGTTATGATTCCATTGTGGGAGTGGCTATGGTTTTTGTTGCTGCTGGCTTAGGTTTTGCCGGAGCAGTGCTAAATCCCTTCACCATTGGAATAGCTCAGGGACTTTCAGATATCCCTCTATTCTCAGGCTTTGAATATCGATTGTTTGCCTGGGTCGTAATTAATATTATTGGAATTACCTATGTATTGATGTATGCCAAAAAGGTAAAAAAGAATCCGAAGTCTTCTTTGGTCTATAAGGAAGATGAATACTGGCGCCAACGTGAGGCCGAGTCAGGCTCCATGAACATCCAATATTACACCAATAAATCCTCCTGGATAACCTATATTTTTGTTTTGGGCGTATTAATCGTCTCGTCTGTTCTTTTGCCAACGACCGAGATGACGATTGGAAAATCGGCCAGTATTATGCCGGTAATTCCTGTTGCAACAGTGTTTTTTGCTATACTTGGCTTGATCACCTTACGTAAGTCGGTACATTTCTTTATTTTAACCCTGCTCATATTTACGATTGTTTTTCTTATTGTCGGTGTAATGGGTTATGACTGGTATGTAACCGAAATTGCCACTTTGTTTTTTGGCATGGGGATTTTAGCTGGCGTGGCCATGAATGCTTCACCCAATAAGATCACCAAATTATTTTTAGACGGAACCAAAGATATTTTACCCGCCGGTTTAATTGTAGGCCTGGCAGGAGGTATTATTGTTATTCTTCAGGATGGCAATATCATAGACTCGATTTTATATCATCTGTCCCGTTCTATGAATGAGATGGGGCGTGTTGCATCAATAGGAATAATGTATGTTATTCAAACCATAATCAATATCATCATTCCTTCCGGTTCAGCCAAGGCCGCCCTGACAATGCCTATTATGGCTCCCTTTTCTGATTTGATCGGGATATCGCGGCAGTCTACTGTTATGGCATTTCAATTCGGAGATGGTTTCACCAATATGATCACACCAACTTCCGGTGTGCTGCTGGGCGTTTTAGGCGCAGCTAAAATTCCTTATGAAAAATGGGTGCGTTGGATAGCTCCGTTCATGGCCATTTTAATTGTGCTGGGATTTTTACTGCTGATCCCGACTGTATTGATGGATCTAAACGGATTTTAATCTAATTAGTGTCCGGGTAGAGCGGCTCGTTACCTTGCCGCTCCCCCACAGACCCGTACGAGCGGATTTCCCGCATACGGTTCCTCTCAATTTGGTTTTGCTAAAAGACAAGAGTGGTATATCTTGGGTTTTAGCAAAG
>JAIPBW010000089.1 GCA_021738505.1 Bacteroidales bacterium | reverse complement strand
GTGTTTGTCAATAAAGTCAGTGTCTGGTTTATAATGTTCGAGTTCAAAGCCTGCCCCGCATTTATCGGGGGCTTGCGAAGTTTTTTATCATCAGGATTTTACTTTCGTAAATGACTGTGATAAAAAACGAGCGTAACGCGGAAATCGGACATTATAGACAGACACTAGAGTTTTTTTATTTGCAAAAAAGCAGCGAGGGGATGGAAACCCTGGTTTTATTTAAACCCAACTATTCATTCGTGAATACGTGGCAAAAAAAATATAAAGCCACTAATGCACGAATTATTGACGAATAGCCTCTCCCTGATGGTCTGTGCCGTTTATCACATTCATACTAAACATTCAAACTTTAGCATCCAGGGTTTCCACCCCTTCCACTTCGTTTCAGGGATTGGTACCCCTTGCTGAAGGGCGTTACGCACAAAGATTGCCAATTCGATTTTCCATTTGAACCCAAACATTCATTCGTGAATACGTGGCAAAAAAATATTTAAAGCCACTAATGCACGAATTATTGACGAATAGCTTCTTCCTGATGGTCTGTGCCGTTTATCACATTCATGATAAATTTTCAAACGTTAGCAACCAGGGTTTCCACCCCTTCCACTTCGTTTCAGGGATTGGTACCGCTTGCTGAATGCCGTTACGCAAGGATTGCCAATTCGATTTTCCATTTGCACCCAAACATTCATTCGTGAATTCGTGGCAAAAAAATATTTAAAGCCACTAATGCACGAATTTAAGACGAATGGCTTCTTCCTGATGGTCTGTGCCGTTTATCACATTCATGATAAATTTTCAAATGTTAGCAACCAGGGTTTCCACCCCTTCCACTTCGTTTCAGGGATTGGTACCCCTTGCTGAAGGGCGTTACGCAAGGATTGCCAATTCGATTTTCCATTTGCACCCAAACATTCATTCGTGAATACGTGGCAAAAAAATTATAAAGCCACTAATGCACGAATTTAAGACGAATGGCTTCTCCCTGATGGTCTGTGCCGTTTATCACATTCATACTAAACATTCAAACGTTAGCATCCAGGGTTTCCACCCCTTCCACTTCGTTTCAGGGATTGGCACCCCTTGCTGAAGGCCGTTACGCAAGGATTGCCAATTCGATTTTCCATTTGCACCCAAACATTCATTCGTGAATACGTGGCAAAAAAAATATAAAGCCACTAATGCACGAATTTAAGACGAATGGCTTCTTCCTGATGGTCTGTGCCGTTTATCACATTCATGATAAATTTTCAAACTTTAGCATCCAGGGTTTCCACCCCTTCCACTTCGTTGCAGGGATTGGTACCCCTGGTTGAGGGCTAAACCGCAGGGATTACGATAACTTGTTTTTTATGGAGCTGTAATCCAGATAATAAATGACTTTTGCAGAAAGGCTGTTAAACTGCCTCGTATTGAAAACTTCGTACAAACTCTCCTGGTAGTATTTGTAGGTTTGATTGGTTTTTTTCAACAGTTCGCTTTTCCATACGACCGAAAGTTCGCTACCGGGAGCAAAACGCCAGGTGTAGGATAAATCCACATTAAACGCATTGAAATTGATATCGTAATTTTGGTTCGTATGGGCAGGCGAGAGGCTCCCGTCTTTCTCCAGATAGAAATGTTGATGGTAATTGACACGTGCCCAGTAATGACGAACACGCATATTAAGAGCATGTTTCACATTCATAATATACCGGAAGGTGAATGTGTTTGTAATTGTTTGTGTGTTGCGTTCTCCGAATAGGATTTCAGGTTCCAGATAATCCGTGAATCCGCGCTCATTAAAAGCGCGCTCAAGTTTAGACCCGAGCGTCATGAAAATTTGATTGTTGACCCGGAAGCGCGGCTCCAGCCGCATCATAAAACTTTTTGATCCCCAGTCGCTGGCGGACGAATATTCGGCTCCGCCATCAAACGCTAATCGTTTGCGATAATCCGAAGAAAACCAAAAGCCTGAATTCCAGGAGGAGGGACGCGTAAATTTGTTGAGTCTCACCCTGGCTTCAAAATAATCTTGCACTTTCACCGGATGCCAGTTTCCATAAAAACTCATCGACAGATGGTTCTTAAAGGTACCGGTGCTGCTTAGGCTTAAATACACATACGAGAACCGCGAAGGGTCGTATAGTTGTTCATGCGTTGCCGTAAACGTATTATTCCAGTTTAAGATAATTCCCCGCTGATTGACAATACGATGCTTAAGCATTAATTGATTGTTTCTGTAATTGTTTTTGGACAGATACCCCATGTCGTTGGGGTCGAATTTATCGGAGAACGTTTTGTGTCGCAAAGCAAAAACAAACGAGCCTTTTTCCTTATCCAGGCTCAGATTGTATTTGTGTCCATATTCCGGAGTACTTAACGATCTGTATTTTTGACTGATAAAAATGTTGCCGCTCAGACTGTATGTTTGTTTTTTATTTTTGATATCGAAATCAGTTCCACTGACATTGGCTGAATATCCATCTTTGAAAATGCTTGCATTCGTATTCGCCAGGGCCAAATAACTGTTGTTGGGCAGGTTCTGGTCCAGCACGATCATGTTGTAATTGGTGAAGGGCTGTGTTGAAATCTGCCGTGTTTCACCCTGAGGATCTTCCACTTTTGCAAATGTGTTGGAGGTCATGGCGTTGAAAAATCCAATACCTAAACCACCACTTGTTCTGCCGGATATTTTGGTGGCATTGATGAGCTGGGTCTTCTCCGGATTTTTGATTACTGTCTCCCCGGAGTCCAGCTTATTTTGCACTTCCGGCCGGTGTCTTGGAGTATCTCCGATCCTTCTGGAATAAAAGATATTTCCTTTGTTAAACAATTCAGTACCTTCGGTGAAAAATTGCCGTTTTTCGTCATATTGAACTTCATAGGGCGAAAGGTTCAGGACGACATCGTCGGATAATACCTGGCCAAAGTCCGGAATTAATGTCATATCCAGGGTGAAACTTTCATTGATCCCATATTTTAAATCCATACCTCCGTTATAGGAAAAGTTGGTTTCTCCTTTGTAGATATCGGAATACGTGGAGAAATATGGCATAAGCGATAATCTGAGGGGAGGAGTGATGTTTTTTATGTTTGATAAGGTGCCATATTCGGCAAAAATATTGTTGGTGTTTTTATCCATATCGTTCCAGGTGTTCCACTCTCGGTAGCGACGGATGTGCCGCCAGATTGTAAAACCCCAGACCTGTTCCGGTTTTTCGGCAAAGCGCAATTCCGACCAGGGGATTTTCATTTCGGCAACCCAGCCGGAGTCGACAATCCGTGTAGCTGATTGCCAGACGGCATCCCAGTTCACATCCACTCCTGTAGGGGAATATTTTTCATCGCCCTGCAGGTTTGCTGCCGACACTTTGAATGCATTTCCGTTAAGCCCGTCATTAAAAGGAAGAACATCCACAGAGATATGATCTGCGTTTAGCGAGTTGAACTTATCCCTTTCACCTAATTCGGTCATAATACTATCCGGGTGCGGATCATGCATGAAACAGGCAATGTATAGCGCCTGATCATCATAAAGCACATAAAAGTTGGTTTCAAAACTTGGCTCGCGGTGGTTGGTTGGCTCATGCATCCAAAAGTCTCCGCCGCGGGGAGCTTGTTTCCATAGCTTTTCGATCTTGCCGTCTATCACCGGCGCCTGATCTGTCCGGGCAGCATCATAATCCTTTTTTTCCTGACTGCTTAAAGACCCTGAGAGCATAGCCAGAAAAAGTATGCACCATATTGTTCTCATACCTGCTCGTAAATTTCAGCCAAAAATAGACAGAATATTGAAATTTTTGAATAATAAACGTGTCATAAACCGGCTAAGATTGTTTTTTATTGATATCCTGTTTCAGATCGTCCAAAGGACAACCGTCACAGTCATCTGTTTCGCAGCCGCTACAGCCATCTTTCTTCTTCATGATGTTGCGGTAGATTTTATTGCCCGCGATGATGACTGCAGCAATAACTATAATGGCGGTAATTATATTTTGAATCATAAGTTGATATCTTTTAGTTGGTCTATAACTCCTTCTGCTAATGGAAACTGACGGATTGTAAAATACGCTATCCATAGCGAGAAGGCTAAAAACAACAGGCTCCATAGTAAAGACGGAATTCCGGTTAGTTTGTTCAGATTAGCTGCATCACCAGCCTGGCGAGGGTTTTGCCAGGCGATTTTGATTAATGTTAAAGGAGCAAATAGGGACCCCCAAAATAGAACACCGGCAAAGAAAGTAACGGCAATACGCATAGCCAGCAGGTTGTCAAAATAAAACAAAAGATAGAGTAATCCGCCTAAGGTTAGTATCCAGATCACTCCGTAAGTGTTGCGGACAAACAAAATAAGATTCAGCGCCAGTAAAACGCTGATGGCGATAAGTAGCGTTAGTTCGTCTTGTTGGTTAAGCAAGTAAAAAAGCAGGTAAGCAGCACCTGCAGAAGCGGGATATCCTGCCAGGGAAGTGAGGAAGTGACTCAGTTTGGATTTTGCATAAGTGATGGTTGACCCGGAGGTGTCGGCAAACAATTCGATTTTTTGGGCTTTGCCCCGGGAGATTAAAGCCATCAGTGCATGTCCGTCTTCGTGGACCATCGTATTGAACACCTGAAAATAACGACCGATATATGGAATACGCGGTAAAAACGCCGCAAATGCCAGTGTCAGATAAAATATCATGTATGTTTGCTCTGTCGTCATTGGGCTTCGCGTTTATGCAAAAAGACTTCCGATCTGAAACACCAAAAAAGAAATTACCCAGGCCAGACCTGTCGTATAAAATATCGTAAATAAGGCCCACTTCCAGGTTCCCGTTTCTCTTTTGATCGTCGCAATAACAGCGACGCAAGGGAAATAGATCAACACAAAAAGCATAAAGGAAAATGCAACCAGGGGCGTGAACACTTTTTCTCCTTTTTCGGGCCCGGACTGATGCCGCTGATTGCGTAATTTCTCTACCAGCGAACTTTCTTTTTCCAGGTTTCCACTTTCGGCATCAGCCTGATAAAGCACTCCCATTGTGCCGACAACAACCTCTTTAGCGGCAACTCCGGTAACAATACTTACGCTCATTTTCCAGTCGAAACCCAGTGGATCCATGACCGGTTGTATGGTTTTGCCTATTCTGCCGATATACGACTGCTCCTGATGCTGACTTGCTTCTTTTAAATCAAGCTTGTGCAGAGCCAGGGCTTTTTCGTGTTGCAGGGAGTCCTTTAATTGAGCATCTGCGGCAGCGCTGATTTTGGCATTAAAGTTTTGCTCGATTTTTTGTTCTTTTTGGGCAAATTGCTTTTCGGCTTCGGGGTCTCTCGGAAAGTAACCTAAAGCCCAGATTATGATAGAAGCCAGAAGAATAATTCCACCGATTTTTTTGAGATATTGTTCCGCCCTGTGCCACATGTGTTTTATAAGGGTTTTGCCTGACGGCAGACGGTAGGGCGGCAGTTCCATGACAAAGGGAACATCTTTGGTTTTAAACATGGTTTTACGCAGTAGCAACGCTGAACCAATCGCCAATAAGACGCCAATTCCATATAAGGAAAATAAAATCGTTCCCTGGTACGTCGAGAAAAAAGCAGTGATGAACAGGATATATACCGGCAAACGCGCACTGCAAGACATGAACGGGTTGATAAGAATGGTGATCAGACGGTCGCGCTTGCTTTCGATGATCCTCGTGGACATAATCGCCGGCACATTGCAACCAAAGCCCATCAGCAAAGGAATAAACGACTTCCCGTGCAATCCGATCTTATGCATGGCTTTATCCATGATAAATACGGCTCGTGCCATGTATCCCGTATCTTCCATCAGTGAGATAAAAAAGTAAAGCAAAAGAATGTTGGGCAGAAAAACAATGACTCCGCCAACACCTCCTATGATGCCCTGGATCAAAAGGTCTTTGAACATGCCGTCGGGCATAGTCTGATAAAGACCCCGGGAGACAACCTCTACAAAAGACTCGATCCACTCCATAGGATAGGCGCCCAGCTTGAACGTAGCATAGAATGTCAGCCACATGAAAAACATAAAAATGGGTATGCCCCAGAATTTATGCGTGATAAACGAGTCAACGATCTTGGTGTTTTTATGCTGCTGACCGCCACTTTTTTTATGGGTTTCTCTCAATGCCCCGGCAATAAAACCATATTTGGCATCGGTAATTTGCGCTTCCGAATCCTCTCCGTAAACCGATTCGATACGCTCAATTTCTTCATCGCGGGTATGTATTATTTCTTTGCTGTTGGGCAGAGACGAGATCTTCTTTTCTGTCTCTTTATCCTTTTCAATGAGCTTAACAGCGAGAAACCGTTTGGAGATTTTTGTTGTAAGTTCGTGATTTTCCGGTTTGTCGATTACCTTTTCCAGAGCAGTTATTCCGGTTTCAATGGTCTTGCCATAGTTGATGTTGACGTGCCGCACGTATTCATCCTGATCCTGATGGACATCAATAATTTGTTGAAGTAGATTTTTGATCCCTTTCCCTTTTAAACCCACCGTAGGAACAATGGGAATACCCAGCATTTTCCCCAGTTGCTCATAATCCAGATGGTTTCCTTGTTTGGTAAACTCATCGTACATGTTCAGGGCGACCACTACTTTGATGTTCATGTCAATCAACTGGGTGGTCAGGTAAAGGTTGCGTTCCAGGTTTGTTGAATCAACGACATTGACCACAATATCCGGCACCTCGTTAAAAATATGTTCTCGCACAAAAAGCTCTTCCGGGGAATATGCCGTGATCGAATATGTCCCCGGCAGGTCAACCACGTTGAATGTATAATCATAGAGTTTAAAGCGGGCAGCTTTGGCATCTACAGTGACACCGCCATAGTTACCCACATGCTCTTTTGAGCCCGAGGCATGATTGAAAAGCGTTGTTTTTCCGCTGTTGGGATTTCCTACAAAAGCAACATTGATGGTTTTTCCTTTTTCCCGGGCATTGAGCCTGAGCATTTTTTCGTCAAAAGTGCCCTGATAGGTATTGCTTTGGGACGCGGGTTGTACTTCTTTTTCTGAGACAATTTCGATTAATTCGGCTTCACTGTTGCGCAAAGTAACATTATAGCCCATGACGTTATATTCCACAGGATCTCTGAACGGTGCTTTTTTCACGACCTTTATTTCTTTCCCGACCACGAATCCCATTTCAATGATCCGCTTACGAAAAGCACCATGTCCTTTTACCTTAACGATTATGCCTTTTTCACCTTGTTGTAACTCAGAAAGCTTCATACTTTCATTCTTTATTTAGAATAAATTAAAATTGAGGCAAAAATATTCTTTTTATGATATAAATAAAAGCCTTTGCAAAATAAATTATGGCCGGAAGAGATTTAAATTCGATTGAACTTTGGCAGGAGCTGAAAATCAGCGTAGATCAACCATAGGAATAACATTTGAAATTACCTTGGGTTGGCCTTTATTTTTGAAAAGTACTTTGGATAGGCATATTTCCTGTAAGCAAACTGAAGGTAGAGCAGGGGGTAAAGCAGAACATCCGTCAACAAGGTTCCGGTTTTGTAGTTGATATCTTCAATGATATAACTTTTTTGATTGCTTCCTTCGATGATGTGGTTATGTTTCCAGTAGGTCAGGAAAAAAGGCAAGACTTTGCCCTGATCCTGAAACCATATTTTTTCTTCAGACACATATTCGTCTGTGATCTCACTGATCCATTTGATGTTAAACAAAGCCGGTCCCATTTGCAATTCGACAATACTACCCGGTTTGGAACCATCAAAGCGGATAAGCTTAATCCCGCTAAGGGGAGGAGCCAGGGCCAGAAACAAATCCCCGGTGAAATGAGCATAGATTTCATCCGGGTTGTATGGAAGGAATATTTTTATTTTTATATTCATGAGTTTAAATTGTTCAAAATATTGATAATGTCATTATTATGTTTTCTTGCTTTTATCTCTTACTGTCATTAGCTTCGCGTCATTTTTAGTTTACCTTGTGAAACCTTTTTCTGTTTCACCAAGGTCATTTGCGCTTCGCGCGTCATTTTGCTTTACTAAATCCTAAGTCATTTACTTCAGGGCTTTCTGAGACGGTTATATTTGACAGCAGCCGGACACAGAAGTATAGAAAATGACCATTAATGACAACCAATGACAACAAATGACTACCAATGACAACCAATGACAACAAATGACCACCAATGACCACCAATGACCACCAATGACAACTCACAACTCATTCTCTCAGTCGCTTCGTTCGCTCATCCCTATAGCTATCGGGACGCCCTCTCGCATTACTCACCACTCACCAGTCACTATTTCTTCTCAATTTTTTCTATTAATTCCACGTCCTGGTTTTCTTCTTTTGTATATTTCTTGTAAAGGTTTATGTATTTTTTGGCGTTTATCGTATCCTTTTTCATGTAAAAGTAGATAAACGCAAGCTGATGATAAGCATTTCCGTTCTTTTTTTCAATTTGAATGGATTTCTTGTAATTCTCAATGGCATCATCCAAATAATGCGCTTCACCTTTATAAACAGATAGTAGATAAAGAGTCATTCCCAGGTCTGAATAATAGCGTGACAAGCCGGTTGTGATTTTGTTCGTATCCAGTTCGGTTAAATTATCATAGGTCGTTTCTGTTTTTTCCAGGTTGACGTTTCCGCAAGAGTTTAAAACGATATCCTTACTTATCTCATTGTAGTTGATTGTATCCTGGGCTTTAACTAAAGATACACTCAATAAAATAATTGAGGTTAAAATGATTTTTAATATTACTATCCTATCCATAAGCTTAAATTGTTATTTTGGGTTTTTTGTTCGTTGTTCCTCTCAAGCTCTCAGTCTCTCAGTCTCTCAGTCTCTTCGTCTCTCAGTCTCTCAGTCTCTCAGTCTCTCAGTCTCTTAGTCTCTTAGTCTCTTAGTCTCTCAGTCTCTCAGTCTCTTAGTTCGCTCAGTTCTCTCAAGTCTCTCAAGTCTCTCAAGTCTCTCTCAATAAAAAGCTAAAATAAATAAAATGTACAAGAAATTAAATAATTTTACATAAATTTGTTTTGACCTTTACAAACCCATTTAAATTCTCAACAGTTTTTTCTGTAACTGAGGGAGCGGAGCAGTGCCAAAAGGAAAGTTATGTTTATTATTTGACTTGTTTGGAAATCACCAGAACTTTTTGATCTTCCAGCTCTAAATAACCGTAATCATAGCAAAATGTGTAGGTGTTTCCGTTTTTAGTCGTGTAATGATGTGTGTAATAATGAAAGTTAAAACCCTGATTCAATAGCAGAGATTTACGAACTGTGGTTTTGCCTTGCGGACTTACAAATTTCAAGACAGAACGGTTTTTTCTAAGAATCTTATTTACCTTTTGAATAACCGTCTCCTTTTCATTTAACCTGGAATTGTGAAATGCGGTGCGGCAGTTTATGTCGCAAAACTTTTTGTCTGTTCGTCCACTTATTATTTGTTTGCAATATTTACAGTAGCGGCTCATATCGTATTTTGTTGTGTGTTCGGTGTTCAGTATTCAGTGTGTTGTGTGTTTTAGGGGAATTGGTCTTACCGGATTAACCGTTTTAAAAAACGTTTATAAACGAATATAAACGTTTTTTAAACGCTTTTCAAGTTTTTGAGTCAATATTTTTATATCATGCAAAAAAAACAACGACCTACACTTTATCTTAATAAGGCTGAAAAAGGCGATAAATCATTGATAAAGCTTTATTATAAGTACGATGAAAAGATACAACAGATCATTGAAAATAATGATTGGCTGAAGTATGATTCGGAATTACGAACGTATGCCTGTCCGTATTCTGATCAAAACATTAAACTGCTCAGGGATTTATTTGAGGGAATTGCTAAAGTGAATATACATTATTTGCATGCCCGACCAAAGATTAAAGCCACGGAAGTTCATTTTAACAAGGAGACAGTTTTTCAAAATGTCCTGGAAAAAGCAGAAAAAGATGGCAGTGTATTATTAGTCCCGCATAAAAATGGAAACCAAAAGCAATTATTAATCAAATTCAAATACAGCAAAAAAATATACCAGGAATTAAAGTCTGATGTGGGTTGTAACTGGAATTCAAAAATGCGATGTTTTTATATTCCGGCTACCAACACCGCTTTGAAAAACTTCATCAAGAAGTATGAGAGCAGTCTAAAATTAAACCTTCATCATAGGCTAAAGATTCATGATCTTTCATTGCAAAAACTATTGTATGAACAGGCTTATAAAAAGACAAGATTTTTCAAATCCTGCCCGGATTCTTATATCAGGCAGATGGTACTGGAGAATAAAAGCAAAAACACTATAAAAACCTATCATTATTATTTTTTGCGTTATATCAACACATTTCGGAATAGCAGCATTGAGCAGATCAACAATTTTGGTACACAAACCATAAATGATTATCATTATCAATTAAAACAAGAGCATGGTTATACAACAATTACACTAAACCAATCGATCAATGCGATCAAGTATTACTATAAAACAGTATTAGGCAAAGAACTTCCTTTTCAGGAGATAACAAGGGGAAAGAAAGGACGTACGAAGCCCGTTTTTTATTCGGCAGAGGAAATGCAGGCCATATTGAATGTTACGGAGAACATAAAACACAAAGCAATAATATGTACGTTGTTTTCGTCCGGGGTGCGCATTAGTGAGTTGTTAGATTTAAAGCCCGGCGATATACTGTCGGATCGCAAACAGATTTTTGTAAAAGGAGGAAAGGGAAGGGTTGACCGTTACACCATTTTATCAGCTACCACCTTAACCATTTTGCGTAAATATTATGACGAGCATAAACCTCGGGAGTATTTATTTGAGGGGCAGTTTGGTGGAAAATATTCGGAAAGTAGTGTGCGTAACTTTTTTGCCAAATCAGTAAAAAAGGCGGGGGTTGAAAACCGTGGTTCGGTTCACACATTGCGGCATTCGTTTGCTACGCAACTAATTGAAAATGGCGTTGATGTAACAATAGTACAAGCGTTATTAGGGCATCGATCGCTTAAGACTACGGAAATATACTTACATGTAACTAATAAGCAATTGCAAAAAATAAAAAGTCCGTTGGATTATTTGGAAATAGAAATAAAATGATTAATTTTGAAAAGCATATAAGAGCTTTAGCTCTGAAGGAAAAGACAAAAAATATTTATTTGTTTGATTGTATGTACTTTAACAGCATCAAAACACAGAGGACATAAACGAAATATAGACAATAGCGTAGTTAATATTAACGAGTTA
>JAIPBW010000088.1 GCA_021738505.1 Bacteroidales bacterium | reverse complement strand
ATCGTCTCCGGGCCCGCTCTGCTCTCATATTGATAAGTGTATCCATAATACCCGGATTTAAAATATTACGTTTTCCAATTCATCAAGATACTCTCTCACATTCAGTATTATTCGCTTCATCCTGTTTTTTTCCGTATCTCCATCGGTTTCGGTATCTTCAATATATGATTTGAATATCCTATCAACGTGATCGACTTCATCCATCACGCGTTCTACAATACTTTTTACGGCCTCGTATTGCGAATCGTAAAATTTACCGGGAAATTTATAGATGTAAATATGATTACTTGCTTGCCTGCACTCCGGAAATTCTTCGGGGTGATTGCGGATGATTTTCGTATTAATCTCTTTTAATACGGTATTAATATCTCCTGCTTTAACAATTACATTCGCAATTTTTGAAAAATCAGTTTTTTGGCTGTAATTTTGCTGTGTTAACATTTGAACTTAGTTTTAAGTGTTTTACTTAACCCGGGAGCTGGTACCTTCCGGGTTTTTTTTATGAAATTTATCCTGATGCTCTGCATCAAATTGTTTTAGATGCTCTACATCATTCAGAGAGAGTTCTAATAAATTCAGGTCATTAACAATTATAGTCGCTGGGGTGAAGCTTATAATTGCCATAGATTTTACCATCTCCGCGTTAAGCCTCTGTTTCCCTTTTGAAATCCTGCTGATTGTTTGATTACTTACACCCAAGAGTTTTGGTAAATCCCGGTACACGTTATACGGACGCAATTTTGTCCACTCTGCAAAATTGCGCGGGGTTTTTGCCGTAAGTTCACAAACCTGTTCATAAAGTCGGTTGTAATCCATTTTTTAATTAGTTTTAAGTATTGTACAACAAAAATTTAAAATAATGTTACTTAATTGTTATATTAATATACAAAGGTAATTAATGTTATAAACAAATACAAATAAAATTACCAAAAAATGGCAACAAAAATTTACTATAAAATATAATACATGTTTGATTCCACTAAAATTGAAAAGATTAGGAAATTAAAGAAAATAAGCCAAACAGAGTTGGCTAAAAATATCGGAATGACAAGAACAGGATACAGGAATGCACTGAAAAATAATGAATTTAAAGCTTCTGTATTGGAGAAAATAGCCATAGAATTGAATACTTCAATTACCAATTTTTATGTAAGTGATAATAAAAATTACCAAGTAGTAAAAGAAGAAGATTCTGTACTTTATGGAGCAAAATCATACAGAAATACTGATAACATAGATTTTTTAAAACAGAAAATCGGATTTTTAGAAAAGGAAATCATACACCTCCAAACTATTATAGAAAAACAAGAGAGATATATAAAGCTATTGGAAAAAAATAATAATACCGATGAATCATAATCAATGCATTGCATCCATCCCCGGAATACTTTTATTTTGTCGCGGTGCATTCGCGAGGTAAAAACACCCCTTATCAAGCGCATCCGTCGGGTGTGGCGCACGCCGTTGGTCAGCAGTTCCCTGCCGTTCTTTCGTCTTATCCTTTTGCAGCTTATTCCCTACTTGCTTGGTTTTGGTATCTTTAAGGGATAATACCAGGTATTTACAATTATTGCCATCAATACGAATATTGAAAGGTTCGCCACCGGCAAATATTTTTTGCATCAGTTGCCATTTTTCGAACATCGGCGGTTCTTTCCCTTTGTGGCGTTTGTCTTTTAACCGCCAATTACTCTTTTTAAGGTACTCCATTGCATCCTGGTTGATGGTCCGTGATGTTTGTATTGATGTACTTTTATTGTCGCCATAAGTATCACGAATAAAGAGCATTTTGTTTTCGTGATGGTCACGAAAAAAATCTGTCACCTGCTCCATTAGTCGCTTTGGCATTTCGCCGGGAGGTAACACATAAAATTCTTTGATTATATGCAGTGTGTTTGTTGATACATCAAATTGCGCAGCAAGGGCAAAACTAATTGTACCTCCCCAATCCATGAATAAGTATAACGGCTTCTCCGGGTTATAATATTTCCGGTTGAGCTGCTTCGCGGATATATCATCACTCCTCAATCGGTAGCGGGAGTTATATGCTAAATTTGTAATATCATCATCACTCCATGAATCGTAATATACATGGAGTTTATCCTCTATGGCATAGAATGCATTCTTGTTAATCGTTATCCGTGCATTGAGTATCTCAACCATGAATATTAACCGCGGGAGCACTTCCCTTTGTTTACGTATATAGCTTATGCCCACGTTCTCATAATTATCAAACGCGTTACCAAGAGCAAAAAGCACGTTACCATCTTTTGAGGGCCGCGGCATGATGATTTGTTTCATTTTTTCTATTTCGTTCCATGCCTGCCTGAATTCTTCGGGTTCATCAATGTCAAGTAATTTTTCCTGCTTTTCCACAACTTCATCCCAAATCTGCCATATATCAATACCATAATCAGTCAGGTAATAATCCGCCTTATCCAATATCCATTGTGCCTGTTCCTCATACGGCATTGATGTACTATGGTATTGCCCCAAATGGAATGGCAAATGTTTAAACCGGTCTTTATTGGCCCGGAGTGTTGCAATAATTTCTTTGTCGTAGGATTCTTTTTTGAGCCTAAGGCTTTCATCCGTCAAGGCAAAATCAGTATTGAATCCCCGCCCGGAATCGCTTCTTTCCTGTGAAGTTAGATGAAATCCAACCGGTTTTTTATCGGGATGGCTGAAAAATGTCAGGTAATTATCAAAGTTTTTTACCGGTGGCTCGTAGGGCATTCCCCACTCCGCCGGTGGTTTTTCGCCAACAACGTAATGCACATCACGAATACGACCAAGCCTCTCGAGCATGCTCAATGCAGAGGGCAATATTGAAGTAAGCAGGTGAGAAATATTACGGGTAGTAATAATATTTGAGCTGCCGGGCATGTTCTCAATAAGCATGTGCATTATAAGCCCGAACAATGATGATTTACCAACGCCACGGCCCCCTACTAAATAGTTTTCACGTGCAAAATTTGTCAAAAATGCAAGCTGTATTTTGTTAAGATGTAATTCTTTCCGCATAATTAAGACTTCATTATGTTTTCTGCTTCATCCGTGTTTTCTATCGGTTTATATAACAATTCAGTAATCCTGCCTTTATCATCGTTTTGCAGGCTAAAGAGCTTATTCACATCAATTTTCTGATATGTATCACCGAAATTGACAGCAAGTACGTATTGATTATTCCCAAGCTGATTGGGATCAATTTTAGCCTGCTTATCCTTAAGCAGTTCATACATTTTTATCAGGGAATTCCGCGCGCTATTCCAGGCCTTAAAGTCAGCAGCTTCCCGGGCTGCCTGTATCTGCAATTTTGCATCATCAATTATGTATTTTTCCAGCCATTCAGCTTCTATTCTGAGTGTCGGATTAAATAATCTTTGCGCGTTTTTCACATCACTGCGGGCCGTATTTTCGTGTACACCGAATTTCTTTTTAATTCGATTAACCACTGCCGCGGGCCGTTCATATTTTAGTTGGTCATACGCAAAATCCCACCTCTCATATATTTCTCTATCCTTATCGGATAAGTTTTGCGGGTTCGGATCGTTTAACCATTCCCGGATACGGTTGAAGGTGATATCTTCTGCTTTGTTCTCTTTAGCCATAAAGCTGAATAACTTTTTGAATTTTGAATTCTTTCAGTTCCTTTAAATCCTTGTCTTTTTCATCAGATGCCGGCTTATCACGAATACTTTTTTCCATCGCTATTACTCCCTGATTATATGCCCGGCCTTCGGGGGTATCATCTTTTATCATATCAACAAATTCCTGAAAGGGGATATTAAGCATTTGCGCCACCGCATCAGGGAGCATTAGTTGTGAGCCGTATTCGTATATTTCATCTGTATTCATGCTAAGGATTTTTGTATATAGTCAATTAATTTTTTCGTGTGCTCTGCCTTCGCCCGGGTACTTTCTTTTTGTGCTTTTTGTTGGTAACTGCGTTTTTTTTGCAGTTTCGTAAGCATGTAGCGTTTTTCTTCAGTTGTTTTACGGTCTATCTCTGCAAAATCGTCCGTGTTATCTTCATAATGCCCGGTTTCCTCGTACTTGTCAATCTCACGCGACAGGAATTTAATCGTTTCCCGAATATGCTTAAGCTCTGCAATCATATTGGCCCGTTTTTGCATCGCTGATGTAGTGTTATCAGTACCGGCATTCATCAACTCTTTGTGCAGCTTATCAAACTGATTATATAATTCCCCTTTGCGTATAATCTTCTCCTTAATCGGAGCGGGCCACCCCGATAGATTTGTTGTATCCTGCGTATCCTGTTTTTGTGATTTTTGTTTTGATTTTTGTTCAGATTTCTGTTTCGCGTCACGAAACTTTTTTACCTCATTCTCCAACGTAACGCGTAATTTCCGGTAATGCTTGCCGGTGCTTTTTGCCTTAAAAAACCGGTACTGAGTGGCCTTCCGCCCCGGAATTTGTTTCCAGAGCTTCAGGCCTTCAGCGTAATCCCCGTTACGTTGTAACCAATCTTCTATGGCAGATTTTAGCTTTTTATCCATTCCATGTAATTTTCTTTGCTCATGGTGTTCATTAGTTCATCCCGGTGTTCCTGAAAAAAATCATAGCTTAAATCATCCGGGATACCAATTGTTTCCTGCTTACCAGGATAGATAATTCCCACACCGTAATCCGTATCAACAACAAACATTATCAAATCATCCCGGTACGATCGTAACCGCGCCCATGCTTTCCACACGTTACCCGTCCATTCTTTCGTTTTTCGGGGTACTCTTTGCATTTCTTCACTTTGTGGTAACAGATCATGAATAACGATAATACCATTATCGTTCAGGGCTTCAAGGGCGTTATATATATCTTTTAATGCCTGTTCCTCCTCGTGATACCCGTCTATGAATATCAGATCAAATTTTTGATTATTATCATCAAAAAATTGATTTGATGTTTTGCGAACGTTACCCCCCTGCTCCGGATCAACCCCTACCTTGGTACCCGACACTTTAATCCGGTTGTAATTCTTATTCTTATATGCACCGATCTCCAAATAATTTTTATAGCCATATTTGGCAATAATATCCTGTATAATAATTGTATGATTGAGTGTTTCTTCCATGGTACTAATCTTTTTCAAGTTAAAAAATAACATTTGTTCATTTTTAAGCGTCCAATACCCGCGTTCTATATACTTATTAGATAAATGATGGATGCTGAATGCATCCAAATGACTTACTGGTATTGCACGCCTGTACGGGCTATGCGTGTATAGGCTTGTACAATGATGTACCTTCGGGGTATTTTTCTGATATACCGGATCGTGAAAACCGTATTTACCGTGTTCCAAAAAACTGTAATTATCAATCAGATCATGTAGTTGGGTTTTCGTGAGCATGAACATGCCGGCATGATCATTAAAACAATACACAAACCGGTATTCCCCGTATTTTAGCATAAAATTTTCATCCCACTTGTATTTTTTATGCAACTCCGGATATGCTTTTATATTATTTCCGGTTTCGTATCGCAGGAAACCGGGAATAATATAATCCGGGGTAACGGCATTCGCAGCAATAAACGCGTCAAGATGCGGTTTCCGAATCAGTATATCATTCTCGGTGTAAATAAAATACTCATACTCGTACCGATACACACCAAATGCTATACGTGTCATGTACGGTAAATACTGATAATTCTGAAGATATACGATATTTTGATTATCCCGCGGAAATTCGGGAAGATATTCACTTGTATATATAATGACATCAGCAAAATTTACCAGTGCCTTATATACCTGCTGTAAATATTGTATATTTTTCCTGCCATAATTGGCAATAACGGCCAATGTTTTCATTATGAAAGGTGTTTTGTGTGCCTCCTGCCTTCAATCAAACGATAATAGTGTGTAGCATACACGCCCTGCATCAATGCAATCTTACCACCTTTTTGGGTTACTTTCCGTGTAAAATCATAATCCACCTGGAGTATCCCTTCTTCATTGAATTTTCCTACATCTTCCCATGTTTTCTTTTGAAATAACATCAAATGACCGGAAATACCCCGGTTAAGCATTTTTATTTTGCTGTAATTGCGTTCCTGTAACTTCAGGGAAATTTCACGATGTGCACGCAAATCAGCAATGTTATACATACCCGGGTATCGTTGCGCCTTGGTACCAACGCGATTGGTGTAGGAAGTGAATACAGCTACATCATCATGTTTTTGGATGATTTCCGCAATCTGATGCCCTGCCTTTTCGCCAAGCAACATTACGTCCTGGTCTATAATGCAAATCCAGTCATCATCATTCGGTACAAGTTCAATCTGCAGATTATATGCTTCGCCAATATTGCCGTTAATGCTGTATGGTGAAAAATAGTGTATCAAATTTTGTATCATTTAAATAATTTAATCGTAATACAGATTCATTTTAATAAATAGACGGTTCAGGGAAAGTATTTTCTAAATATCCCTTCATACTATCATTAAAACACTTGTTTTTATGATTGAGAAATTTCTTCTTATCCGTTGCAGTAATTATATCATACATGGATGCCGGTTCTGTGATTTTTGCGCGATAATTTTTAACATCATCCGGGTATGTATCCGGGAAGTAATAATTATAATACAGTGTTGCAATTGCATAAGGATTTTTATGCAGCGAAAACTTTTCAATCAAATACAAAAGTAAACTTTTATCATAAACACGGGGGAGATGTGTTTCATAGTTAAACACCTGAATCGTGTAATGCTTCAGTTTTTCACACGTTTGCGTGTGAACATGCTGCCACAACGGGCCTGCATTTTTAGCATTATCAGAGAAATATGGAAATTCTGCTTTGGGTTTTAGAAGGTCATTATATGTTACATCATCAATCAGGTATGTATCATCATACATCCAGATGAACTGCTCGGAAACACTTTTGCTTTCAATTGCAGTTTGCAATTTATTGAGCTGATCGAACCATTTTTTGAACAGCCCCTCTGAAAATCTATTAACCGGAATATGAATAATTTCATTACTATCAAGATATGAGGGCAAATCTCCGATTACGCAGATTCGGAATTTTGTTTTGAGATGCGTTTGAATACTCCGTATCGCATATTTTAATTCATCTCCTTCAGCAAAATCACTGATATACGGAAAAACAACAGTTATCATAACGGGGATATTTACATTTAAAAAGGATGGGGAGCGCTGCTCCCCATCCGAACCTTAACAACACTTATATTAGGAGGAAGCACTCAGGAGACCCTCCACGTCGGCATCTGTTACATCAAAAATTTCAAGAGTCGGTGCATCGGATTTAAACTTATATTGCCCGCCTTTCTTACCTTCTCTGCCTTCACCGGTACCAAGGTTACCCTCGGCCGTAAGCGATGCGGGGAAAAATTTTCTGCATCCAACGCCGTAAAAATGCCCCTGATCAAGATCGGGAATAATGAAACCAAATCTGGCATTATTCGCAATACGGTCAAAACCGGCAGCTTTCTTTGATATCCCATCAAGCTGAAAATCAAGTTCCACTCTCTTGGATATGCCACCGATTTCTCCTTGCCTGATAGCAGAGAGCATTCCCTGACCATCTGTAATTTGTATCTCATGCAGGAATTTTCCTGACTTCATGGTGGGGAGACCATCCAACAGGGCTGCATCCGAAAATGAAGTGATACTCTGAAAATCCGTCATTTTCGGAAAAACTTCAACATCCTCATGTTGAAAGTAATATATAAGAAGGGGAATGCCCCCCATGTTATCCTGGTTCTGATATACTATATTTTCAAGTTCCATACTGTCTTATATTAGGATGATGCGTTCAACAGTGAATCCGGAATGTATGCCCACACAAGCTCGGGAACAGCAAAGCCGATTCCCCGGTGGAAGTCTGTAAAAATAGCTACATTCCGTTTATCTTTTTGTATTTCAAATCGGCCTTCATTCTGACCGTTTTTGCGGAGAGATTGAAAGTTCCATGCAGGTGTCGCGAAAATAATATCCGATCCGGCCATGGATCGAAGCCCTTCCAACCTCATGTTTTCTTCAAAATCAAGGTTGTTATTGACTTCATTCGGATTAATGAAATACCCGCTATCCCGGTAATCTCTCAGGTAATTTTTTCGCCACTTCTTTGAGAGATTGACAGTACGTATGTCAGGAAGTACATCGGAATCAATCTTGTCAACAAATTTCTCAATTTGCCCAACGATAGTATCTTCGCTCAATGCACCGCCCAAATTCGTATCACTCACATGATTGATATTCCCGGCAGCAACTCCGTCAATAAGCTGCTTTTTTATGCCAAGCATAGAATCAATAGCAGCCCCCGGCGTTCCTGCTGAAGGTGCTTTGGGTTCACCCAAAAATACCCCCTTGGTTTCAATATCATGTTTGAGTCGCTGCATCAGATGGTTTTCCATGAGGTAGCGTACAAGTGGAAACTGAGTCGGGTCAATTTCATTTTCAGCAAGAAAATCAAGCCAATTCCCGCGCACTTCATACGGATTAACAGAGTAATCCACTTTCATGTGCTGTAGTTCAATCGGGCGCGGATGGAAATTCGCGGCTCCCTTGCTTGTAAATTCAGACTGATATGGCTGTAACACCTCAGTCATTTCAGCTTCTGCCATCCGGTACACGGTATTGTCAGTCCGTTGCCCGGTTGCAACCTGTTCTGTTTCGGTACGTGCGTAATAATTACGCGTCAGGTTTCTCTGATTCTGTCCCCCATCTACGTAATAATCCCCGTACGTTGCTATAATTTCATCGGCTAATCCCATATATACATTTATTTAAATTAATAGTTCTTTTATTACTGTGTTATGTGATTCACTCAGGCATTAAATATATTTTTTCGCCTCCTGAATGTGATTTGCCTGTGTCCATTTAGGCGGATCGTCATCCTTTTCCTCCCCGTCATTTACTTTGCCGGGTGCTTTATTTTCCAACGCCTCTTTTTCCTGTTTCAGGTTTTCAATTTGTTGGTCTTTTTCCTGGGTTTCATTTTTCAATCGCTCAATTTCAGCATCCTTTTCCTGGAGGCTATTGTCGATTGTCATCAATTCATCAGGGGAAAGCTCTGCTTTCCCGTTCTCGTTAAGATTAAATGCATCAATTGCAAATAAAGCAATAAGCATTGCTGCGCTTTTGAATTTTTCCATGGTATTTGAATTTTTATTATCCGTGTTTGTACTTTTCCCAAAATTGAACATATCCTTAACCGTATCCCACGAAAGTGTTTTTTTCTCCTCGTATATATTAAGGATAGTCCTAAAATCAGAATTCATAATATTATTTGGTGAAGCGGGTGTTTTTGCCTTATAGGTTTCGGTATGATCCACGAATCCCATTTCAGCAGCTTCCTCTCCGGTCAGGTAATGATCCTCACCGTTGAAATATTTTTCCTTAATTGCCTCAGCCCCCATCTCTATCCTATCATCAATGGCAGCAACAAGAGTTTCTTCAAACTTTTCAAGCATACCGATCATTTCCTGGAAATCATTCGCGTTCCCTATCGCGATAGTAGAGGCCCGATGTAGCATCATCAATGCCGTTTTAGGCATGTGAGTAATGCCGGAAAAGAAAATGATTGAAGCCATCGAAGCAACCAAACCATCGTTATAGGTGTGTATTTCCTTTCCTTCCTGCCGAAGTGATTGTATTGTGTTATAAACTGCAAGTCCTTCTACAATAGAACCGCCCGGGGAATTAATATGAATATTAATCCGGTTGTAGCGATCCGCTACACTTTTGATAGTTTGTACCAGATGGTAATCAGTGTTGTTTGTTTTGTCAAGAAATTCATCATCAAACCCAATTACACCGTAGATGAAAATCTGATCCTTTTTTACTTGTACGTTTCTCATATTGTAAGACTTTTATACAAAAATGAGAAACGATTTCACATTCGGAAAGGACACCATATAATACAACCGCACAATGCCGGATAATTCCCGAAATGCGTTTGTAATTATACAGTATTATACAATTAACCGGATTTAGTCATAAAAACCGCCGTATGAAAGGACATATATAACGCTTTGCGGATTGATTTTCAGAAAAATTTTTTGTAAAATAACGAAAGATTAAAACTCCCGTTTTCATCAAAATATACATCAAGTTGCTCCTGCTTTTTTGCAATGTACCGGTAATACATTTTTCGGAAAGAATCGTGGTTGAGCACATCATCATCTATACCACAGCTAATAAGAAACCGCTCTCGTAATTCCTTCCGGGTGCCAAACCGGTGGTGAATCATAGAAGATACACTCAGATACAGGGTAAAAAACAAATCCTCGAAATCCTTTTCCAGTATATTCTGCGCCCGTACTGATAAATAATTATAATATATAGACATACGGGTATTATTGTTCAACGGCACAATAATACGTATAGCATCATCCGGCTTTTTGGGGATATAGTTTTTCGGTGGCTTGGTAAGGTAGCTTCTTACTTTTGAATTCATTTTATCCCGGTAGGGAAACTTAATCGTATCCGTTGTATTGGTACCAAAAAGGGATAACACGAACCGTTTTAAATATTCTTTATTAAAATGCATGAATACTTCAATAGCTTCTTTTTCCTCCATAAACTAATAATTTTTTATTACATAAATATAATAAAACTTACACAAAAATTTTACACCTTTTTCATAAACCCCATACATTTTTTGGCGATTTTTAGTTCAATTTTGTATCGCAGACATTAAAACACGCATATATAAGGCAATAGCAAAAATACAAAATGAAATTCCATTTTGTACCATAAAAATAGGGTTTTCACAAAAGCTACACAAATCACGAATTATAAAAAATACACAGTTTGTATTGCAGGTTGTATTTGCGATACAAATGCTTCTTCATTTTGTATTTTTCCCTTAATTTTTGTATAAATTATATTCCATACCTATACATCTTAAATACCAAAATACAAAATGAAAATCGTTTTGTATTCATTTTTGTACCATATTAATCATCTCATTCACAATATATAATATATTACAAATACAAAATTATACAAAATGAAAGGAAAAGTAATATGGTATAAAAATCAGCGGGGTTCGGATAAAAAAAATATCAACCGAAGCTGATATTTTTTTATTAGATTTTAAGGTCTCCCCTATTAGAGAAGTAATGTTATATTTTAAAATAATTCGTAGTTACCTCAATAGCTGTTTCGCTATTACATTCACCTGATCGTGTTAGTTTTGCATTAAATTTAGTGGGGCCGATGCACGCTGAGATAACAGAAACTTCGCTTTCATCTGTAAATAAGTGGTTGGGGCTATAATATAATGCAGGGACTTCATACGGAATTGCTATTGCATTGATGCTTGATGCGTATATCACTTCGCCGGATCCGGTGTAGTCTGTGACGCCATCTACACCCTCGAAATAATCGTTGATATTATATGTGG
>JAIPBW010000087.1 GCA_021738505.1 Bacteroidales bacterium | reverse complement strand
ACTACGCAACACTCGGTTCTGGGGGCTGGTTAGGCTTTCCCAGGTAGGAGTGGTTACCTACAGGTTTCTGTTGAAAAGTTTCAAAGATCTATGCTAATTCCCTTTTTCACGGGCTTAGCTTGGCGCAATCTGTCTATAAAGTGGACAAGGTGTCTTAGTGATCATGTCTCTGTTCATAAGGTTCCCCCGCATTTATCGGGGGCATGCGCAGCCAGAAAATGCGCAGTTTACTCAGGTAAATGAGCAATTTTCGGGCAAGCGTAACGCAGTAAATGGGATTTTATGGACAGAGACTAATTAAAATTTCGCTGTTATTCCAAGTTGAAAATTTATTTTGCCTATTCCTGCTTCAGCGTAAACGTCCCCAGGGATCGCTGAAAAAGTAGCGGCCTCCGGCAAAAACACTATAGAAAATACCTCCGGCATCAGAACTATTTACATTCCTTTCATCAATATCATCCGATGAAAATTCTGAAGTAACCGAATTATATCCGGTCAGAGAACCCAGATAAAAGTTAATATCTGCACTTGAATATGCATAATACATTGCACGAACACCAAAAAACAGATTTTGATGATCCCAGCTATAGGACTTGCCGTTGCTTAAGTTTATGTTTTCCTGTGAAGTGCTTATACCTCCAAAAACACCTGTTGCAATATTATACCCTGTCCCAAATTCAAAGGATACCATTGCCGGTGGGAGTTTAGTGTCACCTGTAAAGGATGAAAAGGCAGCCATTCCGGCGTTTGCATTCATATCGCCTAAATCATAATTCTGTGCTGTGACAGAAATGCTGAGCAAAATAGCACAAAGTGCTACAAAAATGGTTTTTGTTCGTTTCATAGAATTAAATTTAATTATTTTCTCTTAATCAAGCTATGTTCTTCTGGTGTAAAAAAATGGTTAGCAAAACAATTTGCTGATGGCAGACAAATTTAATATAAAATATAAAACAAAAAAGGCTGATCATCTGATCAGCCTCTGTAAGGAAATAAATTTGTCCTGCATTCTTCATGAATAATGCAGTTTAGAATGACATAATAGCTTTCTTTATTCTTGAGATTGCTTCTCTCAAATCCTCTTCGCTAATAATAAGCGGAGGAGCAAAGCGGATAATATCTCCGTGTGTGGGTTTAGCAAGAACTCCAAATTCTGCCATCTTAACACAAACATCCCAGGCTTCGAAGCCATTTTTGGGTTTGATAACAATTGCATTAAGCAGCCCTTTACCGCGAACAAGATCAATCATTTCATGATCGATTTTTTTCATCTCTTCACGGAAAATCTTACCTAAATATTCAGCACGATCGGCCAATTTTTCTTCTCTAACCACTTCCAAAGCAGCTGTTGCTACTCTTGCAGCTACAGGATTCCCACCGAAAGTAGACCCGTGCTCTCCGGGTTTTATCGTCAGCATGATATCATCATCGGCAAGTACTGCAGAGATCGGATAAACGCCGCCGGAGATGGCTTTACCCAAAATTAATACATCAGGGCGAACATCTTCGTGGTCACAGGCTAACAGTTTTCCTGTACGGGCAATACCTGTTTGTACTTCATCAGCAATAAACAGCACATTTTTTGCTTTACAAAGCTCATAAGCTTTTTTCAGATAGCCATCATCGGGAACCATAACACCGGCTTCTCCCTGGATAGGCTCAACCAAAAATCCGGCTACATTCGGATCTTCCAGTTCTTTTGCCAACGCTTCCGTGTCGTTGTAAGGAACAGTGACAAAGCCAGGTGTGTAAGGCCCATAGCCTTTGTAGGAGTCCGGATCGGAAGACATGGAAATGATCGTTACCGTACGTCCGTGGAAGTTATTTTCAGCGACAATAATTTTGGCTTTATTTTCGGGAACTCCTTTTTTCTCATACGCCCATTTGCGGCAAAGCTTAATGGCTGTTTCATCAGCTTCTGCACCGGAATTCATCGGCAGGACTTTGTCATAGCCAAAAAACTCGGTAACATATTTCTCGTAAGGGCCCAGAGCGTCATTAAAAAATGCGCGGGAGGTTAACGTCAGGGTTTCGGCTTGCTCCTTGAGCGCCCCAATGATCTTGGGGTGGCAGTGTCCCTGGTTTACTGCAGAATATGCAGACAGGAAATCAAAATATTCTTTTCCTTCTGCATCCCATACTTTAGCGCCTTCTCCTTTTGACAATACAACCGGTAATGGATGGTAATTATGGGCACCATACCTTTCCTCAAGCTCTATTGCTTGTTGAGACGTGATCTTTTCTGCCATATTCGTTTATTATTTTTTTGTTTATAGCTAAATATATCGCGGCAAATATAGAATTTTTACCATGATTTTGACGCTTTTTTTCGAAAATTATCCTGTTGATAATTCCTTTGAATTATATAAGACTTAAAAATGACCTAACCCTTTGGGATTAAAACAAGTTGAAAATTTGTCAATAGCAATGCGAAAAATTTGTTAACAAAATGAAAAAAATATTATAGTTTTTTTTGCAGATAAAAAATATATAGTACATTTGTGTAAGATTGAGCTAAAAAATAAGCAAAAGAGACTTTTTCGGATTTTCTGATCTTTCATGATAAGCAATTTATTATGCCTTTTTTGTTTGTTTTTATACCTGAATCAGAACAAACGATAAATAAACAAACCCCTAAAAACGAAACCATGAAATTATTTACGCTAAAATCCCCACCGATCCGATTATTGCTCATTGCAGCAATGCTTTTAACGACAAGTTTGAGTTATGGGCAAAATACTTATAACCAACCCACACAATATGGAGGTTCATGGAATGACGCATCAAATTGGTCTTATGGACATGTTCCAGATAATACAGAAGATGTGTTAATACCTGCTGGAAATGAGGCTTATATTGATAATGATAACGGTACTGCAAAAAACATAACTATTGAAGGGGATTTAAATATAACTGAAACTTATACTCTTACGGTAAATGGTGATTTAACAATTAATGGAGTTTTACAACATAAAGGCAATAATTTAATTATTTCTGGTGATTTACAAAATGATGGCACAATTACAAAAAATTCTGATATAATTACTTTCAGCGGAAGTGTTAGCAGCACAATCAGCGGCAGCAGCAGCATCAATTTTGCCGATATGGAAGTGAATAAAAGCGCAGGAGAAGTTTCATTGTCTAACGGCATAACGATTTCTTCTTCGCTTACATTAACTTCAGGGAATATTACGACAAATGGAAATCCACTCGTTTTTGAAGATAATGCCACGGTTTCCGGTAATTCAAGTAGTAATTATATTACAGGCACGGTGACCAAAAAAGGGGATGACTCCTTTACGTTTCCGGTTGCCGACAATGGCTATTACGGAGCTGCTACAGTAGATAATACCGGTGGGGCAACAACAGACCAATTCTCGGTTACATATCACAGAGGTACGCCACCGAATTTCAGTAATTTCAATGCTTCTAATCATACTGATCTTGAAACCATCAGTCAGCTCGAGTACTGGCAAGTAACCCGGGACAATGGATCGTCCAGTCCGGATTTAACGCTGCACTGGGCCGATGGTGCTGACAGCGATATAAATAATGAAAGTAAAATTCACCTCGTCCATGATAACGGAACAACCTGGGATGATCTTGGGCAGGATTCTTTTTCGGGATCAGGGGGCTCCGGAAGCAGCGGCTCTGTTAAGGTGAATACTGTTAGTAGCTTTTCCACATTTACATTTGGTTCAACGGATGCTTCCACGGACCCGCTGCCTGTCGATTTAATCTCTTTTGAAGCAAATTGCAGCGGACAAAACAAAGCCATCGTAAACTGGTCAACAGCTACGGAAATTAATAATGATTATTTTGAAATTCAGGTTTCCCGAGATGGCGAAAACTTTTCCAGCAAAAAAACTGTGAATGGAGCCGGAAACAGCAATGAAAGAAAAGATTATGAAAGTACTGTCAATCTGGAAGAGCAGGAGTCGTATGTCCGTTTAAAACAAGTTGATTATGACGGAAAGTCAGAAACGTTTGATCCGGTTTATGTACAGTGCAATACTGAAAAGCAAAATATCAAAATATACCCGAATCCGGTTGTTCAGGATTTGAATATCCACCTGCAAAATCAACCTGAAGAAAAGGTTCAGGTATCTGTTTATACAATACACGGCAAGAGGGTTTTTGCACAAACCTTTAAAGGCAACTCAAAAAATCTAAAACTGACAGGAATCGATCATTTACCGGAAGGGATTTATTTTCTGGAAATGATTATGAAAGATCAAAGAGTTATTCGCAAATTTTCCAAATAACCTCAATTAATATCAAAAAAAAGCTACTCTTTGCGGAGTAGCTTTTTTTTTTGAAGGCATGCCAAAACATTAAAATTCCAGCAATTCCATAGCGGCATCAAATATTTTATCTTTATTGGGCAGGATTGCTTTTTCTAAAATCGGATTAAAGCCTACGGGCGTAAATGTTGAGCCAACACGTTTCACCGGGGCATCCAGGAACATAAACGCTTCATCTGCGATAATACCGGCAAGTTCTCCGCCAAAGCCTGATTTCACTTTGTCTTCATGTACAACCAAAGCCCGGTTTGTTTTCTTCACGGTGTCAATGACAGAAGCTTTATCCAATGGTGCCAAAGAGCGTAAATCCAGCACTTCGATTTCGTAGCCTTTTTCTTCAGCCATTTTTTCGGCTGCCTGCAGACTCTGGTGCACCGTATTGCCATAGGTAATAATGCTCAGGTGCTTTCCTTCGCGTCTTACTCTGGCTTTTCCAAAGGGCACTTCAAAATCGTCGGGAATAGGTGTGGCTGCAATGGGTGCGTTATAAAGAGCTTTAGGCTCTAAAAAGAGTGTCGGACCTTTGGAGCGCATTGCTGTTCTCAGCAAGCCGGCCGCATCGTCAGCAAACGAAGGATATACGATTCGTATTCCCGGAAAAGTAGTCATGACACCTTCCGTCGTTTGGGAATGGTATAATCCGCCACCGATATATCCTCCGGAGGCTAATCGAATAACCACATTCGGGGCAAACTTTCCGTTGGTACGCCAATATTCATGCGTCATCTCTACAAACTGCTCCATGGCCGGCCAAAAATAATCTGCAAACTCAGCTCCTTCAACCACAATTTGAATCTTGTCATCGTACCGGCTCATGCCGTTGGCTGTACCAACGATAAAATCTTCCGCAATAGGGGCGTTAAAAATCCGTTCTTTGCCAAATTCCTGTTGCATTCCTTTGGTCACATTAAAGATCCCGCCTTTTTCTTTATAAGCTACATCCTGACCCCACAAATAAGTGTGTTCATTATGACGAAATTCGGCTTTCAGCGTTTCATTTAATGCATCGATAAATTTCTTTTTGTCACCGGTAAACTCATGTGTTCCGGCGATGTATTTTTCAGGTTTGTAAGGCTCGGGAAGCACAAAGTCATAAATGCTTTCCGGCTTAGGATCGGGAGCTTTAAGCGCTTTTTTATGAGCTTTAGAGACCAGGTCTTTTACTTCTTTGTCGATCTCCTCCAGTTGATTTTCGGTAAACTTTTTCGAGCGCAACAGCTGTGCCCGGAAACGAGCCACAGGATCGAGGCGTCGCATTTCTTCCAGTTCTTTTTCATCACGGTAAAGCTCATGACGGTCGCTGTTGGAGTGGGAGCCCATACGAATAACACTGGCATGGACAATTACAGGCTCTTGTTGTTCTGATGCATGCTGACGGGCTTCTGTCATAGCATTCATAGAGTCAAAAATATCTTTACCATCACAATGGATGATATGAAGATTGCGGAAACCTCTGAAATTGTCTGCGGCACGCAGATTTGCCGTTTGGTCTTCGCGGGGTACTGCGATGCCGAAGCGGTTATCCTGCAATACAAAAACCACAGGTAGCTTTTCGCGGCTGGCCCCGTTTATCGCTTCATAAACATATCCTTCCGAAGTGGAAGACTCGCCCTGAGAGGAAAAAGAAACAGCATCGTCTTTATAGGTTTTTATCCCGCGGGCAACCCCAACAGCATGTTGAGTATGGTTACCCGTAGCGCTGGACACATTATGAATGTTCCATTCCGGCTTTGCGAAGTGGTTAGACATGTGCCGTCCGCCGCTGGCTACATCTGTAGCTTTACTAATGCCGTTAAGTATGATCTCTTCAACAGTGAGTCCGGCCGAGAGTGCCGTCAGCATATCCCGGTAATAGGGGAAGAGATGATCCTTCTTTTGTTGAAAGACTTGCCCTATAGCTAACTGTATGCCATCATGACCGGCATAGGGAGCGTGATAGGACCAGCCCAAAGCCTGTTTTAAATAATTGGGTGCTTTTTCATCTAGCTTCCGTCCTAAAGTCAGTAGTTTATACCATTCTTTAAGTACCGCTTTATCGGTGGTGGTAATTGAATATTTTTTTGATTTTGCCATGTTTATTGTTCTTCGGTTTTGTTCGCCATTTTAAACAAAGATTGAAACTGCTTTGTTCAAGAAATAACATAACACTTGATCTTAAATGTATTAAAAAAAAATGTAAGACTTCAGGTTTCACTGATCGAATAATCGGTTAAACTTTTCAGTAACACATCATACAGCTGATAATCTGTGTCTTCCCGGTAATCCGAAAGCCCAAGCACAAAAATATTGCGAAAAATCCCTGAATGAAGGTTGCAATTATCAAAAAAAGCTTATATTTGCACTCGCAAAACGGCTCCGTAGCTCAACTGGATAGAGCGTCTGACTACGGATCAGAAGGCTGGGGGTTCGACTCCTCCCGGAGTCACAAAGCAGATTAGAGCAAGAGTATTGAGCAATAGCCGGTACTTTTGCTCTTTTTTTTGTGCATTTTTCAACTTCTGCTCTGTGAAGAGTAGGGTTTAATGGTGTTTGTTGTTTGGCGTTTATTAGTTGTTAATAATGCTGCTTCTTCTGAATATTCAAAATTCACTAAAATTATCAGGTACATGTGATCCCTTTTTTGATAGTTTTTATACTTTTGCGGGGAAATAAATCTTAAACCTGACTTTCAAATGAAAAAAATATCTACGCTCCTATGTGGATTCATTCTGGCAATGTTTCTGCAAAATTTGCATGCCCAGGACAATCCAATCAATTTTAGTCTGGCAAAATCCCACTGGAAAAAAGCTTTTAATGACGGGGAAGACTTTTTTATGGGGGCTTCTCTTTATAATTTTAGAATCCAGGAGGACCAAAGCAAAGCACGGTTTAAAGATTACATTCCCAATGGCTACAGTTTATACGGAGGATATAGTTACGTAACAGACCATGAAGGCTATGACCGTCTCTATTCAGCTTTTGAATTTATTCTGGGAAAAAGAGAAGTCAGGTTAAATAATAATGATCCTGTCTCTGATGGAATAACTTTATTTAATGCCACTAAATATACTGATTACTTTATATCTGTGCCTTTGCGATTTGGCTATTCAATTCCTGTAGGGCGAAATAGTTTTATCGGCCTTGAAACCGGGGCTTATATGCTATGGTCTATTGATAATAAAATTTCTAACCACAATGGTTCACGCGAAGTAAGTTGTGCTGTTGGCTCAGATGAACAGGAAATGCGTATGCTGGATATTGGCTGGGCAAACAAGATTACCTGGAGCTACAGAGCCTTTTTTACATATATCGGCTTTGATTTTGGATGGCGCAATTTTGCAGCTTATGATGCGGATTATCTGTTGAAAAATCAGGCAAACTACAGCATTTCAATTGGGTATCGATTTGGCTCTAAGTTGCATGAAGAAGATATGAATAAGCTGAAAAAAATCTCAGGCGGACGTATTGACCTGACGAAAGAGAAAGCAGAAGAAAAGGAAAAAGAAGAGAAAAAGAAAAAGGAGCCCAAACGCAGAAAAGCCGAAGAAAAGTCGGACGATAAAAAAGACCCGAAAGATGATCAAGATGAAGGGAAAAAGAAGCGTAAGTTAGGAAAAAAGAGAAAAAAATAAAAACAAGGTTATTTCCTGCACATCTATGTATCTGGTATAAGCTTTTCATCTCAATGGTTTCTTGAGTAAAATCATCGGGAAAGTTGACATTCGACTGATAATTGATTACTTTCGACGAAATTAAATATTCATTCAGCTATGAAAAAACTTATACTTAATTTATCCCTTTTGGTGGCCTTTTCAGTAATATGTCTCACTTCCTGTCAAAAAGACTCAATAGAACATAACAAAGAGGTTGACTATTCAACATCCTCTATCAAAGCTTCTATACCCCGGATTGTGGAAAATAACAATGGTGGGATTAACGTTTTTGTAAATGTCACTGACCAAAACGGAAAAGCACTTGAAAATTTTGATACGGATAATCTAAAATTTGAAACCGTATCTTCTAATGGGCAAACAGAAACACTAAAAGCTTCCGGGCCGGGACAACTCCCAAGTTTGATCATTTCGGCGCTTACCATGGATTATTCCGGTAGTATGTTCTCTGATAGTCTTTCTATTCCTGCAATGGAAAATGCCATTGGCACGTTTATCAGCATGAAAAATGCTTACGACATGATCGAAATTATAAAATTCAGCGACAGCATTCAGGTAACTACACCATTGACCGATAATCTTAACGATCTTCAGGCCGGACTTGCAGACTCATCTTTTATTGGGAAAAATTCAACAGCGTTATTTGAAGCCCTGCAAACCGGTGTTGATGATGTCCTTCCACTTGCAGCCAATAATCCTACGTATTTGCCTTCTGTTGTAGGTTTTACAGACGGAAAAAATAATCGGCCTCCGAATACTCCCGATTCTTTAATTCAAAATTGTATCGTTGGTCAGGTTCCTGTCTATACAGTTGGGTATGGTAACTCTCCGGATACTGTCCAATTAAAAAATATTTCAGGACAAACCGGTGGCCAGTTTTTCTGGAATCCCGGAACAGGTAATATCAATACCGTTTACCAGCATATTAACGGGCAATTGACCAATACTACGATTATTCCATTACCGGGACCGCAAACAAAAGGACAAGTTACGATCAGAGTTACGGCTACTTACGAATGCGCTGCTGGTACATTGACAGCTACTGCAGAAAAAGAGTTTTACTATTAGAGTTTTAAGGTTACATTATTTTGTTAGACTTAAGAGGGCAGGTGATTATTTTCCTGCCTTTTTTATGCAAAAAATATCCTCCTTTTTATAATTAGTGTCTGTCTATAATGTCCGATTTCTGCGTTACGCTCGTTTTTTATCACAGTCATTTACGAAAGTAAACTCCTGATGATAAAAAACTTCACAAGCCTTGAACTCGAACATTATAAACCAGACACTGACATTATGGACAGACTCTAATTAGTATTACGGAAATTGCTTATTGACAGGCCGATCAATTGAATTCTCCCGGGGGCACTATTACGAAAGTGCAACTTATCAATCAGCAATATTCTAATTTAAAGCAATCTACATCAATCTCTCATCAATCTTTTCTCAATCTACATCAATCTTCTTCAATCTAAAAAAAGTGCAAAAATCAACAACACCTAACATGGACTAATTCTTTAGTTTAACTTGTCCGGTGAATTTCGACTGTTTTTATTAATTTCGTCAGGATATATTTGTTGTTTCCCTACTTCAAAAACATAAACCAAATTCTATGGAAATCATATCTATTTTGACGGGCCTTTTAATCGGAGGTATTATAGTCTGGGTTATCACTTATCTGACTATAAAATCCAAAACAGTAAGTCGCTCAGAGTTTGAAAAACTGAAAAGCACTTACAATGAAACCCAAAAGGCCCTGGAGATTGAAAAGGAGAGGAGTACTCAGCTTTCTGATACCTTAGGTGCTACTCAGCAAAAGCTTGAGAATAAAATTGAAGAATGTACTATTTTTCAAACCTCAAATGCGGATTATAAAGCCCGGTTAAATGAAGCCTACCGCACAATAGAAAAAAATGATACAGAAATTGAGAAACTGAAAGAGAAACTTGATCAGGAAACTAAAAATACTACAGAAGCAAATAATCAAATAGCAAAACTTAAAGCAAATAACACTAGTTTGCAGGAAAAACTGCAAACCCAAAAGGAAGATATAGAAGAGCTTGGCAAAAAATTCAATACTGAATTTGAAAACATAGCCAACAAAATCCTTGACGAAAAATCCGTAAAGTTCACAAAGCAAAATAAGGAGAATTTAGAGACGATTTTAAAGCCCCTCGGAGAGAACATCGATCATTTTAAAAAGAAAGTAGAGGAGGTGTATGATAAGGAATCCAAAGAGCGGTTTTCTTTGGGAAAAGAAGTGGAAAAGCTGGTGAATCTAAATCAAGAAGTCAGCAAAGAAGCTCAAAACCTGACCAATGCTTTAAAAGGCAACTCCAAAACTCAGGGAGACTGGGGACAAATGATTTTGGAAAATATCCTGGAGAAGTCCGGACTTGTTAAAGACAGAGAATATTTTGTTCAGGAGTATTTGAAAAATGAAGACGGAAAATACCTCAAAAACGACCATGGGAAACGTATGCAACCCGATGTCATTGTGGAATATCCGGATAATCGCAAGGTGATCATCGATTCCAAGGTATCGCTAACGGCCTATACAAAATATGCCGGGAGTGATGATCCTGAGCATCAAAAACAAGCGCTTCAGGAACATCTCAAATCCATGCGCAGACATATCGATGAGCTGAGCTCTAAAAACTATCAGGATTTCGCTGCAACATTGGATTTTGTTATGATGTTTGTCCCCAATGAACCAGCCTATCTGTTGGCTTTACAAAACGATCCGGATTTATGGCATTATGCCTACAATAAAAGGATCCTGCTGATCAGCCCGACAAACTTAATTGCTGCGTTAAAACTTATTGTAGACCTTTGGAAACGCGAATATCAAAATCAAAATGCTCAGGCTATCGCTGACAGAGGAGCAGCGCTATATGATAAATTTGTGAATTTTGTTGATAATCTGAACGATCTCGGCAACCATATTCAAAAAACACAAAGAACGTATGATGAAGCCCTGGGCAAATTGAAATACGGGAAAGGAAACCTGATCGGACAAGCTGAAAAGCTGCGCAATCTGGGGATTAAAAACAAAAAACACATCCCGCAAGACTTTATTTCAGAAAACCGGGAAGATCATCAACCTTAGCCAAAGAAAACTCAAAAATCCCCTGCCACGATTTGGAAAATAGCAGGCAGGATCGTACATTTGCTGGTGAGATGGAAAACAAATCCCATAAACCAGGCAACCACCCGCCGGCGGGCGGACACGGTTTAACCAATGTCCACATGACCCTAAGCGACTACCGCCGCAAAGAAGAAGACGGTCTGGGTGTGGCTTATTACAGCCAAATCAACTCCGCATCGGATTATTATCCATTTGGCATGTTGCTTACCGATGGAAATTACAGCAGCGGGAGTTACCGGTTTGGCTTCCAGGGCCAGGAAATGGATAACGAAATCAAAGGCACCGGCAATTCCATCAACTTCAAGTACCGCATGC
>JAIPBW010000086.1 GCA_021738505.1 Bacteroidales bacterium | reverse complement strand
AATCATTTTCCAAACGATATTCGAGCTCTATAAAACTGTCAAACGAATTTTTAAGCAAAATGCAAGTGATTTTGCTTTCTGGATTGCTTTATGTATTTTTAGTCGAAATTTTAAAACCTACTTTTTGGAGTAGGCTCATAGTAATTGTATAATAAAAAGAATGATATCATGAGAGGTTTACTTATTACACTGATATTGGCAGTTTTTATGCTTCAGGGGATAGATGCATTGGCGCAAAGTGCATCGGTATCACCATCACGCTTATATTTTGATGTCCCTTTGGGTGAAGCGCAACAAAGGGAGTTGAAAGTTACAAACAATTCGAATTCCCCCCAGGCATTTCAAATTTCATTTGCTGATTTTGAATCTCCCGGTATAGAGGGGAAGACAGCTATTATGAAGCAAGGAGAAAGTGAACATTCATGTTCGGAATGGTTAGTTGCCAATCCCTCATTCATTGAATTGGGCCCTAACGAAAGTAAAGATATCAGCATTTTAATGGAAGTACCCAATAAGGCGGAAGCCAAAAAAGCTGCCTGGGCTACCATATTAGTGAAGCTGGCTCGCGAACGTAAATCCGGTGAAGATATGCAGGAAGGCTATGGTTTTGGTATTAATCAAACATTCCAATTTGTTGTACATGTCTTTCAGCAACCCCCATCAGTGAACCTTAAAAAAGGCGAAATATATAGTTTTAAAGAGAAGACTTCTCCACAGGATAGTAGTAGCACGCTGGAAATACAGTTTAAAAATACAGGAGAAGCAATATTAGATTGTGCTGCTTATACCGAACTCACTTATTTGAAAGATGGTTCTACCCAGCGCTTAAAAGTAAGAGCATTTACGGTTTTGCCCGATGGAGCACGGAGAATTTCGTTTGATGTTCCTGAGGATTTGAAACCCGGTGAGTATTCTGTCCTGGGTGTTGTGGATTATGGCTCTGATGAAGAAGTGCAAGCTGCAGAAATTAGTTTAGAAGTTCCGGAGTAAATGTTTGTTCGAAGGGTGTATATTTCGTACTTTTGCACGGAAAATCATAAAAAATGAAAAATGAATCCCTGCTGAGACGGTTTTTGATATGGAGAGTTAGACACATATCTAACTATAATTTTATATTGATACTTAGTGTAATAGTAGGGTTGGTCTCAGGTCTGGCGGCCGTTCTGATTAAAAACACGGTGCATCTTATACAATCCGGTCTGACACAGTTTTTCTCCAAGGAATACGCTAACTATTTATATCTTGCTTATCCTACGATCGGGATTTTGCTTGCCTTGTTGTTTATCCGGTATATCGTTAAACATGATGTAGAGCATGGAATCCCCAGTGTTCTTTCGGCTATTTCCAAAAATAAAGGGAAAATACATCCCCATAATCTATATTCCTCTGTTGTGAGTAGTGCGTTAACTGTAGGTTTTGGAGGTTCTGTTGGATTGGAGGGTCCAACGGTTGCTACCGGGGCTGCGTATGGCTCCAATGTTGCAGGGTTGGCACATATTGAATATAAAGATCGGTTGTTACTGGTGGCTTGTGCTACAGCTGGCGCGATGTCTGCTATTTTTAAATCGCCCATTGCTGCTGTGGTCTTTAGCATGGAAATTATCATGCTCGATCTTACGATGCGTCGTCTGGTTCCGCTGATAATGGCTTCTGCTACTGCTGCATTGACATCCTATTTCTTTTTGGGACAAGATGTGCTGTATCCGTTTGATCTGCAGGAAACATTCACCCTTCCCGATGTTCCATTTTATATTTTATTAGGGGTTTTGACTGGTTTTGCATCTGTTTATTTTACAGAGGTATATGTGAAAATTGCCAGCATTTTTGAACGCTATAAAAATATTTATAAAAAACTAATTGCCGGCGGGTTGGCTCTCGGCTTGCTGATATTTTTAGTCCCTTCTTTATACGGAGAAGGTTATGACGCGATTAACTCTTGTTTAGCCGGTGATTTTAGTTATTTATTTGATAATAGTATTTTCTATGATTATAAAGATAGCACCATGGCTGTTATCATTTTGCTGGTGGTTGTTGTCTTACTCAAAGTTGTGGCTACTTCCATAACATTTGGTATTGGTGGTATTGGAGGCATCTTTGCCCCGACATTGTTTATGGGAGGTAATCTGGGCTTGTTGTTTGCTTATCTGGTGAATTATCTGGGGATCTTTGAGATCAATATGAGTAATTTTGCCCTTGTCGGCATGGCCGGAATGATTGCAGGCGTGTTGCACGGACCATTAACTGCAATATTCCTCATAGCTGAAATTACCAGTGGCTATGGCTTGTTTATGCCGCTTATGATAACTGCGGCGATATCTTATGCCACCGTCAAGGTCTTTGAAAATAACTCGGTTTATACAATTCAGCTGGCCAAATCTGGCGATTTGTTGACTCATCATAAAGATAAACATGTACTTAAAATGATGAGCGTGAAACCGCTTATCGAAAGGGATTTTAGTTCGATCCATATTAATTCTAACCTGGGCGATTTGGTTAAAGTAATTGCACAGGCCAAACGGAATATCTTTCCTGTCGTTGATGAAGAAGGGAAGTTTTATGGTATAATCCGTATGGATGATGTTCGTGAGATAATGTTTAAACCTGAACTTTATGAGTCAATGAAAGTGAAAGATATGATGGTTATGCCTTCAGTAAGTATAACCCCGGATGAAAATATGGAAAGTGTAACCGAAAAATTCTCCCGATCCGGCGTGTTTAATATGGTTGTCCTCGACCAGGATGAATATATAGGTTTTGTCTCTCGCGCACGCGTATTCTCTACATACAGGCGGTTATTAAAGCAATTTTCTGAAGATTAGAGCTTTATTTCTGAAAGGGTAACCGTTTCTAAAATTGTGTCTATAAAACAAAGGTTTCCAACAGCAAACAAAATTGTAATATTTTGTCTCAGGTTGAAAACCTATGGAACTTGCAAAATCACATACAGAAACAGTCTTACATCATCTTTAAACAAAAGAATTTCATTTATTGGCTAATTCAAAAACCACCTGTCCGTGCGGTTTGAGTTCTTTTTTATCTCCGTTGATATTGACATAAAAGTCTCCTTCAAAGTCATTTAAAGAGCGAATAACAACCTTGTCATGGCGCATTTCAAAATGAAATTTACGTTCCATGTGGTAGATCTTAAATTGGACATTGTTCCAATGTTCCGGCATAGTGGGTTTAATCTCAAAGTGATCTTTAAAGAGTTCCAGTCCGGCAAAGCTTTCTACAATGATACCAATTGTTCCGGCCATTACACCCGTATGAATTCCTTCAGGAGTTGTCCCTCCCTGGGTATCAAAAATGTCACTTTTAAGTGCTTTTATGAACCAGTTAAAGCGATCCGGTTTTCCATTAGTCAAATATTTAAGTATATCGGCATGCACTACATAACTTAAAGTAGACCCATGGCTGGTTCGTTGAATATAGTAGTTGTAATTTTTTTCCAGGAATTCATTAGCATCACCGATGTCATAACCCATTTGGTTGGTGACCTTTTTTATCTGTTTGGGCGACAGTGTGTAAAAGAGCATTAGCATGTCCGCTTGCTTGGCCACTTTGTAGTTATCCGGAGAGTCATTTTCAGCTTTTAATATACGATCCATCCGTCGGGTGCTCTTATAGTTTTGCTTATAATGTTCCCAGTTCAGTTCTTTAAGGTCAAAATAACCGCTGAATTGTGCCAGGATATTATCTTTATTAAATTCAAGATACAGATTATCCCGGATTTCTTTCCACTGTTCTATCTCAGTTTCCGCTATTCCTGTTGCATTTTGAAGGTCTTCACGTTCTTGTTTCGAAAAGTTATTACTGTAGAGGTGAATAATTTTATTCAGCAACCAGCTAACCATTACATTAGTATAGGCATTGTCATTTATACCACCTTTGTCCGCGTCCGGATATTTTTCATGAAATTCATCAGGCCCCATCACATGATTGATATGATACCTATTGTCTTTTTCGGATTTTTCTGCAATGTCTGCCCAGAAGCGTGAAATTTCTATCAGCATTTCCGCTCCGTAATGGTGCATAAAATCCTTGTCATTGGTGCAACGGCAATAATCCAGGATGTTTTTAGCAATAGCCAGGGATACATGGCGTTGCAAACGGCTCAGATCCGGGTCCCAATTGCCGGAGACAGGATTATAGTGAATTTCCTGGGTTTCTTCAATTCCGTCATTAGCACTTTGCCATGGATATAATGCTCCTTTGTATCCATGGTCTTTGGCTTCCTGCCTTGCCGCATCAAGGCGACGATAGCGATACATCAGTAGTGCTTTTGATATTTCCGGGAAATGAAGATTATAAAATGGCATAATGTACATTTCATCCCAAAAGATATGACCACGGTAGGCTTCTCCATGCAGACCGCGTGCCGGCATGCCGGCATCGATGTTCTTATTGTGCGGCGATGCCGTAACCAACAAATGATAGATATGCAAACGCAATGCTTTTTGCGCAAAACGATCGCCGGAAATTTGAAAATCTGCCGTATGCCACAATTGATGCCAGGCTTTTTGATGTTTCTTGAGTTCTTCTGAAAAGTTTCCGGCTTCTTTAATTTTCTTATTTCCGTATGCGGCAGGATCTTGAACATCCCAATCCTCAGATGTGTTAATGGTAACTGTTTTTTCCAGTGTCACAGACTTATTTTGTTTTACATCAAAGCTATATTTCTGCTTAACTGTTTCCAGTGTTTGTTCGGCCTTCCCGTCTGCTTCAAATTCTTTGCCTTCTCTGAAAAGCTTGTGGCGCCCATACATATAAATATTTACTTTCGACTGGTTGGTTTGTACCTGTAGGAACAAATTGCCGTCTTTGACTGTTTGTTCTCTGGCGTTTAGATGGTTAGAGCTTAGAGATCGATAGCGGGGAACACCTGAGTTTATTACCGTTCCGTCAAGGAAAGAGCGGATGGATACCGTGTCGTAGTAATTATTTGGCGTTATGGTATAGCGGATCATTCCTAAATGAGGATCATCCATGCTGGCAAACCTTTCAGTTACCAATGTGGTTATCCGGCCAAAATCATCTTTAAACTTAATCCTCCTGCGCATTATCGCATTTTTCATGTCCAGTTCATGACAATAGGAGAGGATGTTGGTTTTTAATATGTCCAGGTAGTTCCCGTCTCCGATTTTAAAATCGATGCGCAGCCAATTAGGCGCATTTACAAAGTCATTGTTGTAGATTTTTTTATCATGGATCATTGTAGGCACTTTATTAAAAAGTCCTGCAATGTATGTACCGGGGTAATGGATATCTTTGTAGGCCTGTTCATTTTCAAAGCATCCTCTTGTTGCAAAATACCCATTGCCAACGGTTGTTAATGTCTCCCGCAGTTTTTCTTCCGACTGGGCAAAGCCATAATATTTTATTCGCCAGTTGTCTTCATAAAGATATTTTTCATACCAGTTTTCCAGTGATTTCCAGTTAATTTCTTTGAGGTCATTAACAACAAAATCACCTCCAAAGCGACGCAATTCGTGCTTGTTTTCTTCTCTTGCTACAGCAATAACACAAGAGAAATTGCCCTGTTTGCCGGCTTTTATGCCCGAAGTAGCATCCTCAACCATAAGGCATTGACTGGGATGTAACCCTATCTCATCGGCCGCTTTGATAAAAATATCCGGTTCCGGCTTACCTTTCAGCTCCTGTTCTTCAGCTTTGATACCGTCAACTACAGTTTCAAATTTATCTAAAAGACCGGATTTTTCTAAGATATAGTTGCTGTTTTTGCTGGAGGAGGCTATAGCGACTTTTACCCCATTATTTCTCAGTTCATCAATAAATTTCAACGAGGAAGTGTATATTTTGACTCCTTTGCTTTCTACGATTTCTCTGAAACGGATGTTCTTTCGATTTCCTATGCCACATACTGTTTCCAGATCGATATCATCAGAAGGATCTCCATAGGGTAGTTCAATACCGCGGGAGTCTAAAAAAGACATTACGCCCTCATAACGAGGTTTTCCGTCTACATACGTTAGGTAGTCAGCCTTATTGAAAATCCGGAAATTCTGTTTGTCTCCCGTCTGTGTTGCTTTATTTTTAAGATATTCATCAAAAACAGCTTTCCATGCTTTAAAATGTGTGGTAGCCGTTTGGGTTACGACGCCATCAAGATCAAAAATTGCGCCTTTTAAATCATTGATGCTCATAGTTTTTCTTTTGCTTTTTGGTTTAGTAATGTGATTAGAATGTCGGGTGTATTTACAAATATGCTGTTTGGGCAAATATGCGATACACTGTTAATTAATTCATTATCGGTAGTTACAAATATAGCTTTTGTCTGTGGGTTGATCTCCATGCACTTTTCTAACATGGGAATGTCTGATTCCGTGTCTCCACAGACTAAGTTATTTCCTTTTTCAAGCTCTAGACTTAATGAGTCATTTAAGAATGAAATTCCATCTCCTTTGTCATAATCTTTAACCCCTTTCGAACCGTCTAAAGGGGTGGTTAAGGTAATTTCAATATCCAGCCCTGTATCTTCAATTCTAAGGTGTTGGTCTTGTGGATCGACTTCTTTAACAATGGAACGTATTTTCTCCAGAAAGTGCTCGGACTGGTCTTTTGTTATGGTATTGTTGATATCCTGACGTGCTATGGTAATTTGCCCGAACTTAATTTGCAGCCCGGAACCAATCCTGAAAAAAATTGCATAATCCGGTTGTTGGATTAAATCATGAAGTTTTTCGCTTAGTGTGTTGAGGATTTCTTGCTGCTGCTGGTTAATGGGAAAATTTCCTTCATTGCCATGAAGATCCATATATTCTCTTCCCTTTGAACCGGCTAGAATAAACGTGTTATCAGGAAAAACACTAATGTCTGTAACTCCTTTATTTTTAAGGGGAGCTGATGTTACTAAAACTGCGTTTTTTACGGTATATGAAAAATGACTCAAAAAAATGGCGTTGTACGCCGACTGCACGGACGTATTGTAGCGGGCACAGTAGTTGTTTACGGTGCCATCGCGATCCGTAATAAAATTAGTGATCTCAATACCATTTAAAAACCGTAAGCCTTCAATTAGTTGATCATCAAAATCTTCATGTATTCCGGCCAAATAGTTGATAAACTGTTTTTCACCTTCCCTGAAAAAATAAAAGTCTTTGTTTAGCTCATCGATCTCATAATTGGCTTCGGTTTCCATTATTTCTCCGCTCTGCTCTAACTGAAGTCTTAACTTATTCCCATTGCGGGGGATGTCATTTATTGCATCAATTGTTTGTTTCAATACAGCAAGCGCTTCTTTGTCTGTTCCCTTTCCGGCGAGATGTGTATGTGCTAGTTTTCTTCTTGCCGGGACTGTATTGTTTATTTGATCAGCAAATTGTTTTAAAGTTTTTATTTCCATAGAGTATTGCTTTTGAGTTCTATTTTAATATCCTGGCTGATAAATACATAAATATGTTTACAGCTTGTTTGATTTATCGTTTGTTTATCAATGTATTAAGCTGTTGCTTTGATATGAATAAAAAATGAAAACAATTAACCCGGGTTGATTTTCTGCAGTAAGTTGTCAACATCCGTACTTTTAAAAGGTTTATCCAAAAATCCATCTACACCAACCTGTTCGCACTTTTCTTTTATATCTGAAGTAATGCTGGCTGTCATTACAACAATGGGTAAATGGGGATAATTCTCCTTTTTTTCAATTTCCCGGATTTTTTCAATTGCTTCTATCCCGTCCATTACAGGCATTTGCAGGTCAGCAATAAATAAGTTGAATTTTTCTTGTTGATATTTTTCTATAGCAATTTTCCCGTTTTCTGCTAAGGTTACTTCAGCCCCCATTTTTTTTAATACGGCTCCGGTTACTTTTTGGTTGATTTTATTGTCCTCAGCGAGTAATATTTTTAGATTTTGCGCCTTCTTATTCTCCGGGGAATTGTCTTGCTCTTTGGTTGCTTCGGGTTGATCTTTTTTAGACGGTTCTTCTAACGGAAGCGTGAACCAAAATGTAGAGCCATTTCCGTAAATACTTTTCACCCCGATTTCTCCTTCCATTGCTTCTGCTAGCATCTTGGAGATGGCCAGTCCCAGACCTGTACCGCCATATTTTTTCGAGGTGTCAATCTCGGCTTGCGAAAATTCATGAAATAATTTATCCAGATTTTCCTGCTGTATCCCTATTCCGGTATCGGTTACTTCATAAAGGAGTAGCGGGTTATCGAATTTGTCATGGGTTTTGGAAACAGAAATTTTAACATATCCTTCATGCGTAAACTTAACAGCATTATTTACCAGATTTGTGAGTATCTGCCGGATACGTGAGCTGTCTCCGAATAAATTTGCAGGGATTTCTTCGCTGATCGAAGTTTTGAGTTCTATGCCTTTTTGTTCTGCTTTATGATATAATATCTTTTTTAATTCTAAAATTTCTTTTTCCAATTGGAAAGGATGTTTATCAATCGCCATTTGACTGGATTCAATTTTGGAAAAATCCAAAACATCATTGATGATTTCCAGAAGACTATCACCACTGCTGGATATAGTATCCAGATATTCTTTCTGTTCGTTTGTAAGTGATGTATCCTTCATGATATCTGTCATACCAAGGATACCATTTAAAGGCGTTCGTATTTCATGAGACATGTTAGCCAAAAATCGGGACTTGGATTTTGTGGCTTCTTCGGCTTTCTGGCGAGCCCGTGTTTCTTTTGCCTTTATTTCTTCTAATTCTCGATTTATAGCTTTTTGCTCTTCAAATAGTTTTTCTACTCTCTTTTGCTGCTCATATAGATCAAGAAAAACCTGCACTTTTCCTCTTAATATTTGTGGTTGTATTGGCTTATAAATGAAATCAACAGCTCCTTCCTGAATGCCTTTCAAAACATACTCCTCTTCCTGAAAAATTGCTGAAATAAATATCACCGGCAGATAGCGGGTGTTTTCCTGCTCACGGATATGTTTTAAGGTTTCAAATCCGTCCATATCAGGCATCTGTACATCTAAAATAGCTAAAGCCAGTTCGTGTTGCTGTGTTTGATCTATAGCTTCCTGTCCGTTTTTTGCTTTGATACACTCAGCATCAAAATATCCTAAGATTTTTTCTAATACAAGCAAATTCGGATATTGATCATCAACAATTAATATTTTGGGTTTTATGGTCATGCACTATTCCTTGTTTTTTACAATGCTTACGAAATCTTTATATTCAACGGTATTTTTGTATTCTATTGTTCGTTAAAGTTAATTTTGGATAGGGGCAGTTTTTGAAATGCATATCATATACTATTAACGTTATCTTTAGTCCAAAAATAGGCAATTTTGAGTGATAATCCAAATTTTTGTATGCAGGTCTGGAATTTCTTTGTTTTAACAGCAATAAATCAACTAAGAAATAATCAAATTGGGTCCTAAAAAAATGGAGTGCTTCAGATCAAGGATGAATTGGGAATTATGAATTACGAATTATGGATTGTCAGGTTAGCGGATTTGATAACGCTTAATGATTTGCGTGCAAGTGGCGAAAATTTGCGAAGAACAAATCTGTAATCATCATTTATTGAAAGTATTAGTTGCTTTTTCTTGTGCTTTTTCGTATATTTGATTTATGTTTAATTTGCAGAATATCAGTAACAAATTTAGTTTTCTGTTTTTTAGAAATTGTTTTTATGAACAAACACGAAAAAGAATTGATTAAACTAAGGAATTTATTATTTAACTATGCATTATCTTTAACGAAGGGTAATTATGCAAATGCTGAAGATTTAGTACAGGAGGTGATGTATGATGCATATAAGAAAAACCTATTATTTATTTTAAAAGATTTGAAATACTACATTAAAATGCTAAAAAACGAATATATTAGCTTTAAAAGAGGAAATAAAATACTTTATGACGTGAATTGGGTTGATAATATCTTTATAGAAGATGTAAAGGAAGATGATAGATTAATAAAGGTAAGACAAGAAATTAACAATCATAAAGACGGCTGGATTATCAGGGAAATGGAGAAAAGAAATCTGAAAACAATGAAAGAACTTAGTGTTGTGGAAGGTATTAAATATTGTGCTTTACGACAAAAGTATTTAAGAATGAAAAAAGATATTGAGAAAAAATTAAGGGGGGGGGTAAATGGATGAAATATAACACTATAAAGCAATTCAGCTTAAACTGTCACTTTTGGGTTATGGAATGCGTTATTTATTATAACGAACGTATTTATTTTTAAATCCCAAAATTATTGTTTACTATGAGTGCAATTGAAATTTTAGAAGAGAAACTGCAACAAGCAGATGAAACATTTAAAGTCAGTTTTAGCAGAGAAAATTATGTTGAAAAAGAGGATGAAGGATGGAAAATTTTGCACATTTTACCCGAAAATTGGGAAGAACCGTTTTATAAAACAAACTTACAAGTTGTTTCAACACTTGGTTTTGTTACTCCTGATGAACAGCCACTGGTGTTTCCAATTATATTTGAGTCAGATGAAGAGAGTAAAAAGTTTACAGAAGGACGTATTTATAACCTTGATGAAGAGATTATACAAACAGGAATTCCAAACTATGGTGATATTCTAAGAAAAGAGGAGAATTTAGCTTGTGCGGTTGGGCCTACAGTAAGTGTAACAATTGATCAAATTGATGAAAACAAATGGAAAATCACAGGAAAAGGAGATATAAGTTTTGGAATTTTTCAATTGGATTTAATTAAAATCGAAATTACAATTGAGATAGAAATAAGCTAAAAAGATTTTTTTAGATATAATGATAAATAAAAAAGAAATTTTTCTTGTTTTCGGATTCTTATTTTTGTTTTTGGCCTGTAACCCACCATCGAATATTCCTAACGGTGATTTTTCAAAATGGAAAAATGAAAAAAAACCGGAGAATTGGATGCTGAAATGTGGAGAGCGAACAACAGATGCAAAGGAAGGGAAATATGCTATTCGGATACAAGCTTGTGAATTTGGTGGATCCCAGGAACCTGGTGTCGCTTTTTCAGGACATATAAATGTTTGGTCTTTTCTTTCCAATCTTCTTAAAAAATCAAATAATATGCTTGATCATTCACTTGAAGGTTATCCGTTAACGTTGAACCCTAAAGTACTAAAAGGACATTATAAGTATTATACAGAAAAAAACGATACAGCAGTTGTATTCGGCTGGATTGAAAAAGAAATTGATGGAGAAAACTTAAAAATTGCTACGATAGGTGGCTTTATAACAGATACAACTTCAGTTTATAAACCTTTTAGTTTTGGTTTTAAGTATGAAGAGAAATATAAAACCTGTGATGCAAGCGATGGTAAATTATGGCTTAGTTTTTCTTCTACTCAGGGATATAAACGCGACTCTTTAAACAAAAGTACACTATACCTTGACGATGTGAAAATTGAATAAAGAATAAATTGAGGTGTTAAACTAGTTACTTATAATAATCATTTGATATGAAATTGGTTTAGGGGATTGTTCAAAAAACTGTGTCAACTTCCTTGCTGAGTATGCATCGCCCGGAAGCCTTAGGCTGGAGGGCGATGCATGCTGCTGTGTTATATGTATTGCTGATATCTTTCACCATAATGAATGACTAGTTCCCTTTGAATAGCAGTCCAATTATATGCCGTTTTGTTCCAATTTTTC
>JAIPBW010000023.1 GCA_021738505.1 Bacteroidales bacterium | reverse complement strand
TCTTTCAAATTTTATCTTAATATCATCAAATAGCTTCATCTGCTTTTTTTAGTAAAATTACAAATATTTGAAAACGATTGTCAGTGATTACTCTTTTAATTATCAACATTTTGATGTTTATTGACAGACTCTATTTAGTTTTTTTCGGTTCCTGATTAAAATCCCCGATCAGTTTTGTCAGGTATTCTGCAGCATGTAACATTCTATAGCCAAACCAACTAAAAGATTCTCCATCCACCAGTCGCACATCAGCTTCCGGAAAAAAGGCAAGAATATCTTTCTTATCTTCTTCATTAAATTCCATGGGTTCACTGGGCAAAAAGGCAACTTCAAATTTCAGCTTTTTAAATACCTCAATATTCAACGTAACATAGCGCTGAATGAAAGGGTCCATACAATTAATAAACCCATGAGACGATAATACACTGTTGATAAATGTTCGTTTTCCGGCAGCCATCAGCGGGTCTTTCCAAACCAAATACAGAAATGTTCTCGGTACTTCCAGCTGAGGGATTTGCGCAAATGCTTTATCAATCTGATCACTTAACTCCACGGCCTTCTCTTGTTTTTCCGTCATTTCTCCAATACGGATGATCATATCCAGAGCCTCGGCATACGTATTCACGTCAAAAACAAAAACCGGATAGTTCTCCCGTAACTTTTGGATCTGATTGCGATCATTTTCCTCCTTTACTGCAAAGATCAGGTCCGGCTTGGCCGTTTCTATGGCCTGAAAATCCAATTCCTTGGGGCCACCGATTTTTTCCACATCCTCAATCTCTCCAACGGGACGGTAGCAATAGGACGTTCTTCCTGCCAGCTCTTCTTTTAAACCTAATTTTACAAGGGTTTCTGTTACAGAGGGACACAGTGAAACAATACGCTGTGGAACCGCCTCTAGTTGAATATCTTCTCTCAAATCATCTGTAAATACTTTGGCCATAGTTAATGTATTTTAAACCCAACAAAATTAAGGTAAAAAACGGGCAAATTCAAGATAATACCGTTTCAAGTATCTGATGTGATTTAATATTTCCGAATCCCTGCAGATGTATAGAATAATAATACAAGATATCATTCAGTAAATCCCTGCGCTGTTGATTCGTTATGTGAAAACCGGCTAACCCGGAATATTCCTGCACCAAAAGTTCTTTAAACACTCCCGATTTCAGTGTATCCATATAATCCGGATGGAACGGCTCATTTGGCACAAATTTACCCTCACGTAAATCAAAAAAACCATTGGTGGTCTCTTGCTCATAGGCCGGGAAAAAGCCCAAATATTTCGTAAACTGAATTGCAAAAAACAAATGAAAATTAAGGTATCCCTGCTCAATCAGATCAAGATATTGGATGGAATTCTGAAGGAAATCAAAAAGCGCCTGATTTTTTTCTTCCTCTTTTATGCTATTATAAATCAATTCATTTATAAAGATCGCAATTGATGATTTCACAAAATCTTTTTGCTGCAAATTTTTAAAATGATAAGCCAGGCTAATCTCTTTGATGTGATGGATGTCCCTCTTAGGATTAACATAAACGACCATATCGAGTAGCGTTAAAGGTTGCAGGAGCCCATTCTTCTTGTTTTTGGACGAATTACCAAGACCGCGGATAATAAAGCTTTGCATTCCGGCTTCATTAGTATAAACTTTGGCTATCGCACTATGGTCGGAATATCTTACTTTATGCAGGTAAATACCTTTCATTTTCCGGAGTTCACTCATAACAGCAACAAAGTTAGTATTCCTTTTGCGAATCGGGTAAATTTATTAGCGCACAAGCAAAATTTTGGTGACCATGGTTTCCTCACCATCTTCATTAGAAGAAAATACCAGATACACGCCTGAATGAGCTCTTTCGCCATCAAAGTTCTTCCCATTCCAGATGGCTTGCCCTCCTTTGGCAATTGTCTGATATATCAAATTTCCGGACACATCTGTAATCTTTACATTGGCATCCCTCACCAATCCCTTTACAGCAATCTTACCATTGTATTCCGGCGGAACAGGGTTAGGATAAGCATACACATCATTATGCTCTTGTCCGCCTCCGGTAGCTTCCGTGCGGAAAGAAATAATTCCCTGATCGGTTCCTACAAACAACTCCCCGGTTTGGTCATTCATTGTCAGGCTGGTAATATTATCGGATAACAGAGGGGAATTATCCCTGGTAAAATGATGGATTTCTTCTCGTCCTTCCGGTGACATTAAAAATAAACCTGCTTTGGCTGTGCCTATCCATTTTCGATTGGCCCCATCAACGAGTATTTCTGTAACCGTTTCGGTTTCCAGCAAAAATGTCCCTGTGTTGGTACCATCGTTTCGGGGGATAAAAATCTGCTGGGCATCAAAATTCCGGTTTGAAAACACATTTCCCGGGGAATAAAAAACAGCAATTCCTTTATTTGTGCCGACCCAAATTTCACCATCATGGTCTTTGGCTATAGCACGAACTCCTGTGGAAGGCAGATTTCCGTTCCCTTCGGTATTGGAAAGTCTTTTTACCTGATCATCGCCGGGTATATCATAGGTGTTGTTATCATTAAACACGACCAGGCCTCCGCTTCTGGGCACAATTATCCATTTCTGGTCATATTCATCGATCACCAAATCCCCAAGCTCATTCGAGCCGGAAGCAGGTCTCAAGTCGAAAGATTTCCATTTGCCGTCCGGAGTTTTCATCAACAAGCCATCCCCTACATAAGAGTTCGTTGCCCATAAATTTTTGTTATTATCAAATGTCAACCCGGCAATTCCCATAAAATAATATTCGGGTCTCGGTTGAACAGGACTATTTTTATCCGTATACACTTTAACCACTTTGCCCTCTTTCATTTCAACAATCCCTTTCCCCCAGCTACCGGCAAAAACGTGATCCCCATCCGCAGGGTCTACGGCAACATCCATGATATCAAAGATCGTATCAAAGGCCGGTTCATTACCATAATAATAAGCATCCCAGTCTCCGTCCGCAAAATTAGCTACTCCGAAGATCCGGTATTGGTTATTCCAGGAAACATCTACTCCTCCGGTAGCAACCCAGATGTTTCCGGCACCATAGGCCATTGCTGTAGAATTGATAAACCGTGGGCCATCCGGAGTAATAATATCGAAATGCCATGCTTTTTTACTTCGTACCATTCCTACGGAATGATCTGCTATCCAGATCTCCTCTTGATCATCAATCAATACATCCCGTGCATTTAATGATCTGTCTACATAGGTATAAATCCTCCGTGTCATATTTAACGATGAGTCAAAGAAATCAATGTCTCCTCTGGAGACCAACAACATTTGATCCTGAGATGTATAGATATTATGGAAATTCTTTACCTCGGTGGTATCAAAGTAGTCCCAGGTTTTATTTTCTCTTAGATAAACCGTATCGCCTTCGGGATTTCCATAATCATCAATGAGAAACATAAAATCCTGAAAAAAGGCAACCTCTCTATAAGGAGCATTGGGTTTCATTAAGGATGTATCTTTTTGCCAGGAGCGATAGTCCAGTAGATTTACATTCTGGTAATCATCAGCAAAATAGAGACCTTCAGCAGTTGCAGCATAGATGGCCGTATCCCTGACAGCAATATCATTTATGTTCAAATAAGTTGCGGCAGGCCCAATAATATATGTATCACGGATCTCTTGTTTCTCCATATCCATCGATACAATTCCAAACCCACATGCCAGATAAGCCAGATTGCCTTCAAATGTAATCTCATTGATGGTCTTATTTCCGGTTATACTTTTTCTGTAGATATCTGAAAGATTGATGACACGGCCAGATTTTGTGATTAAATCAATATTGGCGTTTTTGTATCCAATCACAAGCGTTTCAGTCGGCTTATGATAATTGATCACGGAAACCCCCACATCAGACAATCCATTGATGGTATTATAATAAACAAGACTATTATCCGCTTTTTTATAAGCAAAAACAGAATATTCTGTTGCGCAAAAAACTTTATCATCTGATGCTGTGATGCTTTTACCCTGAGCATAAGGCAGATGCTCTCTCCATTGTCCGATGCTTATACCCTGCGAAAAAGCAGCAGTAGTAAACAATATTTGGGTGATAAGAAATATCAAAAAGAAGCGGAGTTTCCCCATAATCAAAAAAATAAATCGTTTAGATTATAACTATTTCGTCTTTATTTTATTGCATTTAACTTCACTTCTGTTATTGATGCATTAAATGTAGATCAGTTATAACTGCCTTTACAAGCATTCAATGTCAAGCTTTGATTAGCTAATAGCTTGTAGATTCAAACTGCCTGTAGCAAAATATACATAAGTTAAAAGCATAATAACAATATGTGCTAACTGATCGATCCCGGCTACGGAAAAATAGGCCTTTTCATTTTTCTGCCAGTATCGTTTTTTTAATTTTCCGGTAAAAAAATCAATCCCGGCATGAAGAACAAAATTTACCAGAAAGTAATAAGCAGCTGTTGTAGTATCAAAACCCAGCAAGAAGAAAGAAAGCGGCAACAAAGCTATGGAATACAAAGCGGTATGTGCCAGTAAATATTTTAAGCTATCACGCTTCCACTTGTCCAATTGGGGCCCCTGTAACAGATGATCACCAACGCCCTGTGCAATCAGGATATAAATCACTTTTTCGATCATAATATTAAACTTTTCTGCAAAGCTATAAAAAGAAATAGATAATCATGAAGCAAACAAGAATTTATCAGCAAACACTAAAAAAGCCCTGCATTTTATATACAGGGCTTTTGGAAAAATATTTCAATAGTTCATTAATGAATGATTTTATAGACACTGCGATTATTTTCAGCTTCAATGCTCAAAATAAACATTCTGGTTTTAATATCACCTACAGGAATTTCCACCTGTTCATCCAGCCCATTAGCAACCAGTTTAGAGCGAACAATTTGCCCGTTGAGGTTGTAAAGGTTTATTTTTGCTTTACCTTTAATGTTCATTTCAAATGTTAGCATCTGATTATCAACATAGGGTCGTGAAATTAGCTGAAGGTCTGAATTTTCATTTATTCCGGTTGTGCTTTGCGGAGTCATAGCTGTATCCTGAGGCACAGTTCCATCCGTTTTGTAGTCAATATTCACCCCGGAGTTGGCATAAGGCCAGATCATGAAAGCATATTCCGTGTTGGATTTCAAGCTGTCAAAGGCATAAAATTCAGTGCCCTGGGCAACATTAATTACTCCATTTCCATCCGAATAATCCGTATCATCTTGCTCGGGCGTTCCGTCCACGGGAGCTGAAATAGAGGAGTATCCATTTTCGCTCATTTTTATCAGATATCCGTCAGCATCCGAAACATCGCTCCAGGTAACATCTACGATAGTAGAGTCTGTGGCAGCAGCTTCAAACAAGCTAACATGCGATGAAGGTTCGTTTGCTAAAGGCTCGATAAAAACATTTACATGGTCAATTTCCCATGTTGCCGCTGAGGTGGTATCCGAAGTATATTTAAAACCGATTGTAACGCTGGGCTCGCCGGCATAGGCTGAGAGGTCAGCAGTATCAACATCGACAAAAGACCAGGAGTCACCTGCAGCCCGACCTGTTACACTGAGTTCTGTCCAGGTTGCTGCTGTCGGGTCTCCGGCATAATCCAGAGAAACATATATTTCTTCCCGATCATTGACATTCCCCGACTCATAATTGATCGCTTCAGAAAAAGCCATTTTTATATTATTCTGTGAGGAAAAATCCATAACAGGAGATATCAACCAGTCTTCATTCGCATTGGCACTTCCGTCATATCCATTCATTACAGCGCAGTTGTTGTCGGAACCATAACTTCCGTGTTCCCATACTTGCGGACCTACAACGCTAACCGTGTCAATACCGGCAAGATCCGGTTTGAAATCTTCGAACCACAATTCATTCGGATTCGGAGGTGTTTTCACCTCACCGCTAAGGCTAATGTTTTTATCCGACATCCCGCTGGTACTTACTTTAATGTTGCCTGAATATACATCAGCCGCCAAACCGGATTTTAATCGCACGTTCACTTCTATATTGGAAAAGACTCCGGCTGTATCATCAAGAATAAGTGTATCGGAAAAAGTAAGCATAGAGTTCAGACTTAATTCAAAATTGCCTGAAGAGGCAAGAACTACACTATCCTGAATGTCGGTAGCAGAAATCATGAAAGTATCTGCTGTCGAAGGGCCATTGCCTTCGGTATATTCCAGGCCGGATATGGATTGTGTGGACAATGACACGGAAGGTACGCTTGCTGCTGTCTCTCCGAAAACTTGTGCATAATCAATCTCCCATGTTCCGGCTGAACTAGCGTCGGAAGTATATTTAAAGGCGACATGAACATTGGAATTCCCCAGATAAGAAGACAAATCTATCGTATCGACTTCCACAAATGTCCAGCTGCTGCCTCCGGCACGGCTAGTAACCGTCAGTTCGGTCCAGGTTGCTGCTGACGGGTCTCCATTATAGTTTGTAGACACATAAACTTCTTCCCTGTCATTTATTGTAGCTGACTCATAATTAATGGCTTCCCTGAAGACCATTTTAGCTGTATTGAAGTTACTAAGGTCCATTGCCGGGGAGATAAGCCAGTCTTCATTAGGCATGGCGCTACCACTATATCCGCTCATTTTTGCATAACTGGTCCCGCTATAGGAATCTTGTATCCATGATTGGGCTCCAAGCACATTAACAGTGTCAATACCGCTCAGGTCATTATCAAAACCTTCATCCCAGAGAAAAGTAACCGGAGCCGGTGTGGTTCCGCTTTCAGCCAGTTCAAACTCATCAATTGCAAAATCCTCATCACCGGAACTTACAGCCGCCGTGAATCGCAAGGCAATACTATCTCCGGTTTGGACAATCTGCTTTGTAAATGAATGCATGTTGCCGTCGGAAATTGAGTCACCATCGCCAATGCCATCTAAATTTGTGTCTTCATAAAAATTCGAGTTATATTGAGATCCGTCATTACGAAATGCAATAAGCGTATCCCATGATCCATTATCAATTCGATATTCCAGATATAAATAATCATTGTCATCAATATCTCCGGGTGAATCGAAAACTTCCCCAAACATTCCGGTGAATTCCAGGTTTGTTTTTCCGGTAATATCAATTCCGGCCCAGATTAATTGAGAAGGGCTGGCACTTCCGTTCCATCCACTATCATCAATATCTTGTCCGGCAAAGAAATATCCTGTTACCCCATTATAGGTTTTGTTGATATTCGAGCCATCCGTACGATGAAAATAATCGCTCGTGCCATCATTTCCTACTGCTCCCAGGGTAACATTATATTGTAGAGAGTCCGAGAAGTCTTCATTCCAGAAGACATTTTGCGCATTTAGCTTTGTCATTGTTCCAAGCACTAGTGCCAGAAGAACAGCCAAAGCAACAGGATAATTTTTTTGTGTCATTGGTCCTAAATTTTAAGTTATTATCACCTTATTATTTTATAGAAGATATTTAAACATATTATATTTTAACCTGCATTATTTTCATAATCAGATCATATAACAAATTTACATAATTTTCCGACAGGTTTTACAAAAAAAGATTAAGTTATGGTTAAAAAGAGCAGAAATTAGTCTGTCATCTTTATTTATTATTTATCAGCCGCTTGAATGTCCAGACACCGGATTCTGCAGAAATAGTAATTAGTAACAAATGTGTTGTTTTTTCCGGAAAAGCTATTTTAACAGATCCTTGCTCATTTACTTCTTGTTGTTTCAGTTTTTGTCCTGTGATGGAGTATACATGAACTGTCATCGCCTCATTTGAGTGTTTATTGATGCAAATCTTTCCATCTTTTATTAGCGGAGGATCAAAAATATTTTGGTGATCTCTCTGATAAACAGAAGTATTATCAGCCTGAGTTTTAGCCGTATCCTGAGGTGCTACCGTGTCTGTCTTAAAATTAATATTGGATGCTGAGTTAGAATATGCCCAGGTTTTAACATAATAAATCGTTTCAGCATCCAGATTGGAAAAGGTATAACTTTCGATGCCCTGATTAACATAAACCAATGCTTCTCCATCGCTTAAGTCCGCATCTTGTGCATTTTGATTTCCGTCTGCAGGCACGCTAAAATTACCGTTTAAATTTGCCTTTATCATATACCCGTCCGGTTCTATTGTTCCTGATGCATCGGTCCAGGTTATTTGGATTTCTTCATCACTAATGGCTGTTGCTGTGAAGGCGGAAGGGAAACTATCAGGTTCGGGTTTTACTGATATCTCATTTCCCCAAACTTTATACACATAACCCGGATGATCAACAAAAGGATTCCGGTTTCCCTGGATAGCGAAAATCTCATTATTTCGTTCGATTTCTTTTTGACTGACAGGGTCTTGCTTATGCCAGTTAACGAGCATATCCAGCTGCCACTGTTCAAAGACAGGAAAAGAAGTTCCGTCTAAAATGGCATCAGCACTTCCTGAATTGCTTTCCCAGCCATTAATTTGATTTTCATATCGCGTTGCCATATAAAAGTAGATACGGGCAAAATCACCTTTGTAAATATCAGCAGGCTCAAACACACGACCGGTATATGCACTGCCCACATTATTGTAGCCGCGTTTACTGCCATTGTCTGTAAGATAACCGGCTGAACTTACTTCTCCGTAAGGATAATTCGCCCGCATCCCATTGTTGTAGCCATCTGTAGGAACAACATGATATAAGTCGGTGTTCATTGGGCTTCCGTCATTAAACCAGCTTTTGGGAAAGCTATGTTCCCGGTTATAGCAGTCTCCTTCAGCACCATAATTACCACATTGATCGCTACTGAAAGTAAACTCAACCCCATTCGTTTCACAGCCGCCATTGTCGGTGTACATATCCCATACTTTTCCGTTGGGCTTTGCATCCGTACTCTGATAGTGCGACCAGAGTGCATTATAACTCTGAACATTATGCCCTTTGATGATATTAAACAATTCCGTTTTTAATGCTGCTCCGGTTGACGTGGCCGTACTGTAGTAATTTTGCGGAAGTGAAAATGAACCGGTTGTTTCATTAAGACTTATGGTTTCCGTGGATGCTCCTGTTGATTCATGCATAATCGCTCCGGAAAATGTTCCGGAAGATTGAGGATAAAACTTCACATAAATCTTTTGGGTTGAAATATTCCCTCCGCTGTTTGACAGCACCAGATTAGCAGCATAACCGGAGGAACAGTTCCCCGAAATAAGAAATCCCTGCGGACTGGTTATGGTTAAGTCAGTGCTGAGATTTGTAGCAGATACCGTATAGGTTTGAACCCGGGAATGAAATCCCGGATATACCTCTTCAAAATCCAAACTGGAGACGGATACACTGATCGTTTGTGCCGTACTTAAGGAAAAGACGAAGAGAAGGCTTATTCCCAGTAATAGGGCTTTGTATTTTGACATAATAGAATTTTTAACGGTTACAAAAATAAAAGGAATATCAATAGCCTTCGTACAAGTCCTGATAAATCGGATCGTTTTTAAATAACTTCTTTATATGCTGATCTTCAGACCAATAAAAACTGATTTAGCCGTGTCTGTTTTTTGTCTGGATTATGATAAGTCTTTAGTAAAGACACTTCTATAGGCTAAAACAAAGCTTCCCCAATAGAAAACTTATCTCTGGCATCTGGTGTAAAGGGAAGCACATAACCTACAGCAACCTGGTGAGCAAGATCGGAAAAGGAATGCAGTTCTGATGTATTGATCGTAAAAGAATAGCCTATAAAAAGCCCGCCTTTATAAAGTCCTGTTTCTACAGAAACACTTTTATTCAAAGAATAACCAATCCCTGCCATAAACATTTCGTGGAACACAAACGGAGCACTTATTTTCAAATCATAAGGTATCCCCTGTGTATAAACCCCATTAATTCCGGGTACCATAACAATATTATCTTTTACATCAAACGTCGCTTTGGCAAATCCCGTGTAGGTTTCATTTAGTGAAGCATAATCCGGAGTATCCCTAAATTTAACTTTATTATTGGCCAAATGTTTCGTTGCAAAACCCAGACGAAAGTTTGGGCCTGAGAATTCGATTCCCAGATTTAAATCACCCAACAAAAATTGATCGTGTTCATTTAAATATTGATAATACGTCGGATCATTGCTGTATTTTACTCTCAGTTTATCACTATACACCTGATAATCATACAACCCAAAACCAACACCCAGTGAAAATGAATAACTCCCGGAAATCGGAAACCGTTGAGCATAATTTACGATATACGAATTATAACCAATATGACCAAAATTATCCTGCACCACATAAGCCCCTAAAGCATGGCGGGCTATCTTTTTGCGGGTATACGCATGTCTGTATGTAACATTTGAATTTGATTTATACATTCCAACAGGCCCACCAATACCAAAATAAAAAGTTTGTGCCCCGTCCTGAAAGCCGGGCATACTATTCCTGTAATTTACGATACCCTGCCATTGTCTTTTGTTTACAAGAGCAGCCGGATTTTCATACATGTCAGCAAAAGGTCTGAAGTTTAACCGGGAATCCTGTTGACCAAAGGCCATAATAATCCCCGAAAGAAAAAATATAAAGGTATAGATTAGTTTCTTACTCATAGTTTATCGTATTACAGTTATTACGCCTTTTTCAGGTTGCGATCCATCGCCATAATCAATAACATAAAAATAGGAACCATCAGGCACAGGAGAGTCTTTATAAGTCCCATCCCAGGGTTCGTTATAACCTTTGGAATAAAATATCTGCCCATGGGAACGATCAAAAATCCATACCTCACAATCGGGAAATTCTTCTAATATATCCAACTCCCAGGTATCATTAATGTCATCACCATCCGGAGTAATCGTATTAACCAACATGTTTTCTACAGTTACAACTTCTATAGCTGTATCCACACAACGATATTGATTTTCCACCATCAGCGTCAGCTGATAACTTCCTCTATTATAGAACATATAGTCTCCATATTCTTCATTAATTGGTAGTGTATCCTTCCCGAGAATCCATGTATGAATATATGAATCGGAACTATTACTATTGAACATCACGGATTGCCCCGGTCTGATATTGGAAGGTGATAATGAAAAATCAGCGTCAGGTAAAGGTAAAGCAGTTATATTCTTATAGGCAGTATCGAGGCGGCAACCATCGTCGATCACAAGTGAAACGGAAGTATCCCGGGTTACTTTAATATTCGTGGATCTTGCTGTATCGCCGTTGCTCCAATAGTATCTATTCGCTTTCACACTAGTCAGACTTACATTTTCATTTTTACATACGGAATCCCGTCCGGATATTTTGGCATCAACATAGTCAGACATCACAATATCTACAGTCAAAGTATCTCCAACACATCCATGCTCATTAATTTCCACAACACTTAATTGTAGTGTGGAAGAATTATCCTTCCAGTGCACTTCAACTGTATCCTTGCCTTTCTGATTATAAATGATCCCTCCTGAGACATTCCATTGATAGACAGAATTACTATCTCCATCGACAAAATAAGTACCAAAAGGGTCATTGGGGCATACAGTATCGACTACAACCTGTGCCCCAAGGCCCTGAAAAACAGAGATCAGGATTAAAATGATATGTATTATTCGTTTTTTGATACTATAATAAATGAGAGTTTGGCAATAACGTCAGAGTCTGGTTCAGAATGTTCGAGTTCAAGGTTTACCCCGCATTTATCGGGGCTTTCGAAGCATCTAAAACCAAGGAGTCCCGATTGTAACATCGGGATGAATGTTTTAAATACGAGCAAAACGCAGATCTCGGACATTCTGAATCAGATACTATTTAATTTTTCTGTATAGCTGGTGTATTTGGTTTTGGATGTATGATCAGTTCAACAGTATCTGTAGTTTGCCCACATGGAGCAATTCCTTTTGCTTCAATTTCAATAGTTACCGAACCACTTGAAATATCATTAGGTCCTGGTATATATTCAGGGTTTAGAGTAGTGTTCCCGTTAAATGAACCGTCACCGTTTGTTGTCCAGACCACGGAACTATAATTATCAGCAGTTCCTGTTAGAAAATGAGTTTCTCCCTCGCAAATAGAGTCTTTAACACCGGCATCTGCTACTACATCAGGAACAACATTCACAGTAACTGTGCTGGTATCGCTACACCCATATTCGTCGGTTACAACCAACTGATAAGTCGTTGTATCAACAGGACTAACTGAAGGGCTGACTGAATTTGAACTGAAACTTCCTCCTGATACTGATGTCCAGGAATAGCTCAAATTAACACCTGAACTATTACTACCATCAAGTTGAGCTGTTTGCCCGTAACAAATGGTATCATTCGTTCCGGCATCAGCGACAGGTGCAGGTGCCACATTAACAGTAATTGTATCCGTTACGGAACAACCATACGGTGAGGAAACAGTAAGCACGTATGTTGTTGTATCTGTCGGATTTGCAATCGGGTCCGCTATTGAAGCATCACTTAATCCTGTAGCCGGTGACCAGGAATAAGTCATGTCCGCATCCTTAGTATCCGGAGCAATTTGTATGCCCGGCGAACAATTTCCGATCGTTACTGAATCATCGGCAATATCTGCAATAGGCAGAGGCTCACGTGTAACAGGCAATTCTGAGGTATCTCCTACACAACCCAAACTATCTATCTCCGTTACATAAATCGTGTCAGTCCCCGGAGTGCTATTCCAGGTAACAAAAATCATCGTATCTGCTTGTGTACTATCAATAGTACCTCCTCCACTTATATCCCAGGAGTAGGAACTTCCGGGTGTTCCATTTACAAAATATTCTACTCCGGAAGCATTAACGCACACCGTGTCCGGATTTGTAGTTTGAGCCGTTAAAGCAGATGCTGTCGTAACAATTAAAATCACGAGTAAAAATTTTACCTTTTTCATAATGATATAGTTTTGCGTTTCAATAATGATATATTTTCGATGTGTTTATTTCAATATGCTGGCAACGGTTATGAACTCCAAAAAGTCCAAAATGATTGACATCAAGCGATTGTATCGTAAAAGGATTCGTTCCGGCGGGTGGTTGGCTTTTCGAAAGCAACAATGACCAATCCGCCCAGTCATTTCCCATGCCCTTACCGGAATTAAAAATCATAACCCCTTTATCACGGTCTATTGAAAATTCATTTTCCTCAAGGGATTTATTCCATTGTAATTTGATGTTTGCTACAGCAGAGTCAGCATTAACCAGTTCAATTGCCCATGTTCTGTTTACAATATCTCCTGTAAGAGCACTCCCACTGTATCCATTTTCGAAGATCCCGTCAAAAGTTCTTACTTTAAATACTTCTGTTCCGGAATTTGAAATAGAAACCGGAGTGTAATTATTTTCTGTTCCTACCGGGAACAATGTTTCCGTATCATTAGGCTCTAGAAACAAATATCCTCCGGAGGCATGATCATTTTTGGTTATGATGTAATTTTGCTGATCTCCGCCTTCCAGAGAGTCATCCACAATCAAATTAAATGTATCAAGCAATACATGTCCACTTATCAGATTGAGATTTCGGGTATTTACATTGGCTCTCAGTTCTAATTTGGTTCCCTGGGGCTTTTCAACTTCAAGCTGATTAAAATATTCTCTTGCCTGATCATTAGCTATGGTCTGTTGACTGTTGCCATAAAATTTTACAACTCCATCACCACGGAAAAAACCCAGGGTATCTACACTTTGCCAATTTCCACGGACAGAAATATGACCACTATTGGCAATCAGCTTTCCTCCGTTTATCAGAAGATTACCGGAAATGTCCAGTTGATCTGAATTGTTGAACAATAATATACTATCTTCATTAACAGTTAAGTTTCTACATTTGGCCGTATCATTAAATAAACCGGAATATTCGGCATCACTGTCGATTTCCAGATATCTTTGAGCATGGCTGTTCATATATACATCAGATTCCTCCCCAGGCACAGTGAGATCACTCCAGTTGGCGCAGTCAAACCAATTATGATTTTTATCGCCGTACCAAATGCCATCGGTTATGGAATCAGTGGAAACATCAAGCATATACCCCTGGATATAGTCAGGATTCGAATTTTCATACGAACTTGTCGAATTAAAATCTTTCCAGTTGTTATAATCAGTAATCCTGTTTATCCATTCTCTTTTAGATGCATTTTGGAAAGAACCGTTTTTGTATTTTAATTTTTGGTGTTTAACATTAACATCAAAAGAAAATACAAGACAATTCATATTAGGGTAGACATCTGAATTTATTAAGGGGTTTGCATAGTTGTTATTCCACTCCGGTGCTGACCAGCCTGTTATAATATTTCCATCATAGGTGGCCTTATCTGTAGAATCACTATTATTACTCCAATGTCCTCCCTGTAACACCCAGAACTGATCATTTAATGTTAAATCGAAAGTTCCAACAACCATATCTACAGACCAATTATTACCATCCGGGGACATCGAAAAATCAGATGGTTGACTACCTGTTCCTTTTATCGTAAACACAAATCCGGGATTGATATCAGGTCCGGTACGGGTTAAACTAATTACACCTTCTTGATTTCCCCACCGATCCGGATATGTTTGCTGCCAGCCATTATCCGTAATCTCTATGGTCATACCCGTTGTTATGGTATCAAAAGTAACCATACTTATTTGGTCGTTATTCATGCTGTCATCTTCGATATTTACACCTACTACGGCTACATTTCCGGGTTTTAACTGGGCTAAACCAAAAGTATTCAGGAGCAAAAAGACAAACAGAAAGCTCAGCTTAATTGAGTGTTTTTTAATTTTCTCAAAACGAAAAGAACCCCAATAATTCCATCGCATTAATTCTGAAAGCATTGGATGCTGCAGTACAGGAAAATTCTGAAAATCATTGCCCGGATAAAACGTTAAAAAATGACTACACGAGCAATAAGTACGCACATAACCTGGTATACTAAAGATTAATTTAGTCATAATAATTATTCCTGAGATTCTTTGGACTCAATAGCTCTATGTTCCCGAATATATAAATTTCCCATACATGGAATTTATTGTGCCTTCTATCTCTCTAAAACAAATAAATTCCTGATATTTTACATCTAATATCTTTTACAAATAAAAGAATAAAGGAAGAGAATTAGGACTAAAGTCAAAAGAAACCGCTTCTGATTTCCATTTTTGGGAAACGTTTTAAATAAATCAACAGTTGTCCCTGGAAAATTAAATACTTCTGTCCGATTTGTTACTGCACCATCAACTTATGCTCTGAAGCATTCTGATTATTCAATACTTTGATAAGATAAATGCCGCTGTTCAGATGAGAAATATCCCATTGAACAAACTTAGCATTCTGCCGGGTTTGATATTTTTCTTTTCTAATTCTGTTCCCCGCCATATCATACATTTCAATCCCAAGCCCGCCGGGGTCCAATTGGTTTATTTCCATTTTTAGCTTGTTCTGTTCGCACCAATAATTAACAGTCATTTCATCAGTCTCTCCGGCCTCCTGTTTTACACTAATAATTTCGCTATAGGTATACTGTCCGTCGTAATCGGTTTGCTTCAGTCGATAATAAGTTATTTCCTGATCGACCTCATTATCGCTCGCTTTGTAATTCACTATTTCATTGGAATTTCCGGCTCCGGTGATTGTAGTCACTACCTCAAATTCTTCTCCATTCAGAGATTTCTCCAGTGTAAAAAAATCATTGTTTTGCTCGCTTGCGGTTGACCAGCGAATAATTTTATGCTCTTTTTCAGCATAACCGTAAAATGAAAGAAGTTCCACCGGTAATGGGTCCGTGTTACTGGTTGAACCCAAAGTAAAGATTGAAAAATCATCTACATTTTCAATTGTAACAGAACCATTACTTCCATTGCCATCGGAACTATTTTGTCCAAAACTCTCCCAGCTTCCATTAACTGAATCCCAGTGAGCGATTTCAATATTAGAAGGATCATTAACTCCGCTTGTGCCATCATCATTATCGTCCCAATGAAGCGTTATGTCAGGAGTTGACGTATTACTTATTCTTGAGATTTTCCAATATTCCAGATTACTTAAAGTTTGCAGGCCACCGTCACCTGTATTGAACTCACTACGGTTAGGCGGCGTATCGTAGGTGTAGGTAATGGTAAATTCATCACTTGCACTACCTGAACTATTATCAAGAAAAACCTGCCCATAATGATTTTCCTGGCCCTGCCTGTAACCTACAGGGATTATATAGTTATTCTTTCCGGTGGTTTTGACTGTACCATTAATATAGTTTTGGATCCCATATCCCCGGACCTGACAGCCATTTTCAAAACGTATTTTATGATTTCCCGTATGAACAACAGAATTAGCCAATGTCAATGTATCACTAACAGCCAGATCATTACTCAATGTTCTTCTCCCTTCAATAGCAACCGTTTGGTAAGTACTGTCTACTGGCGGATAACTATCAACCGGATTAGCAACAAGCTGAATGTCATCCAGGGCAAATTCATCTCTTGTCCCGCTTCCGCTAACATCATCAACATCCCAGCGCAAATAAAAATATTCTCCATCATTGATTGAGAGTCCGGATAAAGTGGTCGTCCTTAGGTTTGCTTTCCAGCTTGCAGAAGCGTCACTGGTTTCTTTCGAAACAAAATCCAATGTACTAAGCGGTGTGTATATGTGATTATCTGATGAATAGCTTAATTTAACTGATCCGGAACGGCTTTGGTCATTATAGTGATAGATTTTATAAGCAAGAGCCAGTTCGCTTATCGTATTGGCTGTTTGGTTTTTTATTTTCAGGATAATTTCGCCGGGAGTAAAATTATCACTGGTTTGCTGAAAGCCAAGGCCATGATTTCCTGTTTCCACTTCAAAAGCATACACTCCACCTAATCCAACACCTCCTGAAGATACGCCTTGCGCAAAATCATCATTCCGTTTAAAGTTTCCGAAATCCAGATTTTCACCATCCACTCCGGTAATACACCAGGCTCTGCTATCTAATTCGCCTAAAGCGGGTGCATAAGAAAATCCTTTCCCCTTAAAGATTCCCTTATTCACACTATTCAGAGTGCTGTCAAAATCTATAGAAAACAGTTGATCTTCAGCATCAACGCTCCATCCCTCCGGTTCTGTACAGTCTAACGTATATTGAAAATCGTCGAGCATTATCTGTTGAGCATTATCTGTTTTTGCTTCTAATTTAACCACAAAATCCCCTTTTTGAACATTTATTTTTGAGTTTATTTGGTGTTGGTATGACATCCAATCGCTGGAATCATTAAAAAAATTATTGGTTATTGTTTTCGCGTTCGTAAAGGTTTGTCCACTATCCGTACTATATTTAAGATTATAATCAATACTACCCCCATCATCCCATCGTCGCACTTTCAGACCAAATCCATATATGTCGCCGCATCGATTCAGTCTGGCGGTCCATGATACATCGTCAGCGTCATTCATCCTCCATGCGTATTCACCTAAAGCAGCAGGGAAGCCATCCTGATCGCTATTGGTTTCACGCAAAGCATCTCCGCCTGTAAAAAAAACTCCCAGGTCTTCATATTCATGGTCTTTCTGATAACTTTTAAGCACACCTGATCCTTCTTTCCACCGGTCATAATCAAAATCGATAACAACAGGGCGTAACTTTACTTCTCCTTCCAACTTTATCTCATCAACCCGGAAATCACCTCCTCCTGAGGTAGATCGGGAACTATTATCCCATCCGATTATTTTTATATCTGCCGTTGTATAACCGAAATGGTCGTTATTAGAAAAAGTCGTATCAAACATTTTTGTTTCATCTGATGAAACATCAATAGTATCAATTGTAGTGGTATCAATTATAACAGTTAATGCTGAAGGACCATTTGCAGTTGCTCTGTATTCAAAAGACAGACGTGTAATGTCAAATAATTTTGTAATATCAGCATCCAGAGTAAAGTAAAAATACTTTGCTGTTCCGGTGTTCGCAGCATCCCATCCGGATCCACCTTGCGCGTAGGGAACATCTGTCCAGCTTCCCGGGGCAGAACTGTTAAAAGTTATATTACCGGAACTTATTTTAAAATTGGTGGCCTCCAGATCCTGAGCAACATTTTGTGGAGAAGGACTATCATTGGTAAAAGGATAGTTTACCAATACATTTTGCGAAGAACCTTTCTTACTGATAACCAAACTTACCATTATCAACATTGCAACAATAAAGAATTGTTGATTGAAAAGATGATAAAAACCATTGGGGGGTAGGGGATTTTTCATTTTTACAAAGTTTCATGAATACTATAAACTAAGATAAAAACAAATCCTCCGGAATCCAAACAAAAACCCAATAATTTTCTGATTTTTAACATATTAAACAGAGTTAAGAATATAACCTATTTAAGTTAGTTCTAGATATTTTGATGTGCAAAAGAATAAGAGCAATAAAAAAACTGTCTGTAAAGTGTAGCTTCAAAGAAACAATAATCTTGTACCGGTAGCTTGTTTCACAATAGTTGCAGATTCGCCAAAAAAATTGTTCCTTTGGTACAGAAGAACACATTGGGTTCCATTGCGCACTACCGGGCTTATTTCATAAAATTTTTCAAAAGGAATGATTTTATTTTTCACCATATAAACAAAGTCGATATTAAATCGTTATTATTGTGTTATGTTAGATTTCAATTATCACATTCATTCCACATTCAGTGACGGGGCGTCACCCATGTGGCAAATGACCCAGCAAGCCCACAGATCAGGTTTTAAACATATTGCTATCACCGATCATGGTCCGCTCCCCTTTCAAAATGACTGGAGTATAGACCAGGCTGCGCGGAAGGCTTATATTAAAATGATCAATGAGCAGAAGGACCTTTACCCGGATATGAATATTTTCCGTGGACTGGAACTGGATTATATCCCGGGCATTACAGAAGACTTTCAAAAGTTAAAAGAACTCTGGGATTTGGAATTGGTCGTTGGTTCTGTTCATCTGGTTAAACATCCCGAAAGCGGCAAATTATGGTTCATTGATGGCCCCAAACAAAACTATGACAGCGGACTGGAAAAGATCTTTCATCAGGATATTAAAAAAGGCGTACAAACTTATTTTCATCAGATCAATGAAATGATCCGCACACAAAAACCGGATATTATCGGACATATTGATAAGATCCGGATGAACAATATGAAACGTTTTTTCTTACCATCTGATCCCTGGTATCAGGAACTATTGGAAGAAACACTCACCTGTGTAAAATCATGCAATTGCATTTTAGAAATAAATCCCCGTGGTTTTTATAAAGGAAAGATTGAAGATTTATTTCCTTCAGATATAGCATTGGAAATTATCAGAGACAATAATATTCCGGTCACAATTAACACAGATGCTCATAAAACCGATGAACTGTCGAAAGGGCATGAGAAAGCTATTAAGAAACTAAAGGAAAACGGAATAAATTCCGTTAAACGTCTGACTGAAAACGGCTGGGAAGATTACGCATTGTAATACATCAGAAAATGTCTTATTCCCGCTTCCATAAATGGTTCGCCGGATTTCACAAATCCGTAGCGTTCATAAAAAGGGACTGCTTTTTCCTGTGAATTCAGGTAAATTGTGGTATCCTCGTTTTTCAAATCTTCAAGCACAAAATGCAAAACTTTAGAGCCTATGCCGTGATTACGGTATTCGCTTAATACAGCAAAACGTTCCAGTTTTATTCCATTCGTAGTTTTTCTTCTGCGGGCTGTTGCTATAGGTTTTTCCTCATCAAACAAAATGTAATGCACCGCATCCCGGTCGGAAGAATCTTTTTCCAGGTCCTCAGGAACGCCCTGTTCCCGGATAAAAACCTTTTCCCGGATTTTAAAAGCCTGATCCATTAACCCGGTTTCCGGGTAGTTAAACTTTTTTATCTGCATAGTCATGAGGCAAAGTTATAAGATTTTATCAAATTAGTTATTGCAATAAAGACGGGAATTCCAGAAGATTATATAAATTTCTATAAAATAGTTTGTAACAAAAACATACAGGTCTGCGTCACATTAACAAACCAACAACCTAAACCTAAAAATAATACAATTATGAACGCAAAACTTTTCACATTAGCAATGGTCATCGGCCTCTTAAGTTTCACCACAGCACATGCCGATGAAGACGACACAGCAATGCTAAAACAAACCGTAAAGCAAGCTATTGAATACCCTGAGTTTGCTGTTGAAGAAAACCTCGAAGGTACTGTATGGGTAGAGTTCTCATTAACAGAAGATGGAAAAATCAAAGTAGAGCAATTAAATTCCGATTGCATTCCATTGAAAAATTATGTCCTGGAAGAGCTTGACGGCATGGACGCTTCTAAGTTTGTGGATGCCAAAAAAGAAAAATATCAGATGCACTTTGACTTTCATCTGTTGTAACCTGAGTTGTCAAAACGAAAAGGTCACCTCACATACCGGGTGGCCTTTTTTTATAGCCAAAAATTTGTGAACTTTTTCCTTCTCATTTGTTGGTCTGTTAAAACCCCTTTAACCGACATTTGTTAAATGAACGAATATTATTTTGCCCCGGTATACGATGTTCTCTTACATCCATTTATCCATAAATTGCGCAAACGTGTAGCGCAACTCGCAAAGCACTATCATGCTAAAAGCGTTATTGACATGTGCTGTGGCACGGGTCATCAAATCAAGTACCTTAATTCGGCCAACATTGACGCTACCGGCGTGGATTTGAATGATATGATGCTACAGCAGGCTTCAAAAAGTTCAGAGAAAACGCAATGCAAAAAAGGCGATGCCAGTCAAACAGAATATCCCGACAGCCGGTTTGATATGGCTATGACAACTCTATCCTTACATGAAATGCCTGCTGATACAGCCCGCAGTGTTATAAAAGAAATGATAAGAATTACGCAACCCAGTGGTTCTTTGATGCTCATTGATTACGATTTCACAGACCGATCATCCAAATTTATGAAAACAGCCCTGAAAGCCATTGAATATTTTGTGGGCGGAGACCATTACCGGAATTTTCGAAAATATCTTGCTTCGGGTCAAATGGAATTTTTAACCGGAGATTTGAACCTGGAAATCACAGAAACTCATTATTTCTTCGGAAAAACAGTTGCTTTACGAATATTTAGAAAGATATAACTCAAGGATTGACAAGACTAACGATAGTCAAAGAAGTAAGCTCATTGTTACTTTTATAGACAAATTATCCCGGAATGTATCCAGACTATACGGTCCATACCGGTAGTAAAAGCCTAACCCCAAAGCGGATATTGAACTCTTCAATATGCTGTTAATCATCACACCGGACTCAAAATACCCTTTGTTCAATTGCTTATATCCGGTATTGCTTTGATATTGCTCGCCATTCCAGTTTCCCCACATCGCCGAACTTGCAATGGCTATAGAAGGCCGGAAATTTTCCCAGCGGAATAAATGTTTCTTAAAATCATGCTCCAGATGCACAGCTACATATTCATTGGCTGCAAATTCGTTTATCCGCATGGTATTGAATGTACCCGGACAAGCAATCGCAAAATCGTAATAACTGCCAAACCCGGCATATTGTAGTGAGACGGGTATGTTATCAGAAGTTTTTCCGGCGCGGATTAATGCATCGGTATTTCCTAAATATTTGGTGCGGAATGTTTTCTGAATTTGCAAATCTACTTTATCAAACTCAAGCTGTCCGTTTAAGATATTCACACCCCGTGTATAATTCAACCATAACACCGGATAACTCGTTCCCAAAGAATATTTATTCCCCGGCGTTTTAACGTGTCGTTCCCGGAAAGCAAAACGCAGTTGAGCAAAAACTTCAGCTGAACGGAATTCATTAATGCCTATAAAAGCATGATCCCTGTAACTGCCAAAGCGATAATCATCAAAGATCTGAATATCCCGGCGCCGGAGGCCGGCTTCTACTTCGGCATATTTTAACATCCGGAATTTAGCAGACAAACTCCCCAGTTCTTCTTTGTCCATCTTATTGATCAAATAATTGCGCAGATTGTATCTGCTTAGCAAACCTTTGCTTTCAAATTCAGGTAAGGCTCCTGTTTCCCGTAAATCGTTATGGTATTTTGCTTTCAGCGAAACCTCATGTTTTTCCCAAACCTCCACTTCAAGCTCTCCGCCGTATTTCCAGGTATGATCTTTTGTTCCCCAGCCTGCATATACCATCGGATGAATTTTTCCGGAAAACTGCTCATTGAGACTGATGCCGGCACCTAACCGAAAACCTTCATATACATTGTAATTCACAAATTTATCCAATGCAAAATTCAGAGGTCCCCAGGGAATGTATCCCTCCAAAAGCATGCGATATGCTTTGATTTTTTTCTCCAGATCATATTCCTCACTAATACTGTCAATAGTAGTGTAGGTATTTCTTTCTTTATAAGTCAGGGAATCCCTTCGGTATAAACTCATTAAAGAGTCATTGCGCTTTGCAGCATTCCTGTTCATCTCCAGATAATTCTCATCAAAGACTTTATTTTTGATGTTTTCTTTCATTTCTACATTTTGAATATAGCTCCTTGCCTGAACAATCACAGGAAATCCATTTATTGTCGCCGAATTTAATGTAATATCCATATTCAACTGATCCGGAAACCATTTCTTCCCTTCTACTTTTTCATATTTTTGTTGTATTTCAATTTCAATCGCAGATTCTGAATTCTTTTTATCTTTTTTCGTGTTTGCACTATCGCGACGATTTGTTGAATCTTTACCACGGTTTTCTGCAGCTTGTTGCAAAGAGACATCCGGGCTTGCGATAACGGATCGTATAGCAAAATCATCACTTCCAATATTTACAACTCCCTTCATTCCTTTAAAACTGCGATCGCCGCGTTTTTTAAAACTGATCGTGAAGACAGTGTCTTTGGGGCCATTAACATAAGTAGTATCTTCTATGCGAAACCAATATTTTTTGGTACTTCCCGGACTGATTGGATTGACTAATCGATAGCCACCAACATTGACCAAATCCTCATAAAAAGTAAATGACTGAAGCTGAGAAGCAATAATGAAGAAAAACGGACTCTTCATGCCTGAAACCTGCGTATGCAGTACTTCTTCTTTTGTTTTATCGGGGGCTTCAAAAAACCGCCTTGAGGCCGTTTCCATAATGAACAGATTCTTATCAGAAAACTCTTCCCTGAGGTCCATCTGACTGCTGTCCAGCTTGCTGGTATCTGTGCGCCATAAATCCTTGTCGATATTGGCAATGATCTTATTGTAGGTCTCCAACTTAAATGCACCTTCGGATTGGGGATTGTTTGCATCCCGGTTTTCAACAGCATTTTTAATAATTCTGTGTGCCGGATTTTTTCCGGGGGTAACAGTTACTTCTGACAATTCAAAATCTACCGGTTGGAGTCCGATTTTATAATAATCCTTATTATCGAGACCAATGGTTTTCTTTTTGTAACCTACATAGGTTACGACAATCGAGTCCACAGAGGTATGAAATTGAATCGAAAACTTGCCATTAATGTCCGTCATGTCTCCAAGGCTGGAACCCGGAGCCGTAACATTGGCAAAGGACAAAGGCTCATTGGTCTGCCGGTCAACAACTGTTCCTTTAATAATTGTCTGTGCATTTAAAGCGGCAGAATTTCCGATAAACAGGATCCACAAAAAGATCAGATAATATTTGTACTGACTCATAGTTTTCATACAGGACATCATATTTTATAAGCACGGCATTTTTCGCATTACAGCAATTTTTCATTATTCTTATGGCGGTCTACATCACGATTGGTTTTTTTCTCAATATTATTCTTCAATGCTTGGGTCAGATCAACACCGGTTTGATTCGCAAGGCAAATCAACACCCACAGTACATCGGCCATTTCATCGGCCATATCGTAGTCTTCATCGCTGGATTTAAAGGACTGCTCGCCATATTTGCGCGCTATAATTCGCGCCAGCTCACCCACTTCTTCTGTAAGCATTGCCATATTGGTTAGTTCATTAAAATAACGAACCCCGTTTTCCTGTATCCAGTCATCCACAAGTTTCTGGGCTTTTTTAATCTCCATTATTCTTTGTTTTTGGTGTCCAAAAATATAGTTACCGGACCATCATTAATGAAATCGACTTCCATAAAAGCGCCGAATTCGCCGGTTTCTACTATAGTGTTGGTATCTTCTTCGAGCTGTTTTTTAACTTTATTATAAACCGGGATCGATTTTTCCGGTTTGGCGGCTTTGATAAAAGAAGGACGATTTCCTTTCTTCACACTTGCATGAAGCGTAAACTGGGAAATCAATAAAATTCGCCCTCCGATATCCATCAGGGATTTATTCATTTTCCTTTCTTCATCTTCGAAAATCCGCATTTTGGCTATTTTCCCACTCAGCCATTGTATGTCATCCTCAGCATCTGCCTCTTCAACACCTAAAAGAATAACCAGTCCCTGATCAATTTTTCCTTTGACTTCACCTTCTACTCGTACTTCTGCACGGTTTGTGCGCTGTAAAATTGCTCTCATGTTTTTTCTTTTTTTAGCAAAGATAGTATGGAATATGAAAAAACAAACAATCTCAGAACCTGATTTTCCTTGTACCAAATTTACATTTATTCTAAAATTATTGACTGATAATCTCCTTTTGCTTATTTTTGCCTATTGTCAAACTCATTACACCCGAAAATTCGGGGCAAGTTACACTCCTTTAAAACAAGAACAAGTAGTACTAAATTAATCAAATTAATAATATGAAGAATAGAAATTCCTCCGCAGAAAAAGTCGTATATATCTTGAAAATCAGGAAATTTATTTTATTCGTTTTGTTTCTTTCGGGCTTATTAGCCTGTCAAAACAATCAGCACACTCAGGAAAAAATCACAGGAAAGTGGTATATTGAAGATATTCAGGCAGCAGACACCTCTGATGTTTTAGGGTCAGCTCTTCTTGCCTTTTCCATAGCAAGGAACAATGTAGAAGCGATGGAATTTACAAAAGATAACAAATACAACATTATCAACAGGGAGGACACGATCTTGAAACAAAAGAATTTCTCATTTACCGAAGACCAAAGCCACATCATTATTGACGGGGATACAACCTGGGAAATAAAAGAATTAACGAATGACCAATTGATACTCCTAAGCCAGGACAATACGCAGGTCTATCTTAAAAAGAAATAAAACCCCGCAAGCAAAAACTGCCTACTGGAACCGTAACCCGCCTATTTTAGTCCGGGTTTAACTTATTTTTTTTCAGGGTGTTAGAAATCAAAACGAGTCCGGGGTTTTACATCTTGTATGACAATGCATTGATATTCATTCCTGCTCCAACGGAAGCAAAGACGATAATATCACCCGGATTAATTTCATGTGTTTCCATTTGCCCTTTCAAAATCATATCCAATAAGGTAGGTATCGTGGCTACGGAAGAATTTCCCATCCATGAAATATTCATTGGCATATTCTTTTCCGGATCGCTTTTTATATTATACAAGCGGTATAAGCGCTTAAGGATGGCTTCATCCATTTTTCCATTAGCCTGATGGATAAGCACTTTCTTTACGTCCCTGAGTTCGGTATTGCTTTTTTGAAGACAAGCCTGAATGGCATCCGGTACATTTTCCAAAGCATATTGGTATAGCTTGCGTCCGTTCATTTTCAAAAATAAGTCTTCCGGATTTTCATAATCCGGGTTATTGGATGGGCCCATATAAAGCATCTGGGAATAATGCAAAGTATCCGAACGGGTTTTATGAGCCAGGATGCCAATGGGTTGCTCGCTTTCTTTTGCTTCAAGAATTGTAGCTCCTGCACCATCAGCATAAATCATGCTGTCTCTGTCATGTGGATCGGAAACTCTGGATAAAATATCTGCTCCGATTACCAGTATCTTTTTTGAATCTCCTGACTTGATATAATAATCAGCCTGAATAATTCCCTGCAACCAGCCGGGACAGCCAAAAGGCAGGTCATAAGCAACACAAAAAGGATTTTCAATCTCAAGCTTTTGTTTGACTCGTGCTGCAAGCGAAGGAACGATGTCAGTACGATTTGTTCCCGGATTAATATCGCCAAAGTTTTGGGCAAGAATGATGTAGTCAAGTTCTTCTTTATCGATATTTGCATCTTTGATGGCTTCCAGAGCTGCAAAATAACCAATATCGGAAGTTAAAAGATCATCACTAACATTCAGGCGTTCCTTAATAGTTGTGATCTCAGCAAACTTTTGGATTATCTCTTCATTGGATTTGGGAATCCTTTCACCGTTTGCTTCGTAAAAAGTGTTATTTAGAAAATCTTCGTTTTTTACTCGTTTCTTGGGTATATAACTGCCTGTCCCTGTAATTACACTATAAATATCTTTGCTCATTGTGTTCTTTTTCTGTATAAAACTTAAATGCTTTTTGCCTGATGTAATTTACCAGTTTTACGGTTTATAATAATCGAATAGTTTTTATAAGTTTTCAGGTATAATAATACTTTATTTTAGTGCCAAAAATAATGAACGATTTTTATTCTTTGCCAATAAACCTTTTTAGAATTTATTGCTAATATTCCCTTTTTTTCGGGATGATTCTCATTTTATGGGCACAAAGATATTAATTATAAAGCTAAAATCATAATTACAGCATTAGTGCAATTTATAATCTCCCTGACAAAAAACTTCTAAATCCTCATTATCAAACTAAAATTATAAACATCAATTTTAATTTTTTGTTTCCTGTCCGTTAAAATAATCTCTTCGTATTTTCTAATCTCTGTTTGAGTTTGCTTCAAAAAAATGTCAGGCCCGGCTGTTAAAAAGACTGTAAAACACTGGTTATATAACTATTGACCAGGGTAAGTGAAAATATACTTTTACTTCTCTTTTCATAATAAAGCGCCGGAATCAAGTTTTCTAAAGAATCCTAACCACTCCTGATTATTCCGTTTTCATAACTGATTTGCGTGCAAAAACCAGATGCATCATCAAAACAAAAGCCAGGCCGGCCAAAAATGATACTATGAGTGGAGTTTGAAAACCAATAAGGATAAAAGCAATCACACCGCCTGTGAAAACAGTCAGGGTCTGTAAAATTTGCGTACGAATGTGATAAACCGGGCTAATCCGGCACGCTGCTGCAGTCATCACTGCTTTCTCTGAATAAGGTATCATGTGTTCTCCGGAGACAGCTCCACTTACGACAGCAGCTGATAATATGGGGATTAGCTCTGACATCCCCTCAGCAGCAGCCATTTGATAAGCTATAGGCATAACAATTGCCATGGACGACCAACTAAATCCTGTGGCAACAGTTATCAGCATAGAAATAATAAATATCAAGGCCGGTAATACTTCCGGAGTTATGTACCCGGAAAATGAGCTCGTAATAAATGTGCCTGTGCCTAAATCGGAAGATACTGCAGCCAGGCCGGTAGCCATAAAAATAACAAGACTTACATCAACCATGCTGCGCATTCCTTTAAGCAAGCTTTTCCCTTCATTTCCGGTTAACTTTTTATCCCGGTAAAGACGGAATAACAGCACAATTATCGCCAGCACCGTACTCATTATTAAGACATCTACGGAAGGAGCATTCCCTAATATATTGATTAGCGTAAAGCTTTGTCCGTCTTGCAATAAAAAATATGTCCCGGAAGCAAAAAGTCCGATAAGGGCAGAACCGATAAGTGTAATCACCGGAATGACGACATAAGAGGCTTTTCCGTTTGCTTTATTGTTTTCATCTGTATTATCCGAATACAATTTATTGTCCAACTTATAGCCAAACCATTTCCCGCTGAAAGCAACCACAAAAGCAAGAATGATAGCCAAATAGGTATAAAAATGATACGGCAGAGATTCTAAGAAGAATAAAGTGAGCGATCCTTCACGTCCGATTTTTTCAGCAGCATCAACCATTACCGCGCCTTCAAAAGCAGCCCATGTAGAGATAATCATTACACTGGCCATAATAGCTACTACATCAACGATATATGCCAGCAGAGCAGGGCTTACGCCATTGCGCATATTAATATTTCTCATTGAGGCTCCGGAAATAAGCACATTGGCATAATCATCAAAGAAAAGCAACATGGAGATGCCCCAGGTAGTAACTCGCGAGCGCCTTCCGTTGCTTAACCGTTTACTCAAACGACCGGCAAAGGCATCATATCCTCCCGCTTTATATATGATCTGAAGCATTCCGCCGATAAGCAAAATAAATAAAACAATGCGCAGACGCTCCGGATCTGTAAACGATAGCAACAGATAATCCCAAATACTAAATAACGAATCTTTCAGAGCTCCTGCTTCAATGGTAAAAGCTCCTGCAACTACGCCAAAAAACAGAGCTAAAGCCACACGTTTCGTCGATAAAGCCACAACAATCGTAACAATTGCCGGTATTAAGGAAAGCCACCCAAATTCCATTTTCTTATGTTTTAATCCTGAATTCCAAAGCCTTCTTCATTCAGGATATTTTCTTCTTCTTCAGTAACCACTTTCACCAGACTGCCTTCCATGCCATGGATTTCCACACCATAGTCCCGGTAGGTATTCAATACATTGATAATATCCTTTGTTATCAACTGTCCGGGCACTAAAAGAGGTATTCCGGGAGGATATGGAGTAACCATCCGGGAAGCAATACGATCTTGTGCCAGCCGAAGAGGTAATTCCTCGTTCTCCGCATAAAAAGCAAAGCGCGGGCGATAGCGTATAGGTGAAATTGTAAGCTGAAAATCCTTCATGATTTTATCCTGCCCGCTGACTTTACGGTTTCCGCTGTGTTTTTCTATATTTTCTAAAGCCAGATAAAGCCGGTTGATACGGGAATATGTCGCTCCGATTGTGAGAAGAATGGTAATCGTATTAAATGTGGATTTTTCAATTTGGATATTGTGCTTGCTAAGCAGCAAATGTTCGATCTGTTTTGATGTCATCCCCGATTTAGAAACATCAATAGTAATTTTTGTGGGATCCAGTCGAATATCATCATCTTTCAGCTCGGGATTAATCAAATCTTCTTTTTCAAGTACCCGGAATTTTTTCAGGGAATTGATAGACTCCCGTAATTTGTCCGAAAGTTCCAGAACACGCTGCAGCAATGAGTATCCTTCCATCACCATTTGCCTTGTAGCCACATCCAGCGATGCGATCATGGGATACTGGGGTGATGTAGAAGAATGCATATTAAAATTTTCCTGAAACAGGTCTTCAATATTTTCAAAATCCGGGTCATTTACATGGATCATGGAAGCCTGAGAAAAAGCACTCATCGTTTTATGTGTAGACTGGGTAGAATAGTCAGCTCCGGCAGCCATAGCACTGGGATAGAATTTATGATGGAAAATTGCATAACCAAACCAGGCCTCATCAACAATCACTTTAATATCCCGTTTATGTGCTTCATTCACGATGTCTTCAATATCATAAATCAATCCATCATAAGTACAATTGGTCAGGATAAGGGCTTTCAATTTTTTCCCCTTTGCAATCGCATCATCCATAGATTCAATAATGCGCTTTTTGGGGATAGGCCCGAATATGCCATATTTATTGTTAACCGAAGGCATCAAATAAAGAGGTTCGGCTCCGGCAATAATAACTCCATAATGAACTGATTTATGACAGTTCCGGTCCAGCAATATAGCATCCCCGGGTTTAAGCAGGCTCTGTATAAGTATCTTGTTCGATGTGGAAGTTCCGTTTGTTGAGAAAAACGTATAACGGGAATTAAACGCCCGCGATGCCAGTTCCTGGGATTCTTTAATGACTCCTTCCGGGTGCAACAGTGAGTCCAGCTCAGGAACGGAAACTGATACATCAGAAAGGAATAGATTCTCCCCAAAGAATTCATAAAAGTCTTTTGCATAAGGCGAATATTTTACCGAATTACCGGAGGCATGGCCCGGTGTATGCCAGGAATCCTTAGCCTTTAAAGCATAGCGAACAAGCTTTTCATAAAAAGGAGCATGGTTCTTTTCTCCGATTTCGGCCTGGATCTTACGCACGATATCATCATAAACTTTTTCATCTTTGAGAAAATACCCGTTGATTATTCCTCCGCTGGTCAAATCCTTTGTATCACTTACGCAAGTATAAAGAAACAAGGACAGTTCAAAGCGCAATCCCAGAAATTTTTTGAATATTTCCAGCCCTTTCACCCATTTTTCCGATTGAGATGTTCTGGGCAAATTCCATTCGGAAAGGACAGCGTGAATTGTACCGTCACTAAGAATATAATCGCAAGCATCATCAAAATTATCGCAACTGACAACCTTTAACCCTCGCATTACCAAAGCTTCTACAAGCTCTACGCGAGCTTCTTCGTCATGATCAACAACTAATACTGTATAGTGCATAGTCTTTCTTTTACTTTCAAAAAAATTGAATAAAAACAGCCAGAAAAAATAGCGTTTTTCTGACTATGTGTTTTTTATTACCTCCTTTTCATTTCATCTGCTGTCTCAAGAATTCTATTTCTTGTACCTGCTAATTAGAAGCCGGCCCTGAAAACAACCATCAATGAACTGATAGAAACGGAATAACGTCTATATTGTGGCGTTTTATTGTATATAACTCATTTATTTTTTTTGCAAAAATAGAAATATTTACCATCCTTTAAACAAAATATCAATAGAGTGAGTGCGTGTTGTGTTGTGGTGTAATTTTTTTTGTTGAAAATATATCTTTACGACAGCTTGTTTAATTTTGCAGAAGATACTACTTTTACACATCCACAGAAGAAAGCTACGTTTATGGCAAAGTCATCCGGGAAACCCGAGAAAATGTATTACACAATTGGCGAAGTAGCCAATATGTTTCATTTGAATACCTCAAACATACGGTTTTGGGAAAAGGAATTTGACGTCATCAATCCGCGCCGCAATAAAAAAGGAAACCGTTACTTTACGGCAAAAGATGTAGAAAATTTTCATATTATCTATCATCTGGTAAAGGAACGTGGCTATACACTTAACGGAGCCAAAGAAAAACTAAAGAAAGACCATCAGTCTACGGAAAAAGCCGCTGATATTTCTGCTCGTCTGAAGAAAGTCAGAGGATTTCTGGTAGAACTAAAAGCGCAATTGGATGAACCGAATGAATAGACTGATCGAATTTATTTCTTCTGTAAGCTGAATTGTGGTTTTCCTCTTAAAGATATTTCTTTTTCACCAGATAGTTCTGCACATAATCTTTAACTCCTTCTTCCAGGCTTGTCATCGACTCATTATAGCCCTGATCTCTTAATTTGGTCATTTCCGCTTTGGTAAAATACTGATATTTATCGCGTATGTCTTCCGGCGTATCAATAAACTGAATATTTTCCTCCTTGCCAAGCGCGTCAAACACAGCCCGGGTCAGGTCGATAAATGACCGCGCCACTCCGGTTCCGGTATTATAGATTGCCGACTTTGGTTTGTTTTCCATAAGCCAAAGGATCATATTGGTTACATCTTTCACATAAATAAAATCCCGGCTTTGCTCTCCATCTTTAAACTCCGGAATGTGAGACCTGAAAAGCTTCATGCCACCGGTTTGCGAAATTTGATGAAACGCATGATACACCACAGAGGCCATTCTGCTTTTATGATATTCATTTGGCCCGTACACATTAAAAAACTTTAATCCGGCCCAGAAAGGAGGTTCCTTTTCTTGCTTAAGCATCCATTTATCAAAATCATTTTTGGATTTTCCATACGCATTTAAAGGCTGCAATTTATCGACGATATCATGGTCGTCGCTATATCCATGCTCTCCCAGCCCATAAGTAGCTGCTGACGAAGCGTAGATTAAGGGAATTTGATTATCAGAACAAAATTCCCACATCGCTTTGGAATAGTTTAAATTTAGCCGCTCAAATATCGCCTGGTCAAACTCAGCCGTATCCGTACGGGCTCCCAAATGAATGATAAATTGTATATCATTTTTGTTTTTCCCGGCCCATTCTAAAAACGCATCCCTGTTAATCCTGTCGACTAAATTTTTATCCTGCAGGTTGGAGTTTTTATCGCTGCGACTAAAATCATCCACGGCCACAATATTTTTATATCCGCGGTTGTTTAGCTCTGATATCATACAACTTCCGATAAACCCGGCAGCTCCTGTAACTATGATCATAATTCTTCGATTTAAGGTTGCAAAGGTTAAAAATCTAACGCAATTAACCACATATTTGTAAAAATTTATTTATTTTACCCCAAAAATAAGATATGGCAAAAAAGAAACTGGGACTAGTCTTAAGCGGAGGCGGAGCCCGGGGCTTCGCTCATCTTGGAGTTATCGAAGTAATGGAAGAATTAGGCATCTATCCTTCTATTATCGCCGGCAGTAGTGCAGGCTCCATTGCCGGAACGCTGTATGCTGCCGGATATCGACCACGGGAAATTGTAGAGATACTTATGAAAAAGTCTTTTTATCAGTATACAAATCTGTCCATGCCTCGTAGTGGCCTGATGAAGTTAAACGGGATGAAAGAGCTGATTGATGAAAAGCTGGACAATTGTAATCTGGAAGACCTTAACATTCCAATGATTGTGTGCGCAACAAATATGAATAAAGGCGAAAGCACTTTTTTCACTGAAGGACCGGCCGGTGAGCGTGTTTTAGCTTCCTCCTCTATTCCTATTCTTTTCCAGTTGGTAGATATCGACGGGGTAAAATATGGGGATGGAGGCTTAATGAATAATCTCCCGGCAAAAGCTGTAAAGGATAAAGCTGACATTATTTTAGGCGTTAACGTAATATCACCGGGTTATGAAGAAAATTTAAGCTCTTTGGCAAAAGTCGCCTTGCGCTCCTTTCATTTAGGAGTAGCAGCTAATGTTTTAGAAGAGGCCAGTTATTGCGACCACTTCATTGACATGCCGGAGCTTATGGAATATGGGCTTTTAAAGAACTCCCAAGGGCAAGAAATATTTAATATCGGATATAATAAGGCAAAACAATATTTTGAGAACAATCCTATTCATCTTGAGGAGGAAGAATCCTGATCATCACCCGTCTGTTTTTAGCCCTTCCCGTATCCGTGCGGTTAGAACGCAGCGGATTTCTTTTACCATAGCCTTCGGCTTTTAGTCTATCGCCGGCAATACCTTTTTGCTCCAGATAGCGCTTAACAGTTATTGCGCGTCGCTCGCTAAGGCGTTGATTGTAACGTTGTGAACCTACAGAGTCCGTATGGCCCTGAATTTCTATTCTCAAGTCCTTATTGCGCTTTAAAAAACCATACAAATTTTCTAATTCTTCTTTTGAACCTGGTTTTAAATAAGATTTGTCAAATTCGAAATAGATATTCTCCAGTTCAAAAGTAAACCCAACTTCCGTAGAATCGACTTCAGGGACGTTTTCCGGCTCATCTTCAATTACTTTTTCCGGTTTTGAAGGTAATTCCGGAGGAGGCGATACCTGAGTTACGTTCAGATTGTCAAAATAATAATATGCCGAACTATATTTACCTTCCGGATTCACTTGTGCTGAGTGAACCTCCTTATTCGGAAAAAAACTCCCCAGGATAATGAATTGCTCATCACCTCCGGCCTCAATAGTATCCACTATCGTACGCCAGGAGCGTGTGTTAGTGATTTTTTCTGAGGCAGGTGTCTGAACTTGCGGACGTGGATATTTGGACGTTGTAACATTGTGACATTCCAAATTAAATGTTTCCAGAGAAAAGATCATTCCGTACGTATTTACCTGTATCGGCTGTGGGGTAAGAAAAGCTCCTATTTGATCAATCGCGAACTGAGCTTCCCCTGCCAGGGCGATGTCAAACTGCACGGCATAGCGTGCTCCTTTTTCCAGGGGCTTTTTAAGATGCCCCATAAGATATTCCTTATAATTGGAAAACTGATGTTTGACCACGAAAAGATGCATACCTACATAGGCTTCTCCCTGCGCAGCTTTAATATCACCAAACTTATTTTTCGGCACACCACTGCCCTTTTTGCTACAGGCATGAAAGTAATCCGGGGAGCCGTCCGTAGGTTGAGACCAGGCCTGAACTTCATCAATACGTTCATGCCTGATCTTCCCCGGACAATATTTGTAAGTTTCGAAGCTACCATTAACCAAAAGGTTCTGAGATTTCAGTAATCCCGGTAAACTCAAAGCTAAAGCAAATATTATTATCCTGTATATATCAGGTTTAGTCATTCTTATTTGGCTGTTCCAGACCAAATCCGGAAGTCTTATCATCGCGTTTTAACAAGAAGGCAAACAGTAACCCTAAAACGCCAAGGCCGGAAAGCATCAACATGGGATTTGTATAATCCAGCGGTTTAATGACTTCCATGGCATAGTGGTTTGATTGTAAACCAAAATAATCTTTATTGGCAGAGATAACCTTACCTTTTCCTATTAAAAACTCTACTTCACCATCATTGCTTATGTGATAAGTAGCTAATTCTCGCCATACCAGTCCTCCCTGCTCACTATACACGCTAAACACACCTTCATTGATCTGTCCTTTATACTCTTCGTCTACGGAAGATAATTTTGTTTTAAACATGTTGTTCTCATTATAAACTAACTCTCCGGCATAGACATTTGTTGTATCTTCATCATCAACAACATTCAATTTCGCTTTGTAGTCTAATGTATCCACGAGCTTGCTAAAATCAGCAGACACCAACACATCCCCATTTCCAATTTCGATATCAAACGCTCCCTTATCATCTGTTTTTAGCTTGTGTTCTTCTTTCCAGACAATATCACCTTTCAGGCTATCCTGATAAGCCACCACGGAAATATTCATTTCGGAATTTGCCACAGCTTCCTCCTCGCTGTCTGCAACAGAGCCGGAATAAACGAGACCGGATTGTTGCAAATTCTGAAATTCATTGGGCGAATATTGGTCGGTGAAGTTAGGGTTGGAACTATCCAAAACAAGGCCAATAAGCATTGGGAATGCCCATAATCCGATATTCTGCACAGAAAACATAAACCCATAAGCTGTTCCCAGTTTATTTTCCCCTACAATCTTTGTCACTGCCGGCCACATTGCAGCAGGCACTAAAGAAAAGGCAATTCCAAGAATAAAGATCGGAATACGGGGTTCAATATATGTTTTAGCAAACATCAAATGAGCAATAATCAACAATGCAGAACCCAAATACATTAATGTGGCACTCTTCCCCTTATTGTCTGTAATCCAGCCAAATAGCGGAGTCAGCAGAATAGTACCAAACATAAGGTAAGAAGAAACATTGCCGGCTGTATCCCTTGCCATACTGAACTTATTCATTAACAGGTCAGGGGCATATTTAATAAACGGAAATACAGCGGAATAAAATGTAACACAAAGTAACGTAATAAAAATAAACGAACGGTTGGTAACCAAAAATCTCAGATCAGCCCATTTGAATTCGTCCTCAGGGTCTTCAACATTAACTTTTTCCTGACGGTCCAGTTTTAAGTCCAATAACATATAAATGACAAAGGCAACTAAAGCGATCCACAACAATAGCACACCAAACCAAATTGCATTCGTCCATTCGGGATAAATAAGTTTCGGCGACAATGAAAGCGCCAAGGCCGTTCCCAGTCGGCCAATAGCCAAATTTAAGCCCAAAGCAAGGGCTAATTCTTTTCCCTTAAACCATTTCACAATTACTTTGGAAAGCGCTACAATACTGGTTTCCGCTCCCAGGCCAAAAACAAAAAATCCCAGATACATCATCTTCAGAGCGGGAGAATACTGAGTGAGGAATGAATTCATAAAACTGTATCCAAAACCACCGGCTAAATATGCGTCAGAGGCCCCATAAGCTGTGATGGAGGCTCCTAATGCCATGAAAAGTATAAAAATAAACCCGGTTGGCCGGATACCAATTTTGTCTAAAATAATTCCTCCCAACACAGCCATTGCCAAAAATACATTGGGTACCGAATAAGCTGACATAAACATTCCATAATCTGAAGAAGAGAATCCCAGATTAGTCGTCATTAGATCTTTCAACGGGGATAATGCATCATAAAAATAATAGTTCATAAACATTATCGCACTGGCCACAAATAAGATCACCCATCGCATCAGCGGATTGTCACGTAAAGACTTCTTTATTTTTTCCATAACCTGTTTTTTTTTGTCGTACCAAAAGTACAATTTAATGATAACTTTTTTATTTTTTCATCTAAAAAACCATTCGCTTTTTTAACTGTTATACTTGTGTACGGTCAACCTCAGACAAATAGTGTTTGGCCATAATAGATTCGTTAATCGTTCGGTGGCGCTTTTATAATGACTGAGTTAAAACCGGACACAAGAACGCATAATCTATTATTTATCAAAGATATTAAACGACCACAATATGCAACGTATCCGAATAATCATATTTCTTGCTGCATCCTTTTTCATAATATCATCAGGTGCTGCCCAAACGATATATTCAGACTACAAAGATGGTAAACTTTATGTGATTTTGGAAAAGGAGCATATCGCAACAACAGAAAATGCAACAGCTTTTCTGGATACACTGGATTGGAACGTTCAGTTTACTTCAGCCAGACAACCGTTTACAATCGAAAGCGATACATTATCCCGGACATGGCAAGTTTCATTTAAGCCGGCCGATAAGGTTGACCTACTAATTCGTCAGCTTTCTCAATTGCCTCAGGTGGAGTTTGCGGAACGCATTCCTTTGACAAAAACCTTTCTGACTCCCAATGATCCTATGTATTCCTCCACTATTTATGGTTATGACTGGAACTGGCATTTGGATATGATCCGGGCTGAAGCGGCCTGGGATATCACAACCGGGTCTCCCAATATAGTCGTGGCTATTGTGGATAATGCCGTTTACACAGACCACCCGGATTTAGCAGGTAAGTTTATCAAAGAGCGGGATATTTCCAATAACGACAATGATGCAAGTCCACCCTCAGGAGGTAGTTCTTCCGACAAATATATCTGGTCTCACGGCACGCATTGTGCCGGTCTGGCAGCCGCTAAAACCAACAATGATACCGGTGTAGCCGGGATTGGTTATGACATTTCGCTGATGGGAATAAAGACAGCTCCGGACAGTAGCTCCGGAGAATACACATACAATGGCATTGGAGGTGTACAATGGGCAGCCCAAAACGGAGCCGATATTATTAGTGCTTCATGGGGCAGTACAGGATTTTCCAGTGTAAACAATAACTTTTATACCTCGGTAAAAAATAATGGAATTATTATTGTTGCCGCTGCCGGCAATGAAGGAGATGCCGGCAACGAAAAGCTCTACCCGGCTGCCTACAATTCGGTTATTGCCGTTGGCTCGACAAATGCTGATGATGAACGCTCTTCTTTTTCCCAATATGGCGATTGGCTGGATGTCTCAGCTCCCGGCGGATATTCCCCCAATGGAACGGCAAGCCAACGCATTTCCTTGCTAAGCACCACTTTTAATGATGCCTATTATACACAAAACATCTTCAGCGGTAAATATGATATCAGTCAGGGGACCTCTATGTCAACACCTATAGTAGCCGGCCTTTTGGGTTTAATGAAGTCATTAAAACCTTCAGCCTCCTTCAGCGATTTGAAAAACTGCTTATTATGGGGAGCAGATAATATTGACAGCGTAAATTTAGCGGCGTATGCCGGAAAAATGGGCAGTGGCAGAATAAATGCCGTTCATTCCCTGAACTGTTTAACAGGCAGCAGCATTAATGTAGCTGATCAGAACAAAAAACTAAAGATCTATCCAAACCCTTCTCGTGGAACTTTTCATATCCAAAGTCCCGGAATCAGCACATTCGAACTTTCCGTTTTTGATATTACAGGTAAAGAAATAGCAAGACGTTCTCAAAGTGGAAATATGATTGATTTAAATCATCTGAACAGCGGGATTTACATTATTAAAATTAAGACCAAAGAACAATCTTTTACGGAAAAAGTAGTAATTCAACCTTAGGCCGGAGCTTTATCACTTTTATGAAAGCTGCATGATGAAATTATCAAAATACAAGAGGATGATTAAATTGGCTGGGTGTCAACAGGCTGCCGGACCTAGGAAAATAATGTCATCGATCGGTTCCCTCGTGAATCCATTTTTTGTTTCATCGGAGTCATTTAGTTGTCATTAATAGTCATTAGTTTTTAGTAGTAGAGGTTTTACCGGCTGATGTTAAATTTAACCGAATCATAAAAACCCTAAAGAAAATGGCTTTGTATGCAATAAGACGTGCGAAGCGCAAATGACAGAAAGAATTAAAAGAGAGACAAATAAGACAGTTTTACATTGTTAATCAATGACTATCCGTGTTATCAGTGTTCTATTTTTCACAATTAAAATGTTTAAATTTTTGTTCTGTGTCCGTTGTTTTCCTGATTTCGTAACCTCATCGGGACGCCCTCTCGCATCAACGCCAACTCGCTCTTCGCGTTTAATCATTTTCCTGTATGCCGGGAAAATTTCGCTATGGAGGTTTCATATTTTCCTGTTTATCTTCTCATTCCTATTTTAATAGTAACCATTGAGAATTTAGCCATTTACATTAGTTTTTTTTGCATCCCGTCACACGTCCTGATTTTAATGCAGATTCGTATCATTTATTCAGTCCGGATTTAAATTAAATTAAATTTTTTTTGTAATAAACTTGCATTGAGTACTAAAATGTATTATATTTCGAATTGAAAAGAAATATTGTGCCATCTTTCAAAAATCTGAACTGTCCTGTGGATATACCCACTCATTAGCTCTCTTTTTCATACCTGGTATGCGCACTCTCTAAATTCGCAGGGCAGTTTTTCTTTAAAATGAAGCATTTAGCATATACATTAGGGTTAATAATCCTTCCGGTATTCATATTATTTTCACAAGATCAGGAAAAGTTACCGGATGATTTTCATCCGGAACCCCGCGGAGCTGATGGCTTACGCGTGATGTTTTACAATGTTGAAAATCTATTTGACACTAAAGATGACACTCTTAAACAAGATCAGGAATTTCTCCCCGACGGCCCCCGCAACTGGAATGAATTCCGTTTTTGGCAAAAAGTCAACAAGCTCTCAAGTGTAATTATAAGTGTTGGAGGTTGGGAACCTCCTGCCGTTGTGGGTTTGTGTGAAGTTGAAAACCGCAATGCCCTTAATGCTCTTTTTTACGGAAGCGGATTAAAAAAATACGGCTATAATATTATTCATTTTGAATCTCCCGATGTCCGTGGAATTGATGTGGCTCTTGCTTACATGCCTAAAAAACTGACGATTTTGCACAAACGTGCCATTCCGGTATATTTGGGAAAAGCTTTCTCCCGTCCCACAAGAGATATTTTATATGTAAAAGGACTTACACTTTCCAATGATACCCTGCACTTTTTTGTCAATCACTGGTCTTCGCGCTGGGGTGGAGAAGAGGCCACAAGGCCCAAAAGAAAAAAAGCAGCAAAAACACTGAAATCCGTTACAGACTCGCTTCGAAATCGCCCTTCAAATCAAAATATTGTCATTATGGGAGATTTTAATGACGGACCGGAAGATTTTTCCATACACAATACATTAAATGCAAAAGACTCCGCGGAAAACACCTTTCTTGTCAATTTGATGACCCCTTATTTAAAAGCAAATAGAGGAACGCACTTTTACAAAGAAGAAACAGGAGCCGAATGGAATATTTTGGACCAAATAATTGTTTCCCGTCCCCTTTTAGACAGAAACGGACCTTTTACCAAAAGTAAAGCTCACATTTTTGATTCGGATTTTCTGCTTACCGATGATGACGGGAACAAAAAACCTCTGCGGTCTTTTATAGGATACAGATACAACGGAGGCTATAGCGATCATCTGCCAGTGTATCTGGATATCTTTCTGCAGTAAACTACTTTACACGAACCAGAAAATAGTTTTTCTTCCCTTTTTGCACAAGTATATACTTGTCGTTTAAAAGATCCTCAGCAGTAATCTGACGATTTTCATCCACTTTCACTTTATTAATGCTCACAGCATTGCTTTTCAGCATTCGTCGTGCTTCTCCTTTTGAAGAAAATACACCGGACGCTTCCGCCAGGAAAGTAACGATATCCATGCCTTGCTCTACAGCAGTCTTTTGTGCTTCATGTTGAGGCACTCCCTCAAAGACTTCAAGTAACAGTTTTTCAGGTAAGGCTTTCAGTTCTTCGGTTACCTGTTTACCAAAGAGGATCTTAGAAGCCTGCTGAGCTGCTTGCAGTTCTTTCTCCCCATGAATACGCGTAGTAAGCTCAACAGCCATTTCCTTTTGCAAAACACGCAAATGAGGCTCTTGCTGATGCTTTTCAATCAGACTCTCGATCGTTGCTTTATCTTTCAGGCTAAATATCTTGATCAGTCGGGTAGCATCTTCATCGGAAATGTTAAGCCAGAACTGATAGAACTTATAGGGAGAGGTCTTTTCGGGGTCTAGCCAGATGTTTCCCTCTTCCGTTTTCCCAAACTTATTTCCGTCCGACTTGGTAATAAGCGGACAAGTAAGCGCAAATGCTTCTCCGCCGGATTTTCTGCGGATCAACTCAGTGCCGGTAGTAATATTTCCCCACTGATCGGAACCTCCCATCTGCAACTTGCAATTTAAATTTTTATAGAGGTAATAAAAATCATATCCCTGCACAAGCTGATAGCTAAATTCCGTAAATGACATTCCATTTTGTGAATCAGCGCCCAGGCGTTTTTTTACGGAATCTTTGGCCATCATATAATTGACCGTAAGATGTTTGCCTACATCACGAATAAATTCCAGAAATGAAAAATCCTTCATCCAGTCATAATTATTCACTAACAACGCCTGGTTTTGTTTCTCCTGCGAGAAATCCAGCAGCTTTTGCAACTGAAGCTCCAATGCATATTGATTTTTGCGCAATGCATTTTCATCCAAAAGATTTCTTTCTTTGGATTTCCCCGAAGGGTCCCCGATCATTCCGGTAGCACCACCTAACAATACCACAGGCCGGTGACCGGCATCCTGAAGATGTTTTAACATCATAACTCCGGTAAGATGACCTATATGTAAAGAATCGGCTGTAGGATCAATTCCGACATAAGCCGTTACCATTTCCTTGTCCAGCAACTCTTCCGTTCCCGGCATGATATCATGCACCATACCGCGCCATGTTAGTTCTTCTACAAAATTCATGAGCATTGATTTTCAGGTTTTGCTATGCAAAGATAATTCGAAAATTTTAACTCTTACCCTGTATTAATTCATGCATTTCTATCCGGTGTATTAAAAGACAATATAGCCCATTGGCATCTTATTGTTTTTCTGTTGTTTACCAATTTGATCTGCAGAGTGGAGGTTTTAAAATTGATGCCAAAAATATTGGTTTATCGTTTTCATGATCCGCAAGCCCGAAACACATTGTGCTTATTTTTGTTAATCAGGAAAGAAAACAAGATTCATTAATTTATTGTATTTTTGACTTATGATAGCAATAACAGGAGGTACAGGCCTTTTAGGGGCTCACCTGATCTTTCGACTTCTGGATCAGGGCTATGAAGTTAAAGCGTTAAGGAGAAAGGATAATACGAATCTGGTCAAAAAAATAATCGGCTATTATACAACCAACCCCCATGAATATTTCAACCGTATCCATTGGTATCAGGGTGACGTAACAGACATAAGCTCTCTGGAGGATTTTCTGGAAAAAGACGATCTGCTGTTTCATTGTGCAGGTTTTGTATCTTTTCATAAAAAAGACAAACCTCTGCTGCATAAAATTAATGTGGAAGGCACTGCTAATGTTGTCAATGCAGCACTGCATCAAAATGTAAAGAAACTCATTCACGTAAGCTCAACATCTGCTTTAGGCCGTGGCGACGTGGACGGAAAAACAAGTGAAACCTCACAGTGGAAAGATTCCAATCAGAACAGTAAATATGGCATCTCGAAAATGCTTGGGGAACGCGAAGTATGGCGCGGACAGATGGAAGGGCTTTCTACGGCTGTTGTCAACCCGGGTATTATTTTAGGCCCCGGCCCCTGGGATAAAGGGAGCAGCCAACTGTTCAGTAAACTCTATAACGGACTTAATTTCTATACGGAAGGAGTCAACGGATATGTAGATGTCCGGGATGTAGCCTATGTTATGGAAAAACTAATGTTTTCCGGTATTGAAGAGGAACGTTTTCTTTTAGTGGCAGAAAATATAGATTACAAAAGTCTTTTCGAACAAATTGCCGATATCCTGAATGTAAAACCTCCTCATAATAAAGCAACACCGGCAATGGCAGAGATTGTCTGGCGGCTGGATGCCACGCGAAGCTTCTTTAGCGGAAATCCTCCGCTGATAACAAAAGAAACAGCCCGCACTGCAATGAATAACCATTACTATGACGGGAGTAAAATCACTACTTTCACAGACTTTTCCTATCGACCTATAAAAGAAAGTATCGCAGACTTTGGCGAACTGTTCTTAAAAGATCAAAATAATGAATAAGCTCATAAGCCTTTGTGAATTTTTTAAGATCATCCCTGACAGGGTGGTGCAGTTATTCAAAACTATAGTTTATTGTTCATTGCAAATCCTGTCAGGGAAGGTGATTTTATGCAAAAAAACGCCTTATCCCACTTAATCAACTTAATTACTCAATCAACCAGCCCGGAGGGCTCGCAGTTCGGCTATTTTCACACCATGCACCATGCTCTCTGCTCCATGCATATCATCACATCATCACTTCATCGCACTTTCGTACTTTCGTACAATCGTACCTTCGTACCCTCGTACTCTCAGTCTCTCAGTCGCTTCGTTCGCTAATCCCGATAGCTATCGGGACGCCAGCTCGCCTCATCGCTTCACCACCTTCTGCCGGTATTTCCGTTGTTCTATGTCCAGCTCCAGCCAGTAGATGCCGTCGCTGAGACCGTAGAGGCTGAGGTGTTGGGTTTTTGCCTGCTTTGGCCATTGATGGCGGCGCACGATGGCCCCGTTTTGGTTGTAAAGCCTGAGGGTGGCTTTTTCGTATATGGCGTGATCGAGTTCTATGATTAGCCTTTCTTCCGCGGGATTGGGATAAACCTTCCATTTATCCGCATTTTGTTCGTTGATGGCTACGCCGGAATAGGTGATGGTGCGATACGCTTTGGCTTTACAGCCGTTGCTGTCGGTTACTTCCACCCAGTAGGTGTGGCTGCCGGGTGACATCTGGCTGCCGTAGAGCGTTAGCGTTTGTGTAGTATCGCCGGTGTTCCATTTATAGCTAACGTAGCCGCTGCCAGGGTCTAATACCAGCGTGTCGTTGCCCGCGATTGTGGTATCCTTTCCCAGGGATATTTGTGGATTTTGGTAGATGGTAACGGTTTTGGCGATGCTGTCCCACATACCGTAATGCAGGGCTTTTACCCAAACCGTATATTGCCCGGGCTGCGGGTATTTGTACGAGGGATACAAGGCCGAAGAGGTATCCGCTCCGCCCGCCAGGCTGTCGCCGAAATGCCATTCCGCCTCATACACACTGTCCGTAAAGGCAAAAAGGGTGGGTT
>JAIPBW010000085.1 GCA_021738505.1 Bacteroidales bacterium | reverse complement strand
CTCGTTCAATGACTTGTTCAAATTCTACGGTGTTTTCTTTTTTAGCCATAACTTATATCTTTTTGCGCTAAGGTCGGAATTTTGCTAAATAATCATTCTCCTGTGTGTCGAAAAAATTTTCGCCATGGAGGTTTCATATATTTTTTTCTTATTTTTTCTTTCTATAGTGCTAATAGTACCCCTTAAATAGTTCTGCTACTTTTTTTTAATTTTACCTGATAATTTTTGCTAGCTCGATATACCGGAGTAAACTACGCCATCTAAACCAGAGTATTTTTGTGCCACTTTTTGGACTCATTTAAAGCTTCAAAAAACTAAGTCCAAATATATAATATCAGCCTGAAGCCCCTCACCCCACACTTTCCTCCACAATCTTAATCTCTTCCTCAGTAAGGCCGTATAGCTCGTAGACCATGCGGTCGATTTCGCGGTCGGTTTGGGTGATTTGGGATTGGAGGTCACTGGCTTTTTGTTTTTGCTCGTTGAAATACTGCATCCATTCGGATTCTTCGCTTAGGCTGAGCTTGACCTTTTGCTTTTTGAGTTCTTTCAGAAAATCTTTGAATTCCAGTTCCGGCCAGTTTTGGAGTTTTTTGGTGGGCTTTTCAATTGAGAATTTGGAAATTAAAAGTTGTAGCAGTGAATTTTCAATATTACCAAATTGTACACTTAATTCCAGCAAGGATTTAACCGTGTCAGCAATTGTTGAACTTAATTCTAGATTACTTTCAACCGGAATTGGAAATGGACTTAAATAAGTTTTGGTATAAGCGAAATAACCACCAGAATATTCCGAGCTAGTTTTAGAGATGTAAAACCATGTAAGTGAAGAATTTAGTACACCCAAAAAATATTCAATAGGTTCTTTCACATAATCATTTAAGACGAGCGATGAACATTTGTCATTCGTAAAAAAGATCCCACCTTTATCAAGGCTCATCTGACCTTTTTTGCTCAAATATGGAGTAATGATCTTTTCAGATTGAAATAATTCAAACGTTCTTGAATTATGAAGTGCTGTCCAATACTTAGGGTCTGTTTTGTATTTAATTTTCTTATTAACTAGTAATTCCTCGAATTTTGACAAGTACTCAAATGTTCGCGGATAGTTTTTTTCTAACTCTTGTGGAGTTATTGGGAGCGTTTTGCCATCAAACTTGTGCGGATATAAGATATAGAGATCATTTTTAATATCACAGTATCTCGATAGGCTGTTTCCCATGATAATTGGATGTACTAGTTCGGCCTCCAATTCAACACTATCATTTAACTCTTTGGAAAAGCCTTTGAATGTATTCCTTACGATTTCACCTTCAAGAATAAATACGCCATCCGCCCCAGTAACAACTCCTCTCGATATTTTGCTAAATATCTTGCTCGCATGAGTGCCTGAAGACTCAAGTTTTTCAAATAGGGTTTGCACATTTCCTTCAACCAAATTCCATGAATCTTGGTTGAGTGAACTTGTCTTTAGCCAATCAAACCTAAACCCTGAAAACAATTGTTGCGGTTGAATTTCGGCAAATTTAAGAGTTTCATTGTCATGTGATAAGGTCAGAATACATGTGTATGTAGAAGCCTCCTCAAATACAAGTTCAGAACCGAAATGGACGATACTTTTAACCGCTTTTGTTTCTGCTAAGTAATTACGAATTCCTGTTCCAAAGCTTGCAACAAGGAATTTATGAGGTAGAATAAATGATACATTCCCTCTCTTGCTAATTAATTTGTGAGCCTTTTCAATAAAGAGTATGTAGATATCGAACCTGCCCGTAGCACTCTTGAAGTTGTTTTCGTAGAAAACCGATTCGTTTTTAAAATTTGTTCTTAACCCTTGTACTCGCACATACGGCGGATTTCCAATCACCACATCAAACCCACCGCGCTTAAACACTTCCGGGAATTCCTCTTCCCATCGAAAGGCTTTGTCACCGGCCACGGCGGGGTCGTCGATGAGGGAGTTGCCGCACTTGATGTTCTGGCTGAGGGTGTTGAGCTTGCGGCCTTTCTGGGCGGTGCGCAGCCACAGCGACAGCTTGGCGATTTCGACGGACTCCTCGTTGAGGTCCACGCCATAGATGTTTTTCTCGAGGATGTCGTTGGTGATGTCGCTTAGCACCAGGCTATCGCCCATAAGTTCGGCGCGCAGCTCGTCGATTTTGCCATGCTCTTTGATGAGAAAGTCCAGCGCCTGATTGAGAAATGCACCCGAGCCACAGGCCGGGTCAAGGATGGTGAGCGACAGCAGCCACTCGCGGTAGTCGTCGAGCTTTTGGCTGAGCGCTTTGAGGGTAGCCTTTTTGCGATTGCGGCGCCCCCGTGTGTACTCCTCGTCAACGATGCCCAACTCATTGCGCTTCTCTACACACAGCCGTCCCACGGTGTTTTCCACGATATATTTTGTGATGTATTTCGGAGTGTAGAAAATCCCTTCCTTCTTGCGCTGGGTCTTTTGCCGGTCGATGGCTTCGCCCTGGATTTCGGCCTGCACGTGTTCAATTTCGCCGATGGAGTGCTCAAAGATATGACCCAGGATGTTCACGTCCACGTCGGTTTCAAAGTCGTAGCCGCTGAGGCGCAGGGTGTGTTTGCGCAATATCTCGTCGTCGATGGTGATGCTGTCGAGGATGTCGTCGGGTTTGAACAGTCCGCCGTTGTAGGGAAATATCTCGTATTTCTCGCCTTTGAACCCCTTGTTGAGGTATCCGAAATATTTCTTAAAGCGGTGGTAGAGCGGGAAGTACTCGTCGTAGCTGTCTTTGAGGTCGGCCCACTGCTGCACGATGCGGCTGATGGAGTTGGGCGGCAACAGCAGCTTGTCTTCGGCAAAAAAGATGAACAGGAAGCGGTCAAGCAGCTTCTGGGTTTTGCGGAAGAGCAGCAACTTGTCGTGGTCGGGGTTATTTTGCACCAGGTTGTGATACAGCTCCTCCCTGAACTTCGAATAGTCGGCGTAGAGCTTTTTGGTGACGTCCTCCTCCTGCAGCACGGAAGCTTTCTTCATTTCCTGCGGCACGTCGCTGAGCAGCGAGTCTTTGGCCAGCAGCAGCCATAGCAACGCAAACCTTTCGCGTGAGAGCCGGAACAGGTCAAACTCAATATAGTCGACCGCGTTGTGGATGTAAAACCGCAGCTTCTCGAAGTTGGAGGTGATGACGTATGCGCAACCCGGATTATTGTTTTTGTAACCAAACGCTTGCGTCTCCACGGTGTCCAGGTCGGTGGTATTAGTGGATTTCAGTTCGATGACTGCCACTGCCTTTTTGTCTTTCAGAATTGCTCCGTCGGCCTTCCGGCTGTCCGATACGTTCTTGAACTCCGTAGAGAGGTTAAAGCCGGGGTCGGGATTGAGCGTATAGCCCAGCACGTTGACAAACAACTCCCGGAAAAACCCTTCCTGGAACTGCTCCTCCTTGGAGTTGCGGATGTTTTCCTGTCGTGTGTTATCGGCGAAATAGTTCTGAAAGGCCGAAAATTTCTCATCCATCATCGCCTGGTCCAGGCCGTTGACGTACTTTTTTATCACTGATTTTTGGAAAAGACTCATAGCGTTGGTTTCCTCATTAGGTCATGAATGCTTTGAGAGGTAAAGGTAAGAATTTTTTTTTGTCGGCAATAAAAATTTTTTTAGATAAGATTTGCATGAAATCAGAGCAATCTGTAAACCCCTAAACCGGACGAATTGTAACAGGCATAATTGTTCGCGTAGACATTCAAATGCATGAAAGTGAAAGAACAGGATAAACTTATCTTCAGGTTTATTGTTTTAGTTAAGATAAAACCTCCATGGCGAAATTTTTTTCGACACACAGGAGGATGATTAAAGGGCTGGACGAGTTGGATAATGCAAAGAAAACAATGTCATTGATGGTCATTGGTAGTCATTGGTAGTCATTAATGGTCATTTTCTTTACTTCTGTATCCGGTTGCTGTCAAATATAACTGTCTCAGAAAGCCCTGAAGTAAATGACTTAGAATATAGTAAAGCAAAATGACGCGCGAAGCGCAAGCTGGCGTTTCTGCGAGAGGGCGGTGATGGGGATCTTGAATTATGAATTACGAATTACGAATTACATTTGCGAATAAGAATATACTAAATCCGCGTTAATTGGTGTGTAATTAGGGAAATTTGCGGACAAACAACAACAACGAACACGGAACAAGGAACAAGGAACAAAATTTTAAACATATGAACATAAAAACAGGCCTGTATTTATAATTATTTGATGATCAGTCGTAATAAATTTTGATTTGTCGAACTAACCGGCAACGAAAGATAGTATGTGTTGTTTACCAGCATGGATTACGTTGCAAATTGAAGCCTGTCAAAATTAAGGATATAGAATATGAAAATCTTACTAACAGGTGCGACCGGATATATCGGACAGCGATTGCTGCCTGAATTGCAGGAAAAAGGACATACGGTTGTATGTTGCGTGCGGGATAAACAACGGTTTGACACATCAAAATTTGATTCCACTCAACTTCAGGTGATTGAAGTTGATTTTTTACAGAAAGAAACGCTCGATAATATTCCCACAGATATAGATGCCGCTTATTATCTGATACACTCCATGTCGTCAGCTAAAGGCGATTTTCAGGAGCTGGAAGCAAAGACAGCTGAAAACTTTAGAGATCGCATTCAGCAAACCTCTCTGAAACATGTTGTTTATCTCAGTGGAATAGTAAATGAAAAGCAACTTTCGAAACACCTGAGTTCGCGCAAGAATGTTGAAGCGATTTTGAGTTCCGGCGAATTTCATTTGACAACGCTCCGTGCCGGGATCATAGTAGGAGAGGGCAGTGCTTCTTTTGAGATCATCCGCGATCTGGTTGAAAAATTACCGGTGATGATTGCACCGCGCTGGCTGAAAACAAAATCGCAACCTATTGCGGTCAGCAATGTGATCGAATTTTTGCAGGGCGTTTTGATGAAGGAGGAAACGTTCGACAAAGATTTTGATATTGGTGGACCTGAGGTGCTTACTTATGGAGAGATGCTGCTGAAATTTGCCAAAGTGCGCAATTTGCGAAGAATCATTATTCATGTTCCTGTAATGACACCGCGACTTTCATCGTATTGGCTTTATTTTGTTACTTCAACATCCTATAAACTCGCCACAAATCTTGTCGATAGCATGAAGGTGGAAGTGATTGCCCGTGAGAATAACTTACACAAAAAGTTGGGAATAGAATTGCTTACTTATGAAGAAGCGGTAAAGCTTGCCTTTGACCATATTGCGCGGCATGAGATACCTTCCAGATGGACTGATGCCATGTCGAGTAAAGTGTTGCAAAGCGGCATCTCTAAACTAACGGAAGTTCCTGCATTTGGCTGTTTTAAAGATAAAAGGGAGCAACAGTTGCAGAATGAACAACAAACACTGGAAAATATATGGGCTATCGGTGGAGAAAATGGCTGGTATTATGCCAACTGGCTATGGGGAATTCGTGGGTTTTTGGATAAACTTTCCGGAGGAGTAGGATTAAGACGTGGACGAAAAAATGCCGATCAGATTTCTGCCGGCGAAACGCTCGATTTTTGGCGGGTGATTTATGCTAACCGTGCAGAAAAACGCCTCCTGCTTTATGCCGAGATGAAACTTCCGGGAGAGGCCTGGCTCGAGTTTAAAATAAACGACAATATCTTATACCAAACTGCTACTTTCCGGCCACATGGGCTGTGGGGCAGAGTTTATTGGTTTTCGGTTTTGCCGTTTCATGGGTTTATCTTTAAAGGAATGATTAATAAAATTGCCCAATAATCCAATTCAAGAAAAACAAAAAAATGGATCAAAATGAACCGTGTAAGTATTGTTTTTCCGCATCAGCTATTTGAAAAAAATCCTTGTCTGAGAAAAGACACAAAAGTCCTATTGGTTGAAGAGCAGCTCTTTTTTAACCAGTATAAATTTCACAACCAAAAGTTAGTTTTTCACCGGGCATCCATGAGGTTTTACGAGGATTTCCTTCGTTCACAATCGTTTGATGTGGACTATATCCATGCTACGGATTCGCTTTCCGACATTCGAAAGTTGATTCCCAAATTAAAAAGTGAAGGAATAGCTCAAATCTATCACACCGAAGTTGTGGACGACTGGCTGGAAAAACGCTTACAAAAATCCACCGCAGATAATGCAATCATAAGGAGACAGTTCAGTTCGCCTATGTTTCTCAATACGACAGCAGAGCTTAGCGATTGGTTTGAGAATCGGGAAAAGCTGGTTCACAATAGTTTCTATGTCCATCAGCGGAAGAAACATGGTATTTTGCTTGATGCTGCAGGCAAACCGGTGGGGGGTAAATGGAGTTTCGATACCGAAAACCGGTTGAGGTACCCGCGAAATGAAAAGCCGCCGTCTGTGGAATTTCCTTCAGCAAACAGTTTCGTTCGCGAAGCACGCAAGTCAATAAGCCAAAGTTATCCGGAAAATTATGGATCCATTGATTCAAATTTTATATATCCAACCACGTTTAAGGAAGCTTCAGAATGGCTGGATCAATTTCTCGAAAAAAGATTTTACAATTTTGGAAAATATGAAGATGCCATCGTTCAACAGGAAAACATAGTGCATCACAGCGTATTGTCCCCGCTTTTAAATGTGGGTTTGCTTACTCCCGCGCAAGTATTGGAGCGGGCGATTGAATTTGCCGGTCAACACGATATTCCGCTTAATTCGCTGGAAGGTTTTGTCCGTCAGATTCTGGGTTGGCGAGAATTCATAAGAGGGGTTTATGAATGGAAAGGCAGCTGGGAGCGAACCCGTAACTTTTGGGGTTTTGAGCGAAAAATCCCCGAATCCTTTTGGACAGGCGAAACCGGTGTCGAGCCACTGGATCAGGTTATCCTGAAAGTGCTGAATACAGCTTATGCTCATCATATCGAGCGGTTGATGGTAATAGGGAATTTCATGTTGCTTTGCGAATTCCATCCGGATGAGGTTTACCGTTGGTTTATGGAAATGTTCATCGATGCTTATGACTGGGTGATGGTGCCCAATGTATACGGAATGAGCCAGTTTGCCGATGGCGGCCTGATGGCTACGAAACCCTATATTAGTGGCAGCAATTATTTGATGAAGATGAGCGATTTCAAAAAAGGAGACTGGCAAAAAACCTGGGATGCATTGTTTTGGAGGTTTCTGCATGTGAATCGCGAATTTTTTGTGAAAAATCCCAGACTGAACATGCTGGTGCGCAACTTCGATAAAATGAACCCGGAAAAACAGCAGGCTCATATGAAAACAGCCGGAAAGTTTTTAGAAAGCATTTAGTCGTTAAGGTTCAGGTTTCCTCTTACAAACAATTAATCATCAAAAAATATACTTGTTCGTTTATTTTGTGTTTTTTCTTTGACACAAATTGAATTTTAACTAGTTTTGTATTAGTGCATTATTTTTAAGTCTATATGTTCCCTTGAGCGTGCGGGAGTAGCTGACTTAAATTTGACACATGAATTATAGGTGATATGATAAATCCAGATATATGATAACTTATCTTAAATGGAAAAAGAAAATATTTTCAAACTTGCTAAGTATTTACTCTAACAAACAGAAAGTTGGGGAGTTAAAAAACAAATGTTTTTCAGAAAGTGCACAAGGTGAGCTAAATGGCAAAAAATACATTTTTAAAACGAAGGGAGTCTTTAAGCAACATACGGAAATTATCGATGGTGAAGATAATGAAGTTATCGGTACAATAACGTATAATTCCTGGAAGTCAAAAGCTACAATTTCAATTGGTGAAAAAACGCTCAATTGGGAATATAGTAATTTTTGGCATACAAAATGGAGCGTTTACAACTCAAATTGCCTTAATATAAGATATTCCGCTTCATGTTCCCACGGCCAAATTGATTCAAATACGGATGATCCGTTAATTATTTTAAGTGGCTTATATGTGTCCAATTATTATAGCCAAACGATAATGCAAGTTTTCCTGTTAGTATTAATTCCACTTTGGATAAGCTAACTAGTGTTTGTCCATAATGTCCGATATCTGCGTTACGCTCGTTTTTAAAACAGTCATCCTGATGTTCCAATCGGGACTCCTTGGTTTTAAATACTTCGCAAGCCCCCGATAAATGCGGGGTAAACTTTGAACTCGAGCATTATAAACCAGACACTCGACTTTATTGACAGACTCTACCTTATCTCAAACTGCAATTTTCCGGTAAAATGGAATGAGGGCAGAAAATACTGGTTCCCGGTTTTGCCATTTCATGGTTTCATTTGTAAAGGAAGGAATAAAAAAATTGCCCAATAATCCGATTTAAGAACGAAAAAAAAATGAACCCAAAAGAACCGTGAAAATAGTGATTTTCCGCATTTGCTATTAGAGAAGAATCTTCCTTTGAGAGATATAATACTCCTCAAAAATGCTCCTGAATAAAGAGCAATTTTTTATATCAGGTATGAAAAAGTTCAAAGATTGAATTTATATAAAAATTTAACTTTCAGAATAACAGTTGGTTAATTAGTTATGTGTTTTTTTATTATTTACTTATAAAAAGTTATTAGTTATATTGTGTTGCATTTCGTAACTCAAAATCAGAAAGGTTACGTTTTGCATCAGAAAAAAGTCAGAAAAATATTTTTTTAACCTCCTATTTATTCTATTTATGAAAAAGATCATACTCTTATCAGTCAGCCTTTTTTTGGCAAATTTTATGATGGCACAATCAGCCATTGTGTTGCAAAGTACCGACACCACTGCCGTATTTACAGGAAACACAGCTTTTGCTGATGCTTATGCTTTAGCAGAAAACGGCGATACGCTTTATTTATCTGGTGGTGGATTTACGGCTCCATCCGGCTTTGAAAAAGGCTTGAAAATTTTCGGAGCGGGTATTCATCCCGACTCAACCGCTGCAACATACATAACTCAAATCAGCGGTAGTATTGATATTAAAAATGGAGCTGATGGCTTGTATTTTGAAGGCATGCAGTTTGCCCATGACATTAGAGAATATCACTCGCAGATTGTTGATGATGTATCTTTTGTGCGTTGCAAATTTGATAACACGCTTGACTTTAGCTATAGTGGCACTGCTGCCACGTTGAGGAAAAACTATGCATTTATTCAGTCTGTTTTTACCAGCAGACTTGATTTGGAAGGGGTAACTAACAGTCTCATAACAAACTGTATCTTTAATGAAAGGATTTATTACACCAATTCTAATTCGATTAAAAATTCTTCATTTTTGTACAGCCCTTCAAGTTCAAGCTATGATATTATTACGAATTCAAATACAAACGTGATCACTAATTGTATTTTTCATTCACCAACAAGTCCATACTTGATTGATGGTGCTTCAAATACGGTGCAAAATTGTGTCACTCAGCATGCAACTCCTGGCTTTGGCAGTACACCAATTGATGTCAATAATTACAAAGGAATTGATTTGTCAACTGTTTTTACTTCCTCACCTTCAGAACCATTTAGTTTCGATGATAATTACCACCTGACAACAAGTGCTGAAACCACTTACAACGGTGATGACGGAACTCAGGTCGGTATCTATGGTGGCCTTTTTCCGCTAAAAGAGGGATTTGTTCCACAAAACCCGCATATTAGCGCAAAAACCATCAGTTCAGGAACCGATGCAAATGGGTTTCTCAATGTAGATGTTGAAGTTAACGCTCAGGACAATTAATTATGAAACGCCTGATTTTCATACTCTCAATTTTGCTTGGCAGCTTTGTTTTGTCTGCACAAAACCAGATCAATGCATATCAGTATTGGTTTAATGATGATTTTGACGCAGCTACGACTACAGCAATTACTCCCGGGCAAACAGTAAATCTGCAAACCGATATAGATGCTTCGCATCTTGCAACGGGGGTGCATGTTTTTTATATGCGTTATAAAGATGACAATGGCTTGTGGAGCAGTCCGCAGGCTCAGTTTGTTTATCGGATTTCCTCTCTAAGTGCCGGATCAGGGAATAATGAAATTGTGGAATATCAATACTGGTTTGATGATGGTTTTGATAATGCCATTACCCAAACGATAGTCACTTCTTCAAATTTTCAGCTAATTACAGATATTGATGCGAAAAATTTAAATCCCGGCGTACATATTTTTTATATGCGTTATAAAGATGACAGAGGACAGTGGAGCTCACCGGTAACACAATTTTTTTATAAATTCCCGGAACAAGTTTCTGTTCAGGCTAATGGCATAACCAACTATCAGTATTGGTTTGACGATGGTTTTGAAAATGCAACAAACCAAACGATAACCTCCTCCTCAAACTTTCAGTTAATTACAGGTATAGATGCCTCTGCATTAAGTCCGGGAGTGCATATTTTCTACATGCGTTATAAAGATGAAAGGGGCCAATGGAGCAGTCCGGTTACGCAATTTTTTTACAAACTTGCTATCCCTTCCGGTGGCTCAGTATCTAGTGATATTACAGCTTATCAGTATTGGTTTGATGATAATTATGAGCAAGCCATTACCGAGCCCGTTACCGGAACTCAAAATCTGCTCTTATCAACAGATATTGATGCGGGAAATCTACACCCCGGTGTGCATGTTTTCTATATGAGATTTTTAGATAGCAGCGGGCAGTATAGTGGTCCTGCTTCTCAGTTAATTTATAAGATTCCGGAAAACCAGGCAATTAATAATGAAATCATTGCATACCGCTATTGGTTTGATGATGATTTCAGTAATGCTCAGGAAAATCCTGTAAGTCCTTCCCAATCTTTCTTTTCATTGCAGCAACAAATTGATATGACTCAGCTGTGGAAAGGGGAGTATGCCTTGCATTATCAATTTAAGGATACACTGGGAATGTGGTCTTCACCAAGCATTGATACCATAGAAAAAATATCCCTGCCCATTGGCGAATTTACATACAACCGGGCTGAAACCTGCGACTCTACAATAATTAATTTTCAAAATTTAAGCCTTGACGGGGATACTTATTTCTGGGATTTTGGCGATGGGACAGTAAGCTCAGACTCTGCTGCATCTCACGTGTATTATGGACCGGGGAATTACAATGTAACTCTTACTGTTACAGACACATCAATTAATGTCGACAGTACTATTACGGATACTTTCCAAATAACCGGACATACCGGCAGCTCAATTTCTGAAGTCGTTTGTGATGAATATCTGGCACCATCGGGAGCAATTCATACTGTATCCGGTATATATTACGACACAATTCCAAATGTTATGTTCTGCGATTCTGTGATACAAATAGACTTAACCGTATTGGAAAGCACTTCTTCCCAAATGAATATTCATGCGTGCGACTCCTTTGTATCTCCCTCAGGGCAGATACTATACAGTTCGGGATTATATTTTGATACCATTCCCAATGCAGCCGGTTGCGACAGCATCATTGAAATACAACTCAATATGGGAACAACAACCTATGCTGTCATTACTGAGGATGTCTGCGATTCTTATACTTCGCCGGCCGGAAACACATATACACTAAGTGGTGCCTATCACGATACGATCCGAAATGCCGGGTTGTGCGACAGCATTTTTACTATTAATTTGAATGTCAGAGAAAGTTCGTATGTTTCCCTGACCGGGGAAGTTTGCGATGCTTATACTTCGCCCTCGGGAAAGGTTTATACTGTTTCAGGATTGTATTATG
>JAIPBW010000084.1 GCA_021738505.1 Bacteroidales bacterium | reverse complement strand
AAAGGGAACTAGTCATTCATTATGGTGAAAGATATCAGCAATACATATAACACAGCAGCATGCATCGCCCTCCAGCCTAAGGCTTCCGGGCGATGCATGCTCAGCAAGGAAGTTGACACAGTTTTTTGAACAATCCCCTGTATCAACACTGAACACTGAACAACAAACACAAAACTCACTACTCACCGCTCACCGCTCCTCTCCTCCGCCGCAGCTGCTCATAAACCATCGTTACAATCAGCATCATGCTCATCAGGTAAGCAAAATCTTCTACCGGAATGGTTGTTATGCGCAATGCCAGATTCTCGGTATTATTATAACTCACTACCGGTAATGCTGTAAGCACGCCATTAACGATCAGAAACGGAATAACAGAAACAATATAAGCCAGAAAAAAATGGCTCAGCCAGCTACTCCAGGACCGCCCGAATACTTGCCACAGCAAAAGTATTCCTGTTAAAGCGGCAACAATGGTAGTATAGATCTTTCCCGTAAAAGCCAGGGCAATTACAAACATGCCGATCCCCAGCAGAAACGCTAAACCACGGACAAACCGCGGGAAATAAAAACGGGGCAGGAAGTATTTCAGCACTTCATAAATAAACATAACAGCATAAGGGATGATGATAAAAAACAACCATTCCTCTACCGGCAAGCCGGCAATAAACCACCCCCCGACATAATCATGATTAAACTGCCAGACCGATTGCCTGGTAAAAGCAACATCCCAGGGAATAAATACCAGCATCATCACAAAAATGCCGGCAAATAAAGCCGGCCACTTTCCTTTAAAATATATTCTCTTTTCAAAGCTGCGAATAATCGGAACAGACAGACTCCCGAGAAGCAGCAATGCATACGTCCATTTTTCCATCAGAATAAACTTGTTGTGTTACGCACATACGATTTAAACAACAGCACCATCTTCATCCAATTGGGCACACGATAGCGTTTGCCCATAATATTTTCGGCATGGGTATGTTGTATTTTCTTAAAAAGCTGAAGATAGTACCGGTACGCCAGATAAACACCAAACCGTGCGGACGGCTTCAGTTTGATAATCCCCTGAAAAGCTTCATTAAAATCCTGCTGGATTTCGGCTTCAATTTCTTTTTTTACCTCATTGTTAAAATCACGAAAATCAACACCCGGAAAATACACACGTCCCTTATCATAAAAGTCATCTTTCATATCCCGCAGAAAATTCACCTTCTGAAAAGCTTCTCCCAGTTTCCTTGCGGGATATTTCAGGTTTTGATATCCCGGGTCATCACCGTCATAGAAAACCCTCAAACACATCAGGCCCACTACTTCCGCAGAACCATAGATATATGTTTTTATTTTATCTTTCCCATAAACAGAATGCTCCAGGTCCATTTCCATGCTGTCCAGGAAAGCATCGATCAGTTCCATATCAATCTGATAGCGGTTCACTACCCATTGAAAGCTGTGCAAGATCGGATTTGTGCTGATTTTATTTTCGATAGCATCATAGGTTTGCTGTCTGAAATCTTTAATCAGCTTCTCTTTGTCAAAGCCATGAAAGGTATCCACAATTTCGTCGGCAAAACGTACAAACCCGTAAACTGCATAGATCCCCGGCCGATAGCGGTTACCCAGCATCCTTGTTCCAAGCGAAAAAGAAGTACTGTAGTTCGCCGTAGTGATGCGGCTTATGTCCAAAGCATTTTTCTTATACAGTTCCATATTTTTTCGTTATGCGTTCGGTTACTAATTTTGAACTAATCACCGCCATGGGCAATCCGGTGCCCGGAACAGTGGATGAGCCCACATAAAAGACATTATCAAATTTTTCGTCTTTATTGGATGGCCGAAAGGCTCCGATCTGGTTCAAATCGTGCGCCAGGCCAAGACCACTGCCCTGATAAAGATTAAGAAATCCGGACCAGTCTTGCGGATTTAAAACCGTTTTGCTTACCAGGTTGCTTTTTATATCATACCCTACCCGCTCCGACAGATCACGGATTACATTGTCTGCCAGTGTTTCTGTGTCGCTCCAGTCGGGTTTATTCCGCAGATCGGGCACGGGAACCAGAATAAATAGATTTTCGTGCCCGGCAGGTGCTGCATCTTCATTAAATTTGGATATTGCATTTACATAATAGTATGGTTTTTCAAGACTTACATCATTCTTGAATATTTTATTGGCATAATCCTTAAAATTATTTCCCAGGAAATAATTGTGATGATCAATACCGTCGATTTTACCTTTAACCCCCAGGTACATGGTAAAAGGCGCTAAAGTCCATTTCTTCTTATCCAGTTTTTCCTTTTTAAACTTTTTTCGTTGGAACACCTCGCCACGGAAAGAAGCAGCATCGCCGTTAACGATAAAATCATCAGCCTGCCATTCTTTTCCGTTTTGATCGGTAAAGGTTTTCAGCCCTTTTCCGTTTTCCTTAAAATCAACAATTTCGGTATTGTAATGAATTTTGACATTTTCCTTTTCCAGTTCATTGATTAGCCCTTCCACAATCTTATACATACCACCTTTTACGTTGTGATATCCATCATGGACAAGTTCGGTGTAGGAAAGCAAGCTATATATTGCAGGAGTATCAAAAGGTGTAGCGCCTAAGAAAAAAGCAACCAGCGAAAAGATTTGCTTTACCTCTTCCGAATCAAAATAACGGTCTAGCTCCTGCCATACGTTTCGCACCATCTTCGGGGCATGGCCCCAGGGAACTCTGGCAAGCGTTAAAAAATACTGCAACTTCGTATCGAAGTTTTTCTTTATCACCAGATCAACGCTGTCGTGGAAAAACTTTCCGGCAGATTCCAGATAGGCAGTTATCTTCTTTTCAAAGTCCGGCTCAATATCTTTGAGCTCCTCTGCCAGTTTTTTCAGGTCCCGGTAGATAACATAGCGCTTGTCGGAATTAGCAAAGCTTACAGTATAAAGAGGATCCAGAGGAACAAATTCGAAAGGCAGTTCAATACCGCAATCTTCAGCAAATTCGTCAAATTCATAAGACATACTGAAGAAAGAAGGAGCCATATCAAAGGTAAACCCGTCTTTTTTCAGCTGATTAAGACGCCCGCCCGGCCTGTCGGCTTTTTCGATCATTTCCACGTTAAAACCCCGCTTAGCCAGTCTAAGCGCTGCAGTAAGCCCGCCTAATCCGGTTCCTATAATCAATACTTTGTTATCCATAATTGTTAATTAAAGTCTTTTCTGTAACTTTGACTGCATGGAAAGAAAGGCATGTGTTATCGGAGCGGGAATTGGCGGTATTGCTACTGCTTTGCGCCTCAACAAAGACGGCTGGAAAGTTACTGTTTTTGAATCATCGGCTGAGCCCGGCGGAAAAATCAAACAAATTCAAAAAGATAATTACCGGTTTGATACCGGACCTTCTCTATTTACGCTTCCCGCGCTGGTTGATGAGTTGTTTGAACTCTACAATGAAAACCCGCGCCACTACTTTGACTATAAAAAACTCGAAAACGTCACCCGTTATTTCTATCCGGACGGAACAACCATTAACGCCCGGCAAAACCCGCAGGAGTTTGCCGATGAAATTGAAAACAAAACCGGAGAACCTGCTTCAAACGTATTAACATATCTGAAACACGCTGAAAAACTATACCAGCTTACAGCCAACACCTTTATTTTCAGCCCATTTACTTTGAACCAGATATTTACCCGGGATTTCTTACGTGCCGGATTGAATTTCCGAAAGTTAAATGCTTTAAAAACCATGCATCAAGTCAATGAACTATATTTTTCCGATCCCCGGGTTATCCAGCTATTCGACAGATATGCCACTTATAACGGTTCGGACCCTTTTCAAACACCGGGAACATTGTCAGTCATTTCACATCTTGAACACAATATCGGTGCTTTCTTTCCCAAACACGGAATGCATGAAATTGTTCAATCTTTATTCGAATTTTCTAAACAAAACAACATCCGATTTTCTTTTCAGGACCCGGTAAATGAAATTATACTCAAAGATAATTTAGCAAAGGGGGTAAAAGCAAGCTCCGGAGATTATTATTTTGATGCTGTTGTCACCAATGCAGACGTATTTCAAACGTATGGCAGGCTTTTATCGAAGAAAAAAATTCCTTCTAAAATTCTTAAACAGGAACGTTCCTCATCCGCTTTGATCTTTTACTGGGGTATAAACGACACGCATGAACATCTGGACGTTCATAATATCTTGTTTTCAAATAATTACAAAGAAGAATTTAATCAGATGTTTACTCATAAAAACATTTATGAAGATCCGACTGTTTACATTTTCATCAGTTCAAAAGCCGTAAAAAGCGACGCACCTGCCGGGAAGGAAAACTGGTTTGTGATGATCAACGCACCGGCAAACAAAGGACAGCAATGGGATACACTGATCGACGAAGCAAGAAAAAATATTATTACAAAAATCAACCGGATGCTGAAAACAGATATTGAGCCCAAGATTGAATTTGAAGAACTATTAGATCCGCGGAAGATAGAAGAACAAACGCATTCTTTTCAGGGTGCATTGTACGGAAACAGTTCAAACAGCATGTTTTCAGCTTTTCAGCGACATGGAAACACAGCAGCCATAAAAAACCTCTATTTCACGGGCGGCAGTGTACATCCCGGTGGCGGGATCCCGCTTTGCCTGGCGTCAGCTTCGATTACAGCTTATGAAATAAAAAAACAACACAAATGAAAGCAATAAAACCGGTTTATATCATTCTGTTTTTCATTATCATTTACCTGGTTGGGTTGGTTGGCTTAAGTCTTCCCGGTTATCGCGAACTTTTTCAGGAACTGACACCCGCAAACCTATTACTGGCTGCGGTAATCTTATTTTCGTTTCATAAAAACCGGAACATCAGGCACATCATCGCCTTTGTGCTGGTGTTCGTTTTGGGTTTTATGGTAGAATTAGCAGGCGTTCACACCGGACTGGTGTTTGGGTCTTATCATTATGGGGAAACACTGGGGCCAAAGCTCATGGACACACCTTTGATCATTGGCGTAAACTGGCTTATGCTTGTTTATATGGTCTTTGCAATAACTCAAAAAATGAATATGAATTTCTTCACTCAGGTTATTGCAGGCGCTTTTATGCTTTTAATGTATGATTTGGTACTCGAGCCGGTGGCCATTCAGCTTGACTTTTGGAGCTGGGGAGGCACAGGCATTCCAGTACAGAATTATCTCGCCTGGTTATTGATATCCGCTCTTTTTATCGGAATCTGGAGAGCTATGAAAGTCAAAACTGAAAACACTATAGCCTTAGGATTGTTTATCATACAGTTCTCTTTCTTTTTAATTTTAAATTTTACTTTGTAATGGGCGTATTTCTGGCAATATTAATTATCGCTGTCTGGGGCGGACACCTTGCCTACATCCTCACCTCCGTAGATGTCAGCCTGGCAAATCCGTGGATGTATCTGCATATCCTGCTCCAGACTTATTTTTACACAGGTCTGTTCATTACGGGCCATGATGCCATGCACGGTACTGTTTCTGCCAAAAGAAAAGTCAATGAAATTTTGGGGTCTCTTGCTGTATTCCTCTTTGCCGGGATGTCCTACAAACGACTAAAAAAGAACCATGGAAAACACCACAAATATGTGGCCACGGAAAACGACCCGGATTATTATACGGGCAACCAGAACTTTTTTGTGTGGTGGGCTACTTTTATGTGGCGCTATCTTACTGTAATCCAGATTATAATCATGGCAGCCCTTTATAACATTTTTGTGTGGGTGCTGAATATTCCGGAACCGAATGTGATCGTATTTTGGATCGTTCCGGCGATCTTAGGTACTTTGCAGCTTTTTTATGTAGGCACGTTCCTCCCCCACCAACGCCCGCATGATGAATATATGCAACCTCACAAGGCGCGGACGCAAAAGAAAAACCACCTTTGGGCTATGCTCTCTTGTTATTTTTTCGGATACCACTATGAACACCATGAGTCACCGCGTACGCCATGGTGGCAATTGTACAAATCCAAGCAATAATGATACAAGCCCGTCATACACCTTTTTTTGTGCGATTTTTCAACTGGTACAGCCGCAGGATGATGCACGCTCATTTCCGCGAAATACGCTACCATAATACCATTCAGACTCCGCAAAAACCCGTACTGGTCATTGCGAATCACTTCAGCTGGTGGGACGGATTTTTCGTGGTCCACTACAACAACCGCTTTTTGAAAAAAAAATTCCATGTGATGATGCTGGAAGACCAACTTAAAAACAGATCGTTTTTGAATAAAGCCGGCGCTTTTTCTATTAAGAAGAATTCCCGCTCGGTCATTGAATCCCTGAAATATGCCGGAAGGATTTTAAGCCATAACAACAACCTGCTGCTGATGTTTCCGCAGGGTCAAATCCAATCGCAACATCAGTGTCAGTTTACGTTTGAAAAAGGTATTGAAACAATTTTAAAACACTCTGATTTGCAACCTGAAATACTTTTTATCGCCAATCTAACAGAATACTATTCGCACAAAAAACCGTCAATGGATGTGTATTTTGAAATATTGGATGAACCCTTTCAAACAACAAAACGTCTGGAAGAAAAATATAATTTGTTTTTTCAGAAATGCATCAGGAACCAGCGGGAAAAAGGAATTGAGTAGTGAGATTATTGTTCGGTGTTCGTTGTTTGGTGTTTGGTGTCGTTACGATATTATGAATAAGAGATAAGAAGGAATGAAAGTAAAAATTTAATCTGCTTGCAATCTCACATTTGAGAAACAAAAATGTGCCTGAGACACGAGACTATAATAACTAGTGGCAATCAGGCAATTAAAAACACAAAAGTGCCGTAGGCACGGCATTATGGTAGCAAGAGGATTAGCGAGATATAACAAAGTGCCGTAGGCACGAAATTATTGAGCGTTTGTTGTTCAGTATTCAGTGTTTGTTGTTCGTTGTTTTGTGCCTGCCCCGTGAAACGCGACGGCAGGAGCTGTTTCACCGGGGTTCGGTGTTATGTCACAGGAGTAGATAGTAGGTAGTAGGTAGTAGATAGTAGATAGTAGATAGATAGTGGGTAGTGAGTAGAAGTGACTTTAGCGACGTCAGCGACTTGAGCGAACCACTCAATACTCTATCCGCCAGATACTTAAACAAATAAAGCAATTAGTTCATTCACTTAATATACTTATTGAACTTAATTCAACTCAATCAACTTAACCAACTTAATTCACTCATTCAAATCAATCTACATCAATCTAATTCAATCTTTTACATCAATCTAAAAAAATCAATCTAAAAAAATGGACATCATCACAGGCTTCATATTTGGTTTTTTACTTATCCGCCTTATTATCAGCGTAGTAAACCTGATATTACGAACCCGCCTGCCTGAACTACAGACCGGGCAAGAAGGTCTGGTCTCGGTATTAATTCCCGCTCGCAATGAAGCTCAAAATATAGACCGACTGCTGCAACAAACCGCCAATAATGCATACCGGAACATTGAAATCCTGGTCTATGACGATGATTCGGATGACAATACGGCCGGGATTGTTCAACAAAATGCCGCTAAAGATAATCGCATCAAACTGATAAAGACCCAAAAACTGCCGGAATACTGGCTGGGGAAGAACCATGCATGCTATCAGCTCGCCGGTCAGGCACAGGGCAATTATTTACTTTTCCTCGATGCTGATGTATCCATCAGTTCGGAATTAATCATCAACTCCCTGGCATACCTCAAAAAGCACCGGCTTTCTTTGTTGTCCATCTTTCCTCAGCAGCAAATGAAATCTTTTGGAGAACGAATCACCATTCCGGTCATGAATTGGATATTAACAAGTCTGCTGCCATTACCGCTGATAAAAAGCACTAAGCAAAGTTCACTGGCTGCTGCCAACGGACAGTTTATGCTTTTTGAAGCCGAAAATTACCACAAAAATCAATGGCACAAACGTTTTAAAAAACAAGCCGTTGAAGACATTAACATCATGCGGGCAATCAAAAAACAAAATAACAAAGGGCATACTTTGCTGTCTAATGGACAGATCAAATGCAGGATGTACACTAATTTTCAGGAAGCTTTAAACGGATTTTCCAAAAATACGCACGAGTTTTTTGGGAAAAGTTATGTGCTTATGGGTTTATTCGCATTAATAACGACTTTTGGTTTTATTCCGGTCTATTTTTATTCCGGTATAGCAGGTCTGGGACTTTACTTTTTAGGCGCCGTCCTTCTCAGACTATTCACCAGTCTGGCGAGCCGGCAAAATGCCATATACAACATCTTACTGGCTCCGTTGCAACAGTTGGCATTTTTGTTCATTATTTATCGCTCCGTTTTGAACAAAGCACGTGGCTATGGCGTTTGGAAAGGGAGGAGGATTGGGAATTAATTACGAATTTCGGATTAATTACGAATTACGAATTAAATGAATTAATGACGAATTATGAATTATGAATTACGTATGTCAGCTTTTAAAGTCATAAGTCGCAGTACAACAGCATTTTTGCTGATTATGATACTCTTTGCACCGGGCAGATTATCGGCAACTTCTCTTGATTTTTATGAAAAGAAGATTTATAAAGCCTACATAGCGGATGATATGGGACTGTGGAAAACGACCATGGAAAAAATGGAGCAGGACGATCAGAAAGATAATTCCGATAAGTTTTTGCTTCACCTTGCCATCACTCAATACGGCTATACCGGTTATTTGCTGGGAAACAACAAAAAAGACCAAGCACGTAAGCTTATGGATAAAACCCTGGTAAACGCCGAAAAGCTCAAAACGACATCCTATAAAGCAGAAGCTTATGCTCTTCTGGCCGGGTTAAACGGATATGAAATCGGGCTGGCCAAATACAAAGCACCGTTTTTGGGTAAAAAAAGTGAAAAATATACAGACAAGTCACTGGAAATCTCTGAAGTTAATCCCATGGGATGGACCGAAAAAGGCAATATCTATTACCACATGCCCGGTTTTTTCGGTGGCAGTTATGACAAGGCTATTCAATACTATTCCAATGCCATAAAGAACTTTGATAAAACGGACTATCTCCCCGAATGGCTAAAGCTGAATGCCATGGTATGGCTTGGGAAAGCGTATGAAGCTAAAGAAAATTTCCACAAAGCATCAGAAACTTACAAAAAAGCTTTACGCATCGAACCTAACTTTAGCTGGGTTAAAAACACACTTTATCCGGAACTTTTAGAAAAAATGTAACCCCTCACTTCTACCCTGCTATAATTCTTTTCTATTTTTTTGATAAACAAAACTTATAACTTTTGTTTTACTCACAGGCCGTAGTCGAGAGAAAACAAAGCCCGCAAAGAAAAACTCAATCATCACTTTGCGGATTCTGCGTGGACAGCTTTACAGGCAACTTTATTTCACCAGCAGCTTTTTAGTAACTCCCGGTTGATCACCGGTTTTTAATTCCAATAAATACAGGCCGGGAGACAAATCGTTTCTTTCATAGCGAATTTCCTGCCTATTCTCATATTGCCGTTGCTCTATCAACTGCCCGGTGGTAGTTAATAATCTGAGCCGGATGTTTTGACGGAGTTTGTCGAGTTTGATATTCACTATGCCACTGGTGGGATTGGGATAAAGCTGAAAGCCCGGTTGTTCTTCTGTTTGAATTCCTGTTGGTCTGATCGTATGTAACCGGATATTATCAATCATCCAGCCTTCTTTTGGATTATCAATACTATCGCTGATAAAATGAAACCGGACGATCATAGTATCGTATGGATTACTCTTATTTGCTGCTACTGCATACTGCCAACCAAATTGGGTTGTAACCCAACCTCCGGAATTACCGGAAAACCCATATTTCTGTCCTGCCAAAGAATTCGTATCTGTGTATAAATTACTGACATGATGATTGTCCTGATTAGGGATATGAAAAGCATTGTTCATTCCGATCGTATCATGAATTATATTTCGCCATGTAGCTCCATGATCATAAGAAACGGTTATATAGCAACCATCCTGTAATGTGTCCGTGTCATATTTATGCTTAATACTGATATAGGCGCTTAAATAATATTCTATTATATTATCTGATGTAAGATATAAATCAAACCATGAATGATTATTGGCCGGATAGTTATCATTGGTATCCGTAACAATAGCATTTGGTTTCGACCAGGCACTGTCAAAAAACGTTTTCGAAGGTTTTCCTATCTCCCAGATATCCCGGGCTGAAGTATCCTGCTTCAAATATTTATACGTGCTGTCAAATTTTATTATATGCCAGGTTGTATCCTTATTCCATTGTGCAAAAAGAAAATGCACAAGCATTGTAAATACGAAAAGTAATGTTGTTTTTCTCATAGGATTAGAATTTTGTTCCTTGTTCCTTGTTCGTTGTTCCGTGTTGTGCTTGCCCCGCTTGTCCCATTGATTTTATTCCAATCAAACGGGATGAAACGCGACGGCTGGAGCTGTTTCACCGGAGTTCGCTTTTCTCTAAGTCTCATCGTTCGCTAATCCCGATAGCTATCGGGACTCTTAAGTCGCTCAGTTCGCATCAATGCCAACCGCTGCTTTGCATTTAATCATTCTCCTGTGTGCCGAACGCCTCGGCATGTGTGTTTCATAGGATTAAATTTTATTAAATAGGTGTTATGTTTACCCCGTCATTTTTGCGGGGGAACTCGCATGCAATAGCTTAGATTTAATCATTTTCTTGTGTGTTTAAAGCAAACATGCTCGTTTCATAGGATTAAGTCTTATAAAACAGGTATTATATTACCGGAAACTTTTTTCCGCTTAATAATTTATGAGCATAAATATAATAAATTGAAAATCTAATACCAATATTTTCAACACTTTTTTTGCTAAAGAAAATACTGTATAACTTCTACTCTTTGCTGATATCAAAAGTTTAGGACTTTGAATAAGTTCACAGAAATACAGGTCTTTGCTACTTACGCTTCCTTAAATCGATCAAGTAGAACATAAAGTGCTACGACAGCCGGTATTAACATAATAACAAGTAAAGACCCGTTTAGAAAGTTCGGCTCCATGGCATCTTTTAGCATAAAGAAACCATACAACAACACAGCAACCAATAGTGCGACAATTAGCCGCCTTGCAGGACTGAACGTTAACTGCGTATTACATTTTTTACAATTCCATTTTACCCAAATAAATTTAGAAAATGACAGTTTCAGATATTCTCTCCACGAATATCTGTATCCACACTTAGGACAAACTCCGGCTTTCATTTAATTTCTTTTTTAAAATTATTAATTGTAAAAATCGAACTCAAAGGTAATTATAAATTAATCAGACAATCAGTTTTTTAAAAATTCTTCTTAGAATATTATCCCAGCCGTAAAAAATTTGCTTCCCTATCCGACCCAAATCGGAAAATAGAAGCTACAAGAAAGCAGCTCTGCAACCTGAAGAAAATTTTTCCATAACATCGCATCATCGCCCCATCGCCTCCCTCAGTACAGCACCGTCACATCGCCGGAGAATTCCCGGCTGGCGCCGCTGGTGGTATGTACAGCAGAGATAACATAATAATAAAGGCCGGAGGCGGCTTTTTGTTTCCTACCGCTTTATCCATTTTCCGGCACCCACATTCCGGTTTTGTTCATTGGTCAATCTTAAATAATAAATCCCTGAAGCATAAGGCTTCATATCTATTTTATTCCTCCCTTTTGTAAGGGGCTGTTTAAACAGCAATTGACCATT
>JAIPBW010000083.1 GCA_021738505.1 Bacteroidales bacterium | reverse complement strand
TCTTTCAAATTTTATCTTAATATCATCAAATAGCTTCATCTGCTTTTTTTAGTAAAATTACAAATATTTGAAAACGATTGTCAGTGATTACTCTTTTAATTATCAACATTTTGATGTTTATTGACAGACTCTAATTAAAAGAAAATGAATATTATGAATCGTATTAATACTCTCTTTTGTTTTTTGGCTGTATTGCTTTTACTTCATATAAATACAGCAACCGCTCAAATTAATGTTGATACAAGCTATACTCCCCAACAGCTTGTCCAGAACTTCCTGATCGGACAGGGAGTTATTGCTTCCAATGTGTCTTATACCGGTGTGGGAGAATCCATTGGTTATTTTGATAATGGAGCTACAACCAATCTTGGGCTGGACAGCGGTATTGTCTTATCTTCAGGAGATGTAACTTTAATACCGGGGAATAGCTCGGGCAGTTCAGGAAAAAACATAAACCTGGGCGGACACAATTTATTACAAGGCCTTATTCCGGGATATAGCGTTAATGATGCCGTATACTTGCAGTTTGATTTCATTCCCGTTTCAGATACCATCAGGTTTCGTTATGTTTTTGGTTCGGATGAATATCCTGAATTTGTGAACAGCAGTTATAATGATGTCTTTGGTTTTTTCATCACTTCCGGCATTAACCCGAATACCGGAACAATGTATAATAATGATAATATTGCACTTCTTCCGGGTACCAATACACCAGTTACAATTGATAATGTAAACGACAACACAAACTCCCAGTACTATGTTGACAACCAGTTTGGTAGCTCTATTGAATATGATGGATTTACAACTGTACTCACCGCCTGGGCAAGAGTTATCCCCTGCACTAGCTATAGCATATTTATTGGCGTTGCTGATGCAGGTGATCATATCTACGACTCAGGTGTATTTCTGGAAGCTTATAGTTTCTCTTCCAATACGATTACTATAGAAAAGACCTACTCAAATGCTAATGTGGACACTATGGCTGTTGAAGCCTGTAATGATGCTACGATAACCTTTCGTATTCCACAAACAAAGTCAACAGCAACCACTATTCCATTAAGTTATTCCGGAACAGCCACGGCAGGTGTTGATTATACGCCTCTTCCGGGCTCTGTTACTATTCCTGCCGGTCAGGATTCTGTTTCTATAACCATTAATGCCCTGCTGGACACGCTTAACGAACCTATTGAAACAATTGATATTATTTTCAACAGAAACTGCACTAATGATACAGTCACTGCTTATATCAAAGATTACACTCCTATGAGTTCTTCTGTAACCCCGGGAGACACAGTACTTTGTTCTTCGGATTCCACTGTTTTGTCAACATCTACACAAGATGGTATCAGCCCCTATTCATATAACTGGAGCACAGGAGACTCAACAAATTCTACTGTTATCAATCCAAATTCCTCTACTTTATATACCGTAACGACTACCGATTTATGCAAAAATACATTAGTGGATTCCTTAGATATAAAAGTCAGCAAGCCCAACGTCACGCCTTATCACGATTCTATTTGTCAGGGAGACACAGCAATATTGACAGCAACAATTCCAGGAGCTCGTCATTATACCTGGAGTACTGGAGACACTACAGATACAATTGAAGTTTCACCAAATGCAACAACCGGTTACGAAGTGACAATCACAGACTCATTAGGCTGCTCGGATACAGATACCGTTACAGCACATATTAATCCTTCTCCGAATTTATCCGTAACTCCGGAAATCACTATTTGTAAAGGAAACACCGGAACATTAGATGCCAGCGGAGGGCAAAGTTATTTATGGAGCACAGGAGCCACTTCACCTTCAATAGATGTTAGTCCAACCTCAGATACAACATACACGGTAACGGCTACAAATCAGTATGGCTGTATAGCTAGTGATTCAGGCAATGTCTTTGTAAATCCTTATCCCGACCCGGAAATCACAGCTCCTAAGGATACAATTTGTCGTGGAGAACATATTGAGTTAACGGCTCACGGAGCTGATACTTATAGCTGGAGTAATGGTCAATCCGGTTCATCTGTATTTGTTTCACCTGATGAAAGTCAAGCGTATACAGTTACTGCCAGCAATGTTATGAACGGTAAGAGCTGCAGCGATACAAGTAATTTTGTATTAGAAGTTATTCGTTGCAACACCTACTTTATACCCAACGCATTTTCACCTAACGGGGATGGAGTCAATGACATCTTCAAAGTAAAAGGAAACTTTGAAAATGTAACAAAATTCCAACTTACCATCTTCGACCGCTTTGGAAATATTGTATTTAAAACTTCAGACTATAATGAAGGATGGACCGGCAAAGAAAAGGGAACCGGAGAGGCTTTGCCCATTGGAACGTATGTCTATACAGTAGAAATTCATGAAGGAACATATGAACCAATTGAACTTAGCGGGTCTGTGATGTTATTAAAATAATCTTTCTTGTTCGTCAACGATAATTGTGGGAGTGATAAAACAATTCTTCGGATTATTGTGTTATAAAGCATTATGTACACGCTTTAGAACAACCATTTCTATATTATTTTACAATACGGGTTGATATTTAAAATCTTACTATTTTTGTTTTGTCTATTCGATTAGCTTATAATCATTATTATATACTTTTTTCAATATGGAACTTCCTATAATCAGAGACCTGGTCATTATTCTGACATTATCAGTTATTGTCATTTTAGCCACCCGTAAATTGAATATTCCCAACATTTTAGGCTTTTTAATAACCGGAATATTGGCCGGGCCACATGCGCTTCACCTAATTGAAAATCCTCATCAGGTAGAAATGTTATCTGAAATCGGGATTATTCTTTTGTTATTTACTATTGGAATAGAGTTTTCATTTCAAACTTTACGTGACATCAAACGTACTGTTCTTATAGGAGGGTTTTTCCAGGTAACAATTACAATTGCAGTAACTTTTCTGGTAACATGGCTTTGGGGCTTTCCCTGGCCGCAGGCAGTTTTCCTTGGATTTTTAGCTTCTCTGTCCAGTACAGCGGTAGTGTTAAAATTAATTCAGGAGCGGGGCGAAGTCTCAATGCCTCATGGTCGCAATGCATTAGGCATTCTTATATTCCAGGACTTGATCATTGTTCCGATGATCTTATTTACTCCTATGCTTTCCGGCGAAAGCAGTGCGACCGGTATGGAGATGTTGATTACGATTATTAAAGCTGCAGCGGTAATTACCATACTCATTTATGCCTCACGCACATTAGTTCCCAAATTACTAAACATTGTGGCCCGCACCCAAAGCCGTGAATTATTTTTACTTACTATTCTCGTTATAGCATTTGCCGTAGCCTGGTTAACATCAAGCATAGGGCTTTCCTTAGCCTTAGGTGCCTTTTTGGCCGGATTGATAATATCAGAATCAGAATACAGTCACCAGGCTTTTGGAAATATATTACCTTTTCTGGATGTATTCACAAGCTTCTTCTTTGTGTCCATTGGGATGCTATTAAACTTACAGTTTGTATTTGAAAATCCCTTACTCATTCTGGCTGTTACCATTGCTGTTCTTGTTGCTAAAGCTCTTATAGCCGGGCTCGCAACAATTATTTTAGGATATCCGTTCCGGATTGTTGTACTAGTAGGCTTAATATTGAGTCAGGTCGGAGAATTCTCTTTTATTCTATCAAAGGTAGGGCTAGAAGCAAATGTTTTAGAAACTGATGCCTACCAAACATTTTTAGCAGTAGCAGTAATTACGATAGCTATAACACCCTTTATTTTTAAAATAGCTCCCAAATTAGCCGATTACAGTATGAAACTACCATTACCCGAACGATTGCGTAGTGGAGTGAGAGACAAAGAGATCCGGGAGCAAAAGCCGGAAAATCATCACCTTATTATTGTGGGTTATGGTTTGGTTGGTAGAAATGTAGCCCAGGCTGCACGTTTTGCAGATTTACGCTATAATGTCGTAGAGATGAATCCTCAGACTGTGAAAAAAGAACAACAAAATAAAATTCCCATTTTTTACGGAGATGCTACCCAATCTACGGTATTAAAACATGCAGGAATAAAACAAGCTATGGTTCTTGTAATTGCTATTCCCGACAGCGCAGCTATGCGAAGGATTATCACAAATGCCCGCAGTTTAAATCCCAACCTCCACATAATCGTTCGTTCGCGTTTTATTAATGATACCCAAATTTATCTCGATTTAGGAGCAGATGAAGTTATCCCGGAAGAATTTGAGACAAGTGTGGAGATCTTCGCCCGCGTATTAGCTAAATTCTTGATCCCCCGAACACAAATTGAGGAATTGATCGAAAAAATAAGAGAAGGAGAATATAAAATGCTCCGGAGTTTGTCCGTGGAAAACGACTCGAGTTTTAGCACTTTAAAGGTAGAGTCACCAAAGCATGAAATATCTACATGGAAGGTGGCATCAAACTCTAATATTGCCGGAAATAATGTAAAGACCATAGAAAATAAAATGAAAAACTTTTCTATTATCGCCATCTCCCGCGGCGGTCAGGTCATCTCAAACCCGCATAATGAACTTATACAAGCCGGCGATTTACTTTTTGTATTAGGTGCAGCTAAGAACAGACCTATCCTGAAAAATTTATGTAAAAACTCCAATCTTTCCGATGACTCAACTTGCTATTGAAAAGTAACGATTATTTTTTTACTTTTGTTAAGAACTTAGTCGCTTAAATAAACGATGGTGATTTAGTCAAATGATTATAAAAAACATTTTTCCTTATAATCTGATTTGAAGCGAGATTTAATCACAAAAAACGACCCCTGATGAAATTAGGGTGCGTTCACCCGTATGATATAGCGAAAAAAACATAACACGGAATTAATCAAATGTAATCACATGAAACCTGAACTTGAATGCATCCCCTGCTATTTGCAACAAGCCTTAAAAATATCATCTGTTCTTGATTTGGACGATACTGCTAAAAAAGAAATTATGGCAGAGTCTTTAGATCTCGTATCGCCGAATAATGAGCTAAATAAAACTACACCATACTATATTCGCGAAATTTGGAAAATAATTAAAAAACATACTGACAATAAAGATCCTTATAAATCGACTAAACAGCATTATAACCAGATGATGCAGGAACGGGCGATTGTTTTGGAAGAGGTGATACAAACAGAATCCAATCCATTTCGCTCAGCGCTAAAAATTGCAATTGCAGCTAATGTTATTGATTTTGGTTCGAAACAAAACACTGATGAAATAGCAATAGTAAGAGAAATTGATTATAAGCATTCTAAACCTTTATATATTGATCATCATAAAGAACTAAAAAATCAAATAAAGAATTCTAAAACACTCCTATACTTAGGTGATAATTGCGGAGAAATTGTATTCGACAAGCTCTTTATCCAGCAGATACAAAAGCTAAATCCGGATTTAGCTATAACATTCGCAGTACGAGGCGCTCCGATCATCAATGATGTTACTGTTGAAGATGCAGAACAAGTAAATATGCATGAAGTGGCCAGAGTTATCGATAACGGAAGCGATGCGCCGGGCACAGAAGTGCACGAAGCTTCCGAAACATTTCGCAAGGAGTTTTATTCTGCCGATGTTATCATCTCCAAAGGGCAGGGCAATTTCGAAAGCTTAAGCCATATCGACAGAGGCAATATTTTCTTTTTATTCAGAGTAAAATGTGATGCTGTTTCCAAACAGACACAGGCCAGTGACGGAAGTCACGTTTGTTTTCAAAAAACGTAACGTAATTTATCCTTCGTGATAATAAACACGTTTCACTCTTCTGGAGACATTGGTGAGTACTTCATAAGGTATTGTACCCAAATCTTTCGCCATTTCTTCAATATTATGTTGGTCATCAAACACAATAACCTCGTCTCCCTCTTCAACCTCCAGGCCGTTCAGGTCAACCATACACATATCCATGCAAATGTTACCCACAATCGGGGCAGAATTTCCATTAACCCATAACTTTCCTTTCCTATTGCTCAAAATACGGCTAAGCCCGTCAGCATATCCGATAGGAATAATTCCGATTTTCATATCGCTATCTGCTTTAAAGGCACGGCTATATCCTACGGTTTCTCCTTTACTAATGTATTTTATTTGAGAAATCGAGGTTTTCAAACGGCTCACATTTCGCAGTTTATCTTTTATGGCAGGGTCTGTGGCAACACCATATAAACCAATACCTAAGCGTACCATATCAAATTGCGCATCTGTATAACGCGTAATTGCTGCAGAATTAGAGATATGCCGTATGATCTCATAATCGAAATTATCCTGAATTTTCGAGGCCATTTTTTCAAAACTGCTAATTTGACTTTTTGTAAAAGCTGTCTCATCCGGCTCATCACTTGCGGCCAGATGGCTAAACACGGAATTGATACGGATCAACGGGTTGTTTTGAATTTTGGCAATCACCTCCTCGAGTTCATCTTCCGTAAATCCAAGGCGTCTCATCCCCGTATCCAACTTTAGATGAATTCCAACCGGCTTTTGATCTTGTACAATATTTCGCTCAATAGCTTTATCCAGTAAATCCAGTACACGAAAACTATAGATCTCCGGTTCCAGATTATGACGGATCATAATGTCAAAGCTATGTTCTTCCGGATTCATGACCATCAGAGGCAAGGTAATGCCCGATTTCCTGAGTTCCACTCCCTCATCGGTATAAGCTACGCCCAGATAATCTACCCGGTGATATTGCAATATGTTGGCAATCTCAAAGCTACCGCTCCCATAAGAAAATGCTTTTACCATAGCCATAATCCTTGCCTCGGGCTTTACTACAGAACGGAAATAATTGTAATTATCAATCAAGGCATTCAGGTTGATCTCCATAACCGTTTCATGCGACTGCTGCTGAAGAACCTTATTAATGCGCTCAAACTCAAACATGCGGGCCCCTTTTAACAAAATGGTTTCATTATTAAAAGAAGCAATCGAAAATTTATTTAGGAAATCTTCCGTTGAAGGATAAAACTCAGCATCCATATCCTGAAACTGATTGCTTTGCTGGCTTATATTTTTCCCGATACCAATCAGCCGATCGATCTGCTTTTCTTTTAAAAGCTCATATACCGACTGGTACAGGGTTAAATTATTCATTCCACTCTGCAAGATATCAGATAAGACCACTGTCTTTTTCTGATGCTGTTTCTGCTGATTCATGAAATCCAGCGCAATCACCAATGCATTAAAGTCGGAATTATAACTATCATTAATAACAGAACAATGGTTAATTCCTTCTTTCAGTTCCAGGCGCATTGCCACGGGCGAAAGCGATTGCATACGTTCATTGATCGTGTCATTATCATAACCCAATAGCAACATCGTCATCCAGCAGTGGATTGCATTCTCAATAGATGCATGATCTGTAAAAGGAATTATTATTTCGACATTGCGACTTTGATAAATCCCCCGGATATTCGTTTGTCGTTGATTCCTTGATATCTCCTGAATCAAAAGATCAGCATCCGCATTTTTACTCCACTTAAAAATATTGATCTTACGTGATAATTCCGATTTGATAATCTGTTCACGGATTTCATAATGATCCGAACTATAAATCAATGTATCTACAGCAGTAAAAAGTTTTAATTTTTCCCCTACTTTCTGGGGAATATTGATAAAATTCTCGTTATGCGCCTGACCAATATTTGTAAATACTCCGATCGTAGGACGAACAATAGCTTGCAGACGTTCCATTTCGTCTGTTTCAGAAATCCCTGCTTCAAAAATAGCCAGGTTATTGTCCTCATTCATTTGCAAAGCTGATAAGGCAACTCCAACCTGGGAATTATAACTTTTCGGGCTTCGCACTATATTGTAATCATTTTGCAAAAGCTGATAGAGCCATTCTTTTACAATGGTTTTGCCATTACTGCCTGTAATTCCGATAACCGGAATATCAAATTGTTTACGGTGATACTCGCCAATCTTCTGTAACGCTCTTAATGTGTCCTTTACTAAAATAATATTGGCGTTAGTCAAATCCTGCGCGTTATCCGGAATATGGTCCAGGATGTAATTCCGAACCCCTTTGTTATAAAGATCGGCGACATAGTTATGTCCATCGTTCTTACGTGTCTTCAACGCAATAAACAGGCAATGCTCAGGATTTACAAGACGCCGCGAGTCTATTAAGACGTCTTTAATATTTTCCTCGTCAAAAGCTTTTTGATGATAAACCCCTCCGGTCAATTGCAGTAACTGATCCGGTGTATAATTAATGGATAACATAAGCAAATATCAGATAGTCAGTATTTCAATTAAATAATCTATTCATTTTCAGGAGATAAATCTTCAGCCGAATTATCTTCGGAGGCATTATATTTTTTCTCCATAATATTATTCTTTAGTGGATTCTGGTGCATCTGGTCCCACTCTATTCTGTTCTTAAAAATTTCAGTTGCTAACAGAACTGCTTCCCTGAACGAAGCTGGTGAGGCTTCATTCTTTCCGGCAATATCATATCCGGTTCCATGCCCCGGAGAAGTGCGCACAATAGGCAAGCCGGCAGTAAAATTCACGCCATTATCAAAGCTTAATGTTTTAAAAGGCACCAGCCCCTGATCGTGATACATAGCTAAGATGCCATCATATTTTCGAAACTGCAGCGTTCCAAAAAAGCCATCTGCCGGATAAGGCCCAAAAGCAAGTATCCCTTTATCAAAAGCCTGGTTTATTGCAGGTATGATCACATCTTGTTCTTCTTTGCCCAATAATCCGTCATCACTGGCATGTGGATTAAGGCCCATCACAGCGATACGAGGTTTGGATATACCAAAATCGCGTTTTAGAGAATAGTTCATGCTTTCCAACTTTTGCATAATCAACTCCTGGGTAATCATTCCGGGGACATCAGAAAGAGGCGTATGACCGGTAACAACCCCGATTCGCATCTGATCACTAACCATAATCATCAATACATCGGAAGTATCAAATTCCTGGGCCAGATACTCTGTATGTCCGGGAAAGTGAAAGTCTTCAGATTGTATGTTTTGTTTGTTTATGGGAGCCGTTACTAATGCATCAAAACGATCTTGCTTTAAGTCGGATATGGCGGCCTGTAATGAAATCAGCGATAACTTTCCCCCGATATCGGTGCACTTGCCCAGATCGATACGGGCTTCCTCATCATAAACATTAATAATATTTGCACGTTCCGGATTGGCCTGATCAATACGCTTTATAGGATTAAAATTAAAATTGGTTGCATTTAACGTCTTCCGGTGATAAGAAGCAACCTTGGATGATCCATATAACACTGGTGTACAAAAATCAAACATTCTTTGGTCTGTGAAGGTTTTCATAATGATCTCGTAACCAATTCCGTTGATATCTCCATGTGTTATTCCGACCTGTACATTAGCCCGATCTATTGTATTTTTTTCCTTATCCATATTCTTAAGTTTTTCAATATACTGGTAATATGATTGTTATATTTTCTTCCTTTTAATATTCATTGTCATTTGCGCTTCGCGAGTCATTTTACTTTAATTTATTCCAAAGCCATTTACTTTAGGGCTTTTTGAGACAATTACATTTGGCAGTAGCCAGTAAAATGACTACTAATGACAATAAATGAACCCGATGAAACAGAAAATGGTTTCACAAGGTAACCCGTCAATGACATTCTTTTGCTTGCTCCAATAGTATCGAAACGGCCAGCCCATTGAATCATTCTCTTGTATGTCGAAAATTTTTCGCCATAGAATTTCATCGGATTAAATTTTACTAAATCGGTGTTATGTCTATCCCGTCATATTTGCGTGGGAACACATCCCGATTCCATCAAACCTGGTTTCAAAAACACTATTATTTTTCATTCCCCGGGAACAAATCCTTAAGGGCTTTAAAAGAAAAAATAAAATCTCTGCATCCGCGAAATTAAATTCTCCGGACAAGATTTATATTTTAAAAGTTCGAAGGTAATCATTTTTCCATCATCTGCTGAAGGAAACGGAACAATAATCTTACGCCGAAACCTGTAGCTCCTACGCCGCGGTATGAGTCTTTTTTATCAATAAGCGCCACACCTGCTATATCCAGATGGATATAAGGATAATCCGTAAATTTTTCCAGAAATTTTCCTGCAGTAATGGCACCGGCAACAGGGCCTCCCACATTCTTTAAATCGGCCACATCCGATTTTAGCATCTCTTCGTATTCATCCCACATAGGAAATTCAACGACACGCTCGTGAGTATCTTCTCCTGCTTTAATCATTTTCGACATCTGAATACCTGCTTTTGTGTGCATTCCCACAGCACCGTGGCTTCCAAGGGCACGCATGGCCGAGCCTGTTAATGTAGCTGCATCAATCACCAGTTCAGGATCATATTTTTTGGCATAAGAAAGGGCATCTGCTAATATCAAACGACCTTCCGCATCGGTATTTACAATTTCTACTGAAGAACCATCATACATTGAAATAATATCATCCGGAACAATCGTATTACCATGCACCCGGTTATCTGTCGCTGGTATCAACGCAATAACATGAATAGGAAGGCGAGCTTCTGCAATCGCGCATATCGTGGCTGCCATAGTTGCTGCTCCGCCCATATCTGCCTTCATTCCGGTCATATAATTTGATGGCTTCAAACTAATTCCGCCAGTATCATAGACAATGCCCTTACCAACAAGCACAAACGGTTTCTTATTTTCATAATTCTCGGGTTTCCATTCGGCTATTGTAAATGTCGGCGGATCTACACTGCCTTTGTTTACTGCCATGATACCACCCATTTTCAGAGAGGCTATCTTCGTTTTATTCATAACCTCTACTAAAACGCCTCTTTTTTTACACTCATCTGAAATCCGCTCGGAAAGAACTTCTGCAGTTAGTTGATTAACAGGCTCATTAACCAAATCACGGGCCATGAAATTTGCTCTTGCTAAAATGTCGATTTGCTGCAACTCTTTTGGCGAAAGTGTTTTGGATACAATCTTCAAATTACGCAAAGAATGTTTCTTGTTGGCGGCCTCATCTTTGGTTTTATATTTGTTAAATTGATAGCCACTCAACAAAAAGCCCTCAGCAAATGCCAATAGCTCCTGCTCCTTCTTTTCAACGTGTTTCACTGCAACATTTTCAATGTCATTACGTGATAACACTTCAAAAACCTGATGCGCTTTTTTACGCGCATCATTCGCCTGTTCTGTTTTCTTGCCTGCTTTAGGCAAAAAACATACAAACAAAAACTTATCGTATTTATTAAAATTGAAGAATGTTTGCTTATGCTTACGATGTTGTTTCTTAACGTATTCTTTTTCTTTAGCATCCAAAGGAAGCTTTTCCAGATCACTGGGTACACGTAGAAGGTAAACCTGGCTATCAGAAACCGAAATTCTTGTTATTTGGCGCAAATTCATATGTCTAAATTGATTTTAATGGTACTATGGAACCCCATGCTGTAGCTTAACTTTAGTCATTTGCTTGTGTGTTTAAGGCAAACATGGAGGTTTCATATGTTTAAATTTTTCAAAATATTGATAACGTTATTGTTATGTTTTCTTGCTTTTATTTCTCACTGTCATTTGCTTCGCGTCATTTGTAGTCATTTGCGCTTCGCGCGTCATTTTGCTTTACTGTACTCTAAGTCATTTACTTAAGGGCTTTCTGAGACGGTTATATTTGACAGCAACCGGACACAGAAGTATAGAAAATGACTATAAATGACCATTAATGACTATTAATGACAATAAATGTCATTGTTTTCTT
>JAIPBW010000022.1 GCA_021738505.1 Bacteroidales bacterium | reverse complement strand
TTTTCAAAATATTGATAATGTCATTATTATGTTTTCTTGCTTTTGTCTCGTACTGTCATTTGCTTCGCGTCATTTATCCGTCTTCGACGGATGTCATTTTTAGTCATTTGCGCTTCGCGCGTCATTTTGCTTTACTACATTATAAGTCATTTACTTCAGGGCTTTCTGAGACAGTTATATTTAACAGCAGCCAAACACAGAAGTATAGAAAATGACCATTAATGACTACCAATGACCATCAATGACAACAAATGACTACTAATGACAACAAATGACATTCTATTCTTTGCATTATCCAACTCGTCCAGCCCTTTAATCATTCTCCTGTGTGATGAACGCCACGCCATGGAGGTTTCATGTTTTATTAACTCAACGTTATTTGTTCCGTTTCCCGGAAACACTTTCATTTTTCTATTATTATTAATGCATGCTAAAATAATCATTTTCTTATTTTGCCAGGATTCCGGAAAATGAAATATACTGAATTTTTACAAAAGTAAAGTATATATAATACGAGCTCGTATCATCTGTGTTAAATGATTATTTTTATATTTGTTCCAATTCGCAGAGATTTCGTTTCTTGAAATAAGAAGAAAAACATAAAAGGAGTTTGATATGAAGTCACACAGGAAAGAATTTTGGTTTAACACAAAAAGCCGCAGAGAACTAATCAATATCACTAGTGATGTGGAGGACGAGGTAAAAAACAGTGGAATACAGGAAGGTTTTGTCCTGGTGAATGCTATGCATATAACGGCCAGTGTATTTATCAATGACGATGAGTCCGGACTGCATCAGGATTTTGAAAGATGGTTGGAATGGCTAGCTCCGGAAAAGCCTTATGATCGTTACAATCACAATACGGCAGAAGACAATGGCGATGCCCATTTGAAGCGCACTATTATGGGACGCGAAGTAACCGTGGCTATTACGGATGGGAAGCTAGATCTTGGCCCGTGGGAGCAAATTTTTTATGGTGAATTTGACGGTAAACGGCGCAAAAGAGTTTTGGTTAAGATCATTGGCGAGTAAGCAACAATAGATTGATTACTACTTTAAATTAGGCTATGATCGTTTGATTGCAAAAAAATAATCCCCCACATTACTCATATGGGGGATTATTGATCGTTTCCCTGAAGGTCGTTTATCCTCCAAAGTCATCAAGATCGATATTTTCTTCGGGAACGCCAAGGTCATCGAGCATTTTCAATACGGATTCATTCATAATCGGAGGTCCGCATAAATAATATTCGATTTCTTCCGGCTCTTCATGTTTGCTAAGATATTCTTCCAGAACCACATTATGAATAAAACCGGTATATCCGTCCCAGTTATCTTCTGGCAGCGGCTCAGATAGAGCAATATTAAAATCGAAATTGTCGTTGTTTTTCTCTATTTCTCTAAAATCCTCTTCGTAGAATATCTCTCGTTTGGAGCGAGCTCCGTACCAGTAGGATACTTTTCGGTTTGTTCCTTCTGTTTTAAACAGATGGAATATATGGGAGCGCAGTGGCGCCATACCTGCTCCTCCACCAATGTATACCATTTCTTTGTCTGAATCTTTAATGAAGAAATCTCCATAAGGCCCTGAAACATCTACTTTGTCTCCCGGTTTTAAGGCGAAGATATAGGAAGAAGCAATGCCCGGAGGCACGTTCATGAAACGGTTTTTCTCACGATCCCATGGGGGAGTGGCAATACGTACATTTAGTTTGATGATATTTCCTTCTCCCGGGTGGTTTGCCATGGAGTAGGCACGGAAAATTTCTTCCGAATTCTTAGCCGTCAGATTAAAAAGCCCTGAATTATCCCAGTCTTCACGGTATTCATCTTCCACTTCGATATCTTTGCTAAAGTCAATGCTGTATTTCGGAATATCAATCTGGATATATCCTCCCGGACGGAAATTCAGGTCTTCGCCTTCAGGAAGCTTCACAACAAATTCTTTGATAAATGTAGCCACATTTTTGTTGGAGATGACTTCGCACTGCCATTTCTTGATGCCGAATATTTCCTTGGGGACAGAGATTTTCAGGTCATCTTTTACTTTCACCTGGCAACTTAAACGCCAGTCGTCTTTTTGTTCTTTACGGCTGAAAAACCCTTTTTCAGTAGAGAGAATATCACCTGCTCCTTCATGGATCTGGCAACTACATGTTCCGCAGGTTCCCTGACCTCCACATGCTGAGGGTAAATAGATTTCATTTCTGCCCAGAGTTGTAAGTAATGTGTCACCGGGTTTCACTGTCAATTCCTTTTCGTCATTGATCGTAATATTGACTTCACCCTGCGGTGTTAACTTTTTCTTGGCATATAACAATATCGAGACCAGCAGCAGTATGATAAAAAGAAATACAGCTACACTGGAAAGGATAATGGTAGTTATGGAAGCTTCAAGCAATATCATTTTTTTGTTTTTTTGTTTTTACAATTCAATACCCATAAAAGCCATAAAGGCAATGCCCATCAGGCCAGTAATGATAAAAGTTATACCCAGTCCGCGTAAAGGCGCGGGGACGTTGGAATACCGGATTTTTTCACGAATTGCGGCAATTGCAACAATAGCCAGGAACCAGCCTACGCCGGAGCCTAATCCGAAAGTTGTGGCTTCTGCAATATTATTATAATCTCTTTCCTGCATAAACAGGGAACCTCCTAAAATGGAGCAGTTTACCGCTATTAACGGGAGGAAGATCCCCAGGTTGGCATATAAGCTGGGGGAGAATTTTTCAATAACCATTTCCACAAGCTGCACCATAGAAGCAATTACAGCGATAAACATGATGTAAGAGAGGAAACTCAAGTCAATATTTGCAAATTCCGGTCCCAGCCAACTTAAGGCTCCGTCCGCCAGAAGATACTCATTAATAAGGTAATCTACCGGAACGGTGATACCCAATACGAAAATTACGGCCAAACCCAATCCTGTGGATGTTTCTACCGTTTTGGATACAGCAAGATAAGAACACATGCCTAAGAAGTAGGCAAAGATCATGTTCTCTACAAAAATTGCTTTTATAAATATGTCAAATAAATTTTCCATGATTCGTTTTCTTGACGGTTCTTATTAGCTTATATCTATTAATTCGGGATGGCGTGAGCGGTGCACCCAAATTATGATGCCTACAATAAAGAGAGCTGCGGGTGGAAGGATCATCAATCCGTTATCAACATAACCCGTTTGATACAAACCGATTTTTTCAAAAACGGGGTAACCAAAAATTTCACCTGAGCCAAACAGCTCGCGGAAGAAACCGACTATGATCAAAATCCAGCCGTAACCGGCAGCATTTCCTATACCATCCAAAAATGATGGCCAGGGCTTGTTGCTGGATGCAAAAGCTTCCAAACGCCCCATGATTATACAATTTGTAATAATTAATCCCACAAATACCGATAACTGCTTGCTGACATCATATAAGAAAGCAGCAAGAATTTCATCTACCAGGACCACTAATGAGGCAATTACCGTGAGCATAACGATAATGCGGATACGCGGCGGTATGAGCGAACGCATAAGCGAGATTATCAGGTTAGCTGTACCCATAATAGCAATTACACTTATGGCCATTACCAGGGAAGGTTCCAGCTTTACTGTAATAGCTAAGGCCGAACATATCCCCAGTACCTGAACAGTAATGGGATTGTTCCTGACCATAGGTTCGGATAATAGCTTCTTGTTTTTTGATGAAAACAGTGGCTCTTTTTCTTTTGTTTCAGCCATATCTATTTATGTTTTTTTATAAACGGTAAATAATTCTTAATTACATCTTCGATCATATCCGAAACACCATCACTGGTGATTGTGCCTCCGGAGATGGCATCAACGCCATGTTCCGGTGGTACGGAGCTGTTTTCCACTCCGCCTTTAACGACATCAATGGAAACGAACTCATTTTCTTCGTTAAAGAGTTTTTTCCCTTTGAACTGATTAGCAAAGTCATCCGTATTGATTTCAGCTCCTAAGCCGGGAGTTTCGCCGTCGTGGTCAAAACTGGCTCCAACAACCGTATTCAGATCCTTTTTCAATGCAATATTACCCCAGATGGGTCCCCAAAGGCCTTTCCCTCTTACGGGAATGATGAATAACGAGTCGCCTTCGGTGCTTTTCAAAACGTACAAAGGCAAATCTGGTGCTTCGGAGAGGTCTCCTTTTTTGTACCGTTTTAATTTATCCAATAACTTTTTCATGTTGATATTGAAAGCCCGGTTTGGGTCATCTGCTGATTCCTCCCCGCTTTTATAGGTTGATACGATTTCCCCGTCCAGGCTAACCGTATATTCGGCCAGGAGTTGTTCCTTATATGTATCGATCGCTTCGCTACGCTCTACACTGATATTCGCCGAACTCAGGATTGCCTGCATTTTCTCAGCGTTTTTATTCGCCTCTTGCATGGGCTTCAATAAAGTTGCAACAGCTGTTAAAATAGCTGCAACCAAAACAACCATGATTATGGCAAAACGGAATATGTATGAATTTGACATTTTTCTTGTTTTTCCGGGTTATGTTGTTTTTAATTTGGCTCGCTTTGCTCTGTGTTTGATGTTGGCCTGAATGATATAGTAATCGATTAGTGGCGCCATGACATTCATAAAAAGAATAGCCAGCATTATTCCTTCGGGATAAGCCGGGTTAAACACACGGATCAGGATAGCTAAAAATCCAATCAGAAAGCCGTAAATATATTTTCCTTTGTTGGTTTGAGATCCTGAAACCGGGTCAGTAGCCATAAACACAACACCGAAGGCAAAACCACCCATAACGAGTTGATGATGCGCCGGAATGGTCATAAATTCGTTAGCGCCCCAAAGGTTAAACAGTAATCCCATGATCAGGCCTCCGGCAACTGCCGAGAGCATAATCCTCCAGCTACCTACTCCGGTGAAAAGAAGAATAATAGCTCCCACGATTATCAAAGCTGTGGAAGTTTCCCCGATGGAACCGGGAATAAAACCGAAAAACATATCAAAAAAGTCGGGATTGGCAGCCAATTCTCCGTTCGCAGCATTTGCCAGGGGAGTGGCTCCTGAAAAAGTATCGGCTTTTTCAGCTATCCATACACGGTCGCCGGACATAAACGCAGGGTAAGCAAAAAACAAGAAGGCCCGGGCTGTGAGTGCCGGATTTAAAATGTTCATGCCGGTTCCTCCGAATACTTCTTTTCCAATGATTACAGCAAAGGCTGTGGCCAGAGCAACCATCCACAAGGGAATTGTCGGGGGTAATACCAGCGGAATGAGCATCCCGGTAACCAGGAACCCTTCGTTGATTTCATGTCCCCGGATTTGCGCAAAAAAGAACTCGATGGCCAGTCCAGTTACGTAAGAGACCACAACGATGGGTAAAACTTTTATTAAGCCGTAACCAACAATAGTCCAAAATTCCGGATTAGAACCTGCTGCTTCAAAATGCTGGTAACCCACATTCCAGATCCCAAAGAGTAATGCCGGGATCATAGCTAAAACAACCGTAGCCATGGTCCTTTTCATATCTATGGCATCACGAATATGGCTGCCTTTTTTTGTTACCGTATTGGGTACAAACAAAAAGGTTTCAAAACCATCAAACACGGAGTGAAGCTTTTCAAATCTTCCTCCTTTTTCAAAGTTTGGCTTTATCTTGTCTAAAAAATCTCTTAAAGCTTTCATTAATCAGCTTCTGTTTTAATTTATATCACTATTAAAATATGAAACGGACATGATAGTCTTAAATACATAAAGAATTGACTAAACCTAAGCTATTGCATGCAAGTTCCATAATACCTGTCATAAACTACATTAATTCTTTACGGGCGCTTTCAAGACCTTCGCGAACGATACTTTGAATTTCTGTCTTGGACGTATCGATAAATTCACATAAAGCAAAGTCTTCCGGCGCAATTTCATATATCCCCAACTTTTCCATCTCTTCAATATCTTCAATCATTATCGATTTGATTAGTTGCATGGGAAAAATATCCAAGGGGAACACTTTCTCATAATATCCGGTCATAACCATAGCTCTTGGCCCACCTTTTAAGTTCGTGTCTATCCGGTATTTTTTGCCCGGGCGTAACCAGGAAAAATAGGTTTTTGAAATACTGAATTTATTGAAACCGGGTGCTGCCCAACCTACAAATTCATAATGATCCCCTTCGGGAATAACACTTATCTGATGATCATAATAACCGATATATCCTTTGTCATAAATTTTTGAACCCGTGAGCACATTGCCACTTATATAACGAACATGATCATTAATAAGGTTGTTTTTTACCAGGGGTTCTATTGAGGCTCCATTGATAAGTTTGTAATACTGAGGTTTTTTAACCTCGGAGCCGGTTAAGGCCACGATTTTTGTTGCGTCATATTTACCGGTTAAAAAGAGGTTCCCTATTGTTATGACATCCTGTACATTAACATGCCAAACGATATCTTCTTTGTTGATCGGGTCTATCTTGTTAATTTGAGTTCCTACATTTCCGGCAGGATGCGGTCCATGTACTTCATTGATTTGAACCCCTTTGGCATTTGTGAAAACACCCGAGTTTTTGTCTTTTGCCTTAATATTTAGGTGTATTTTTCCATTGGTAAGTTTACTTAAAGCATCCAAACCTCTTTGGAATTCTTTGCCTTTACCATGAGCAATAAAACTTAAATCCGGTGCCAGTGGGTGAGTGTCGAGGGCTGAGATAAAAATCGCCTTAGGCTCATCTTCCGGCCGGGCAATCACATCAAACGGCCGACGTCGTATGGCAGGCCACAAACCACTTTCCAGAAGTGTTTCTCTGATTTTCGCCGCATCAAGGTCTTGAGGGTTTGCCTGTTCAAATGTTTCGTATTCCTGATTGCCATCAGGATCAATTACAATTTCTTCTATAACACGTTTCGGGCCACGGTTAATAGCTCGTATCGTGCCACTGACAGGGGATGTGAACTTTACCGAGTCATTGTATTTGTCGTAAAAAATTGCTGTTCCGGCTTTTACTTTCGCGCCGTCTTTTAATAGCAATTTAGGAAACACCCCCGTGAAATCGGTCGGCTTTAACGCATAGGTGAGGGCTTCCACCGGCGTTATTGTCTTTTCGGCTTTTCCTTTCAGGGGTATGTCAAGCCCTTTGTTGATTTTAACTACCTTTCCCATAATGAAGGTTATCGAAATTTATGGTTACTGCAAAATTATAACAAAAAACTTTGTGAATAGTTTCACAAAATATCTATTTGCAAAAGTAACATATTGTTTTCTCAAAAATAATATAAATAATCGATTTAGTATGTTGTTGAATATCAAAAATTATGCTTATTTTGAGGTTAATGAGTGAAAATAACCCTACTGGATTGATAGGAAAATATTTCGGCTTTGAGATAATCAATGGGGTGTTGTTTTTTTCTAAACCGGTTTATTCACCTGTTCGAATAAAATTATAGTCAAACTCTATGTTTCTATTGTTTTCATATCGGCAGATGGTTAAAGGTTTTATTCGTTTTTTATGAAGGGAAAATGAATGGGTGAAATCTGTAAATTAGAGATACTTAATTTTTCCAAAAGCTTTATAGAACCAGTAACTATGGGATATCTGTTAAATTTGTTTCTGTTACTCGATTGGTTGGTAAATTGCTTTTGATTTATTACTTTTACAAAATCTAAATAAAGATAGTTTGTTTTAAACATATAAACAGAAGTGATTGATTATGAGTTATACAGAAAAACAGGTTCTGGATGCATTGCGGAAAGTTGAACATCCGGAAAAGAAAAAAAATATCGTTGATTTGCAAATGGTCAATGATATTCACATTGATGGGAATGAAATTTCCTTTACACTGATTTTTGAAAAATCCAATGATCCATTTATTAAATCTCTAAGGCAGGCGTGTGTGAAAACTGTAAAAGAATCGCTTGGAGATGATGCCAAAATTGAAGGAAATATTAAGGTGGTAGCACGTCAAAAAGTAGAAGCGAAAAAGATGGATACGAAACAAGGGCAATCGCAGCAAGATATTTTATCGCTACCCGGCGTTAAGAATATTATTGCAGTTGCTTCGGGTAAAGGGGGCGTAGGAAAATCAATGGTTGCTTCCAATCTGGCAGTAAGTCTTGCTCAAACCGGAGCAAAAGTTGCTTTAGTCGATGCTGATATTTATGGTCCATCTGTGCCGATGATGTTTGATGTGGTGAATGAGAAACCACAGGCTACTGACGTCGATGGAAAAACTAAAGTTCTTCCGATAGAGAAATATGGAATTAAATTATTGTCTATTGGTTTTTTTGTCGATCCTGATCAAGCTTTAATCTGGCGTGGCCCGATGGCCTCGAATGCCTTGAAACAGTTGTTTACAGAAGCTCAATGGGGAGAAGCGGATTATCTTATTTTGGATCTGCCTCCGGGCACAGGAGATATTCATCTGACTCTCGTGCAGTCTTTGGCTATTACAGGAGCTGTAATAGTTACTACTCCTCAGGAAATGGCATTAGCCGATGCCAGAAAAGCTGTAGGTATGTTTCGTCAGGAAAAGATTGAGGTACCCGTGTTAGGGGTTATTGAGAATATGTCTTATTTTTCTCCTGAAGATGCCAGGGATAAAAAATACTATCTTTTTGGAAAGAAAGGCGGGGAGAAATTAGCTAAAGAAACGAATATTCCATTACTTGGTGAAATACCCGTAAATGAAAAGATTATGCAGTCCGGGGAAGCCGGAAAACCTCAGGCTATGGAATGGGAGTCAGCTACGGGAAAAGCATTTCAAGATATGGCTAAAAACCTGATCGAGCAGGTAGATATCCGTAACAAAACAATGGATCCTACGACGGCAGTTGAAATTGATCCGAATGCGGAGGGTTGTAGCTACTAATTTTTGATAAAATGAAATAAGATAATGGCTAAAAGCTCGTTTTATTACAAAGGCAAATAGTTGTTTTTAAATGATCAAATTCAAAAAGTTTCATATTTTTGCCAGCAAATAAATTTTTATGGAAAGACAAGAGCTTGAAAAAAAAGTAAAAAACGTTATTGAGCAAATCAGACCTTATCTGGAAGCTGATGGAGGCAACATAGAATTTGTAAATCTTACTGATGACAACGTTGTGAATGTGGAATTACAAGGAGCATGTGCTACTTGCCCAATGAGTGTAATGACACTGAAACAGGGTGTTGAGCAGGCTATGATTAAGGCACTACCTGAGATAAAGTCTGTGGAAGCAGTAAATATGCCTCAGCAGGGCTAAACAGCAAATGTTTGGTTTATTTTCGTTTTTTTCTGTTGCAAAACGCTTCAGTAAATATTCAGATATTTATTGAAGCGTTTTTTCATGCCAGATATTTTGCTACGATGGGCATGCGTCTTCCCATCCCAAAAGCTTTGGGGGACACTCTTAGTACAGGCGGAGCCTGATACCTCTTATGCTCATTGATGTTAACGAGACGCAGGGTTTTTTGAACTGTTTCCTTTTCAAATCCGGCTTTAATAATTTCTTCCGGATCTTTCTGCAATTCAATATAGTTATAAAGGATCTTATCCAGAATAGCATAATCCGGTAATGAATCACTATCTTTTTGGTCCGGTCTAAGTTCAGCTGAGGGTGGTTTGTCAATAATATTTTGGGGTATGATTTCTTTATCCCGATTGATGTAACGTGCCAGTTCATAGGCCTCTGTTTTATATACATCGCCAATAACTGACAATCCTCCGCACATATCTCCGTATAAAGTACCATAACCTACGGCTGCTTCACTTTTGTTGGATGTGTTGAGCAGGATGTTGCCGAATTTATTGCTAAAAGCCATAAGTAATACTGCACGGGCGCGTGCCTGAATATTCTCTTCTGCCACATTGAATGGCAAGCCTTTAAAATAAGGTTCCAGAGTGTGAGTATAGGCCTTGTAGATATCTTTTATAGGAATTATTTCATAAGGACTATTCAGGTATTGGCATATTTCTTCGGAATCGCTGATTGAATGATCGCTGGAAAAATCGGAGGGCATGATCAGTGATGTGACATTTTTAGCTCCCAGCGCATCAACAGCTATAGCCAGGGTGACCGCCGAGTCTATGCCTCCGGATAGCCCAAGGATTGCCTTTTTAAAACCAAGTTTTTCAAAATAATTGCGTACTCCCAGGACCAATGCATTATAAATACTTTCTGTCTTACCGGGTAGCAAATCCTGAGGGTCTCTTGCTGTTGTATCCTTATTTGTATCAAAATAATCTAGAGACTCACGGAAAAAAGGCAATTGTTTAATGCTTTGTCCTTTTTTATTCAATACACATGAACCACCATCAAAAATAATTTCTGTTTGGGCTCCGGTGTGGTTGACATAAACAATTGGTAAGTTGTATTTCTTAGCGTTTGTTTGTAAAACATTCAAACGACTTTTGGCCTGTTCATGATCAAACGGGGAAGCCGCTATATTAATAATGATATCCGGATTACTTTTTATCAATTCATCCATGGGGTTTACAGCATAGACCGGATTATCCCCGATGCCCCAAAGATCTTCGCAAACTGTTATTGCCAGTTTCTTGCCCTGATATTCAACTGTTGAAAATTCCTGATTAGGTTCGAAATATCGGTATTCGTCAAAAATGTCATACGTAGGCAGAAGGGTTTTTCGGGACGTTTGTTGAACTGTTCCGTTATGCAAAAACCAGGCAGAATTATAAAGGCGTTTTCCTTTGCTGTTGGGATTGCCTTCCGGACCACCGATGATGACTGCTATATTTTGACAATGCTTTGCGATTTCCTCCATGCCCTTTTCACATTTGTCAATAAAATCGTCAAAACCCAGAAAATCGCGGGGCGGGTAGCCGGAAACTGCCAGCTCCGGAAACACAACCAAATCTGCTCCGGCATTTTCAGCTTCTTTGATGTGGGAAATGATTTTGGATATATTTTGATCAAAATTCCCGATGTGGAAATTCAGTTGAGCTAACGCTATATTCATTGTATATCAAAGTTAAAAAAAGGCATATCATGAATTTAAGAAATTCAATGATATACCTTTATATCTGTATAACTAATGGGTTAAAATAATAATCCGAATTTAAACTCAATATAATTGACTATTGCATTTCCGCGCTTGTCGAGTTGATAATTATCTCTTTTTATTGTTGTGGTAAAACCGTTGTTGAAGTTAACAGCTCCAAGAAGTGAAATATCTGGTCCCAGAGAGTATTCAGCTCCCAGTCCGATTATTAGCGATTCTCTGAATAAGGCAACATCTTCACTGAGATCATCAATTTTATTATCATCATCATTTTTATCTCCAGCTGGGTCGTATATATCTTCAACTGAGGCTCCGAGGCGGATTGAGGTACCAAGCCCGACATTGGCGAAATAAGTAAAATAACCGATTTCATTCGTGGACATTTTAATCATTACAGGAATTTGCAGATATTGCAAGCTATAAGTTGATTTTATTTCTGCAGTTTTAATGTTTGGATTATCGTCGTCTTCTAAACTGTAATTATTAAGTGAGTCAATATAGCTTAATTTCCCGCCAAAATAACTAATGTCAATACCTGTAGAAAGCGAGTAGTTGTTGGACATGCTAAATTCAGCCAACATCCCATAAGAAAATCCTAAACGTGTGCCGGCGCTCTCATATTCCTGCAGGTCTGGTTTGGACCATGTGACAGAAGGGGATGCGTGTAGTCCGAAGCGGAATGGTTTATTGTCTTCCTGAGCCTGGATTTTTCCAAATGGCCATAGCATCATTAAGGCCAGTGTTGCGATCATTATTTTTTTCATAGTTGAGATGTTTTTAATGATAATTGGCACGGCTGCCAAATCTTATTTGGTTAATGTTTGGGCCGGCGTTATATCACTGTCTGATTGTATTCTGGTTTTTAAATATTCTTCGATTGTTTATAGATTAAAATATGATCAAAAACGTTTTTTTAACAAACGGTTTTTACTTGTTCTTTAGTTGAACAAATTTATACAATTATTTCCTTAAATCAATAAAATATTTTAAATGTTTTCAATAGTATGTTGGTGAAAACTTAGGATGTCATAAATTTGCAAAGCAGGAAAGACTTATCTGTTCTTTTGAGAAGCATGACAAAAAGAACAGATGGATCATAAAAAAAGGTAGAAGCATCAATCATTCAATCTTAATCAATATGAAAAAAACAACGGCGTATATTTTGGGGCTCTTTTTATTACTTTTTGCCTGTAATCCCTCACGAAATCTAAAGGTAGATGTGAGTGACATCGATGTGAATGTAACTATTAAACGATATGGACAGGCAATATTTGAAATGAGCGATGAGAATATGACAAAGGATCAAATTGCTGATTTACATAAGGATTATCCTTTTTTTATAGACCAGGATATTAGTTCTGCCGATGCGAATGCATTAAAGGAGTTTGTGAGAGACCCTGTCAATCAGGATTTATATGAGAGTGTGAGCGATCAGTATAGCGATTTGCAGCCATTGGAACGTGAATTGGAAAATATGTTTAAGCATATGAAGTATTATTTTCCGGATTTTAATTTGCCTGAGATTTATACTTACATATCATCATTAAATTATAAAAAGCCTGTTATTCATCAGGAGAATAATCTGGTCATCGGGCTGGATATGTACTTGGGTACTGAGGTGGAATTTTATGACCGGGTTGGAGTGCCGAAGTATAAATCACGTTGGTTTGTGCCGGAACGAATTGTTCCCGATGTCTGTCAAACGCTTATAAAGCCCAATATTCAACCTCAGGAAGACCCGACCTTGCTTGATCTGATGGTGGAGAAAGGGAAACTTTTGTATTTGATGGAAGCTTTAATGCCAGATAAAGAAAAGAAATTTCTCATTCGATATACGGATAAGCAAATGGAATGGATTAAAGAGTATGAAGTTTATGTATGGGGTTTGATTGTTGACGAGGAATTATTGTTTTCGAAAGACAGACCAAAGATCAAGAATTTTGTTGATGATGGCCCTTTTACCAGTACAATATCCAAAGAAGCTCCGCCACGAATTGCTGAGTGGCTGGGGTGGAGAATGATAAAGAAATATATGGATGAAAATCCGGATGTTACGATGCGGGACCTTCTTCAGGAAGGAAACAGCCAAAAAATCCTGAAAAAGTCAAAATATAAACCTGCTCAAAAAGCGCGTGGTTGATAAAAGGTGTTGGTATAATCCATAAAATCCAATATTTCCTCCAGCCCATAATCTTTTATTGCTGATGTAAGAAATATAGGCGGCAGTTCTTGCCAGTTTTCAAGCATGGCCTCCTGAAATGCATCTACATTTTGATTGATAATCGTCGGTTTTAATTTATCTGTTTTGGTAAATACGATGGCAATCGGAATTTGATTGGCGCCACACCAGTCAAGAAATTTCAGGTCAATTGCCTGGGGCTCTTGTCGACTATCTATCAAAACAAAGGTTGTTAATAAATTTGACCGGTGCTTCAAATAGCCATAAATCATCGTTTGCAATTGTTTGATCATCTTTTTTGACCGTTTGGCATATCCGAATCCGGGCAGATCGGCCCAATACATTTTCTCTCCGTTTATGGCAAAATGATTGATTAAAATGGTTTTGCCCGGTGTAGATGATGTTTTGGCTAGTTTTTTCTGGTTTGCTAACTTGTTGATCAATGAAGATTTGCCCACATTCGACCTTCCGATGAAGGCATATTCCGGGCGGTCAGCATCGGGGCATTTCTGAACCCCGGGGCTGCTGATCACAAATTCAGCACTTTTTATTTGCATGTTATCCTTTTTTTGATCCGGTGTATTGAGACACGTGTCGTTCTTTCTTTTGCTCGTAGATGTCAGAGATGGTAATTAGTATTCCGGTTTCCTCAACACTTCCAAATCCCGGATTAACCGAGGTGCCAAATGTTTTCATCGTTGATGATAGGTTCATATACGCATTGACCAGTGGTGGAACATTTTCTCCGTAATTACGGACATGTTTTACAAGGAGTTTATAATCTTCCTTATAATCTTTTCCGGTAAAGACCCGTTCGAGTTCGTCTTGTGGAGTTACCAGCTCCACCGGGTTGTAAGGTTTCATTAGGCCTTCATTATCGGGGAAGTACTTTTCTAAAAAGTAAAGGATCAAATCACGGGCTGTAATATTAAACCTGGGATACATGGTTATTTTACCAAAGAAATAATATATGTCAGGATTGTCCACTAGCAATGTCCCCAAGCCATCCCATAAATTATCCAGCGAGTAGATGCCTTTGCGGATATTGTAGAGTGGCTGATAATCAGGTTGCACAAAAGACCGCCCCAGTTCTATTACATGAGGTAAATAGTTGTTGATAAAGGTCTCACTAAATTTAAATAGCTTGGAAGTCGGGCTTAATAAGCTTCCATTATTATCTTTTTCGAGATACTTGCCTTCTAAAAACCGATATCCCCCGACAATTTCTTTTTCTTCAGGATCCCAAACAATGAGTTGTTTGAATGGTGCGTCTTTTACATCATAATTATCAAGATCACAGTCTTTGCCTGTTCCTCCCCCTGATTCGCGAAAACTAAGTTCCCGAAGTCGTCCGATTTCACGCAGCGTATTGGGACTCGTATGGTAATCCAGGATATAAATTTCCCTGTTTCCATTGTTGGTCTTACGAACGAAGGTGTCTTCCGTAAGTTCCTTTTGTAGGAGCTGCTTGTCGATAGGTTGGATGATTTCTTGCATAATGACTTGAGTTTATATGTTGATGGGGAGTGGCTTATTATTACCCAGAGCGTAAACCTGTTCTCTAAGCTCATCGGCCCATTCGATATCTTTTTTCTTTTTCCTGTCAAAATAGTCAATAGGGATTGGTTTTCCAAAGGTTATTGGAACCGTATGGTTTGTTTGCTTAAACATTTCGTTGGGCAAATAAAGCATTTCTATATTGGATTTGATCCCCAATGCAGTGCGTAAATTTGCCAGGTTATAGAAAAAATTGGAATTTCTTCCCCCGATATGACATGGTATAATATCGCGCTTATGTTCCCGGGCCTTAGTCAGAAACGTTTTTTTCCATTGCGGGTCTTTGATAACTCCTTTTTTCTTACGGGAAACTAATCCTGCCGGGAAATATAGTATTAATTGCCCGGAGCTAAATGTATTGTCAAATTGCCGTATGTTTTCCGTGTTTTTTCCATGTTTATTTAAGGGGAAAAACAGATCTTTAACATTAGGGACAAATAACAAAAGATCATTAACCGGAAAAACGAAATCTTTTCGTTTTTTTCCGACCGTGTGCATTAAAGCCATTCCATCCAAGCCACCCAACGGATGATTTGATGCTAATACGTAGCGCCCTGTTTCCGGTAGGTTTTCCCAACCTGTTACCGGGATATCCAGATCAAAATAGTTAACAACTTCAGCTACGAAATCCAATCCATATTTATGCCGGTTGGCATATAAAAACTCATTGATCTCTTCCTGATGAATAATTCGTTTTAGATAATTCAGAATGAAAGACGGTAAATTTTTGGCCAGTTTTTCACTTTTTGAAGCAATAACTTTGTCAAGATCAATGAAATGCCGCGTTGTTATTTGTTCTTTTGCTTTTCCCATCCCTTGTTTTCTGATTTATCCTGACTGCAAATTTACATAATATCAAAACAGTAATGAAATATTCTGCCATGATACGAAGTAAAATTGCGACAAATTTCTTTTCATATTAAAGCAATAACAATTTGTTATGATTTTTTAAAATTGAATTATAAACAGGAAAAAATTCTAAAACTCCCTGTAAAGGGCATCATTAGCTAAAAGTGTGGTTTAGAAGTGCAAAAAGTTATCAACAATGTGGTAAAAAGTGGTAGAATGTGGGATAAATTGTATTATATTTACATCGACAAAACAGAATAAAATCCATGGGAAACCTCATTGGCGAATATTATTGTAAGTTAGACTCTAAAGGAAGAATAATGATTCCTTCAGGGCTTAAAAAGCAATTGCCACCGGAAGCAAATGAGCAATTTGTTGTAAACCGGGGGTTTGAAAAATGTATTGCTTTATACCCTAAAAATGAGTGGGATACAATTACCAATGAGATTAGCAAGCTGAACAAGTTTAACAAAAAGAACAGGGAGTTTCAGCGCTATTTTTATCGTGGGGCTACCCCCTTGTCTATGGATAGTAATGGAAGGATTTTGATCCCCAAAGGGCTTAAAAATTATGCCGGTGTTGGGCACGAGGTTGTTTTGTTTGCTTATGGTGACCATGTAGAGATTTGGGATAAAACAACATATGAAAACCTCTTGACAGATGAGCCGGAAGATTTTGCCAATCTGGCTGAGGAGGTTATGGGCGATAAGCAAGAAAACCAAAATGACAATGAATTATCATAAACCTGTATTGTTGGATGAAAGCGTGGAAGGGTTGAATATTCAGCCCGGAAAAACCTATATAGATGTAACTTATGGCGGTGGCGGTCATGCGAAAAAAATTCTTGAGAAGCTTGAAGGTGGCCAATTGATTGCCTTTGATCAGGATGAAGATGCCAGAGGTAATTGGATTGAAGATGAGCGCCTGATTTTTGTTAAGGGAAACTTTAGGTATTTGAAAAACTACCTTAAGTATTACCAGGCATTCCCATGTGATGGGATATTAGCAGATCTTGGGATTTCATCTCATCAGATAGATGATCCTGCCCGGGGCTTTTCAACAAGGTATGACGGCCCTTTGGATTTCAGGATGAATACCGACCAACAGTTTACAGGGGAGGATTTGGTGAATGATTATAGCCCTGGCGATTTGATGTTTGTGCTGAAAAATTATGGCGAGATTAAAAACGCAAAGGCATTGGCAAAAGGAATTGTAAAAGCAAGAGAAGAAGAGCGGTTAAGTACGATTGAGCAATTTAAAAAACTGGTGGAAAAATATGCACCCCGATATAGTGAGCATAAATACCTTGCTAAAGTGTTTCAGGCGATTCGTATTGAAGTGAATCAGGAAATGCAGGCCCTGAAACAAATGTTAATGGATGTTTCAGGTGTGCTAAAGCCAGGGGGAAGGCTGGTTGTGATTTCTTACCATTCCCTGGAAGACAGGTTGGTGAAAAATTTGATACGAGCCGGAAACTTAGAAGGCACATTGGATAAGGATTTTTATGGAAATGTAAAAAAACCATTTGAGGCAATTAACAGAAAGCCAATTGTACCTTCGGAGGAGGAAATAGCAAGAAATCCAAGAGCAAGAAGTGCAAAACTCAGAATAGCACAAAAGGTTGAAAATGATAAAGAAGAATAAAAAAAATAAGAGCAAAGCAGGCAATCGAGTAAAGCATCGCCAGGAAACCACTGAGGGAAAGAAAAGGCGCAGTACGGTGGTTGGACGTTACGTGCAGGCTGTCTTAGATGGCTCCGTTCTGGACAATGGAAAAAAAATAGTTTCATTGCCTTATGTGTTGTTGCTCATGTTTTTAGCCTTATTGTATATCGCCAATAACTACTATGCTCAGCAAAAAATCCGGGAAATGAATAACCTGGAGAAAGATATTAAGGAATTGCGGTTTGAGTATCGTACGATCAACTCAAATTTAATGTTTGAAAGTAAGCAGTCTGAGGTCGCCAGAAAGTTAAGAGGAACAGGAATAAAAGAAAGTACCGAGCCACCCAAAAAAATATTTGCTAACCCTAAGAATGACCAATAATGGAAGATAAGCGTAAACAAATATTATTTCGTGTTTACATTTTGTATTTCTTCATGCTGATGGCTGGAATTGCAATTATTGGCAAAATTGTCTATTTGCAGGTTGTCGAGGGAGATGAGCTTCGCGCTCAGGCCAGGGAAATCACTGTCAAATATAGAAATATAGAGGCCGTACGCGGGTCTATCCATGATGAAAACGGGCGGTTGTTGGCTACTTCAGTCCCCGTATTTGATGTGCGTATGGATGTAGCCTCTCCTTTGATCTCGGATCAGTTATTTCAATCCAAAGTGGATTCGCTTGCCCGCGGTCTGGCAAATCTGTTTAAAGACAAACATTATCGTACATATCGCTCTGAATTGGTTTCTAATCGGAAATCCGGAAATCGCTACATGCTTGTCAAGAGAAATGTAACTTATGATGAGCTAAAAGTTATCCGGGATTTACCCATCTTTCGAAGAGGAAAATATAAAGGTGGATTGATTGTTATTGAAAAAAACAAAAGGGTGAAGCCTTTCCGTGGATTAGCTGCAAGAACAATTGGGTATGCACGTGAAGACTATAAAGTCGGTCTGGAAGGAGCTTACGATAATGTGCTGAAAGGTGATAGCGGTCGACAGCTTATGCAGCGAGTGGCTCACAATGTTTGGGTTCCCGTTGATCAACGAAACCTGATAGAACCCAAAAACGGGAATGATATAGTTACGACTCTGGAGGTTAATATTCAGGATGTTGCTGAAAATGCATTAAAAGACAATCTTAAGTTTCATAAGGCTGATCATGGTTCTGCTGTTTTGATGGAAGTATCCACAGGTGAAATCAAAGCTATTGCTAACCTAAAGCGAGATACGGCGACAGGAGAATATTACGAAGCCTATAATTATGCGATTGGTGAAAATACAGAACCCGGATCTACTTTTAAAATAGCTTCCCTTATGGTCGGGCTGGAAGACGGAAAGTTTGATCTTAAAGATTCAATAGATACAGAGGGTGGCAAAACAGAGTTTTTCGGACAAGTTATGGAGGATTCTCACGAAGGAGGATATGGAGTGATTACGGTTGAACAGGCTCTGGAATTGTCCTCTAATGTGGCAGTTTCCAAGTTAATTTATCAGGCTTATGCCTCCGATCCTGAAAAGTTTATATCCGGTATTAAAGATATGGGATTAGGCTCTCCCACAGGAATTGAAATCAAAGGAGAGGCTGACCCATTAGTTAAGACACCTCAGAATTCTACCTGGTCTAAAGTTACACTACCGTGGATGTCAATAGGATATGAGGTTGAGCTGACGCCATTACAGATACTTACATTTTATAATGCGATTGCGAATGATGGCCGGATGATGAAACCAATGCTTGTTAAAGAGATCCGGTCAGCAGGAAAAACAACCCAAAAATATAATCCTGTTGTATTGAATAGTAAAATAGCTTCAGAGCAGACCATCAGAAAAGCACAAAGAATGCTTCAGGGAGTTGTAGAAGAGGGAACGGCCAAGAATCTGTTTAATACGGTTTATGAAATCGCCGGAAAAACAGGAACGGCTCAGATAGCCAAAGGAAGTGAAGGGTATGATTATACAGGCCATAAAGCTTCGTTTGTGGGATATTTCCCTGCTGATAATCCCAGGTATACATGCGCAGTTGTCGTTAATAAACCTTCGAGAGGATTGTATTACGGAGGGTCGGTAGCGGCTCCCGTGTTTAAGGAGATTGCTGACAAAGTGTATGCGACACAACTGGACATGCAAGAATCTAAAATTGACTCCAGCGGATCAATAAACATAGATTTTATCGCGGGACATAAAGCAGATTTTAGTGTAATTTCTCAAAAGCTCAATTTCCCGTCGAGCTTTATGAACCCGGCTTCTGAATTTGTCAATCCTCAAAAGAACTCAGGTTCCATTAGAATGAAGCCAGTAAAAATAAAATCGGGATATGTGCCCGATGTTAGAGGAATGGGCGCCCGGGATGCGATTTATTTATTAAAACGGGCAGGCATGGATGTGAAAATGGAGGGCCATGGTAAAGTGGTTAAACAGTCTGTGAGACCAGGTACTCGAGTTGTTAAAGGAAGAAAAATTAAGATCACTTTAAAGGTATGACAAAATTATTAAGCGACATATTAACCAAAGTGCCTGTAGTTGATCAGCAGGGTGACATCGAAAAGGATATCAATAAGGTTGAATTCGATTCCCGTAAGATTAGCCCGGGCGATTTGTTTGTAGCTGTTCCGGGTACCAAAGTTGACGGGCATAAGTTTATCGGGAAAGCTATTGCTGCAGGAGCTGTTGCAGTAGTTTGCGAACAAAAACCCACAAATATTCCGCAGGATATTTGTGCGATTCAGGTGGAGGACAGCAGCCGGGCGCTGGCAGTAATTGCTTCCGCATGGTATGATGATCCTTCGGAAGAGATAGAGCTTACCGGGATTACAGGAACCAATGGGAAAACTACTATAGCTACCTTGCTTTATAAACTTTTCAGAAGTTTAGGATATAAAGCTGGTTTGCTATCAACAATACACATTTATAATAATGATAAAATAATCGACGCAACCCATACGACTCCCGATGCCTTAACGATAAATGGTTATTTGAGGGAAATGGTTGAAGCAGGATGTAAGTATGTTTTTATGGAAGTGAGTTCACATGCAATTCAGCAAAACAGAACTTTCGGTTTGAACTTTGATGTTGCTGTATTTTCCAATATAACCCATGATCACCTGGATTATCATAAGACATTTGAGAATTACATCAAAGCCAAGAAGAAATTCTTTGATGAATTGCCCCATACTTCGGCAGCACTTGTAAACAGTGATGATCGCAATGCTTCAATGATGTTGCAGAACACAAATGCCGATACATTTTCTTTTGCATTAAAGAAACCTGCCGACTATAAAGCAAAAGTAATAGAAAATAGTTTTGAAGGTCTCCATCTGGAGATTAATCACAAGTCATTATGGGCCCGTCTTGTTGGTGATTTTAATGCATATAATTTATTAGCGGTATATGGAGTGGCCAGTCTTTTGGATGTGGAAGATGAAATCATACTGAAACATTTGAGTTCTCTGACACCGGCTGAAGGAAGGTTTGAAGTACTTAAGGCTAAAGACGGAAAAACAGCCATTATTGATTATGCGCATACTCCCGATGCACTGGAGAATGTGATGACTACCATAAAAAATGTGATTAAAAGCGATCAGCAGTTGATTACGGTAATTGGAACCGGTGGCGACAGAGATAAAACGAAACGACCGGTAATGGCCAAAACGGCTATGAAGTATGCTGATAAGGTTATCCTAACTTCCGATAATCCCAGAACAGAAGATCCCAATCAAATTATCCGGGATATGAAAGACGGGATTGCTCAGGGAGAGATGAACAGGATATTAGAGATAGCCGACAGGAAACAGGCGATTCACACCGCTTGCATGATTGCAAATAGCTCTGATATTATTCTTGTCGCCGGAAAGGGACATGAAACCTATCAGGAGGTGGATGGTGTTAGACATCATTTTGATGATAAAGAAATTGTACAATCGATATTTAATAATTTATAAAATTCAAGTGTAGATGCTGTATTACTTGTTTGATTATTTGGATAAAACAATAGATCTGCCGGGAGCCGGAGTATTTCAATTTATATCTTTCCGGGCGGCTGCTGCTGTGATCGTTTCATTGATCATTACACTGATATTTGGTAAAAAGCTGATCAACTATTTACGTAAACAGCAGGTTGGCGAGTCAGTTCGGGAACTGGGGCTGGAAGGTCAGGTTGAGAAACAAGGAACCCCGACGATGGGTGGCTTAATCATACTGACAGCTATACTTATCCCGACATTGCTTTTTGCTCGCCTGGACAATGTGTATATACAGCTTATGCTTTTTACAACCATTTGGTTGGGGCTTATCGGTTTTCTGGATGACTATATCAAAATATTTAAAAATGATAAAAAAGGTCTGGCCGGGAAGTTTAAAATCGTCGGACAGGTAATCCTCGGTATTGTGGTCGGAATAACCATGTATTTTAATGAGGATATCACAATAAGGGAAAAGATTGATCATTCGGAAGTTGTTGAAATGGCCAATAAGACCGAAGGAGAGATTAAGCCAACTCAGGTTTTCGCAAAAGAAAGTGTGAAATCTACGAAAACGACAATTCCGTTTGTCAAGAATAATGAGCTGGATTATGCTGTACTCATCGAATGGATTGGCGATGGAGCTCGGAAATATGCCTGGCTCATCTTTATTCCGATTGTTATTTTGATTATTACTGCCGTTTCCAACGGAGCCAATCTTACAGATGGCCTGGATGGGTTGGCAACCAGTAGCTCTGCGGTTGTGGGAGGAACGCTGGCCATTTTGGCCTGGGTTTCCGGCAATATCATTTTTGCCGATTATCTCAATATTATGTATTTGCCGGCTACCGGCGAGCTGACAATCTTCATCAGTGCTTTTGTCGGTGCAACGATCGGTTTCTTATGGTACAATGCTTATCCTGCTCAGGTCTTTATGGGAGATACCGGAAGTCTTGCTATTGGAGGTATTATTGCTGTATTTGCCATCCTGATTCGCAAAGAATTATTAATTCCTATACTCTGTGGTATTTTTCTGGTTGAGAATGTATCCGTGATGATGCAGGTAGCATGGTTTAAATACACTAAAAAAGCAACAGGGGTAGGTAAGCGGATATTTCTGATGTCTCCGTTGCATCATCATTATCAGAAAAAGGGATATCACGAAGCGAAAATAGTTATTCGATTTTTCATTGTCAGCCTGATGTTGGCAGTGTTTACGATTATAACGTTAAAGTTAAGATAATGAATAAGTTCCTTGTCGTATTAGGTGCTGGTGAGTCAGGCTGTGGAGCAGCAATTCTGGCGAAAAAAATGGGATACACCATTTTACTTAGCGATAGTGGAACGATAAAAGAGAAATACAAAAAAGTTCTTTTAAATAATGCGATTGATTTTGAAGAAAACGGGCATACGGAACCCCGGATATTAAATGCGCAAGAAGTGGTAAAAAGCCCGGGAATTCCGGATCATATTCCAATAATTCAAAAGTTAAGGGAAAAAGGAAAGCCCGTGATTTCCGAGATTGAGTTTGCCAACAGGTATTCCGGAGCTTATAAAATTTGTGTTACGGGAAGCAATGGAAAAACGACCACAACCCTGATGACGAATTATATCTTGCAGCAGGCAGGACTAAAATCGTTGGCAGCAGGGAATGTAGGGAAAAGTTTTGCAGCTATTGTGGCTGATGATGATCCGGAAATAGCTGTTTTGGAAATTAGCAGTTTTCAATTGGACGGAATGTTCGATTTTAAAGCGGATGTAGCTATTCTGACAAATATAGTTCCCGACCATCTGGACCGATATGATAATGATTTTCAAAATTATATCAACTCAAAGTTGAAAATTATACAAAATCAATCCAATAAAGATTACTTGATCTATAATGCCGATGACCCGGTTATTGTGGAAGAAATAGAAAAACGTAATCCTGTTGCACAGCCTTATCCGGTCAGTTTGAAAAACCGGAATTATAAAACAGGAGCATATATAAATGAAGCAAAAGAAATAGTAATAAATACACAAAACAGCAGCTTTAAAATGACATTAGAAGAATTAGCATTACAAGGAAAACACAACACGTATAACTCCATGGCGGGAGGTGTTGCAGCCAAGCTTTTAGAAATCAGAAAAGATACAATCAAAAAGTGTCTCTCCGATTTTCAAAATGTAGAGCATCGTCTGGAACATGTGGGTAAAATTCATGGTGTGAATTTTATCAACGATTCCAAAGCTACCAATGTGAATGCAACATGGTTTGCACTGGAGAGCATGAATAATCCTGTGATTTGGATCGCCGGTGGAATAGATAAAGGGAATGATTATTCTGATATCAAAGAATTAGTTACGGAGAAGGTAAAAGGCATTGTTTGTTTAGGTGTAGATAATGAGAAAATTATCAATACATTCTCCGAAGATGTGGAATTTATCGCTAAAGCAACAACCGCCGGCGAGGCTGTCAATGCGGCTTATTATATGGCCAACCCGGGGGACAATGTTTTGTTATCTCCGGCTTGTGCAAGCTTTGATTTGTTCGAAAACTACGAAGATCGAGGCAATCAGTTTAAAAATGCAGTAAAAGAGTTGTAAGAGGGAAGAGTTTTTTAATAAGTGTGAAAAAGACAAAAACGCATGTTACAAGGGCTATCAAAATATTTTAAAGGAGACAGGATACTATGGATTATAGCTGTTCTATTGGCTGTTTTTTCCTTGTTGGCGGTGTATAGCTCAACCGGAATATTAGCTTATAACCATCATGCAGGGAATACTGAATATTTTTTAATTCGTCAGCTGATCATCATCATCCTGGGATTCGGAATAATGTATGTGGCTCATCTTGTACCTTACAGATATTACTCCCGTATTTCACAGTTACTACTGTATATTGCTATCCCTTTGTTATTGATCACACTTGTGTCAGGAACCACAATTAATCAGGCCAGTCGCTGGTTGACATTGCCCGGTACGGGAATTACTTTCCAAACCTCGGATTTTGCTAAGCTGGTATTGGTTATGTTTGTAGCCAGGAAATTAGCTAAAGGCCAGGATAATATTCAGGATTGGAAGAATGGTTTCCGGCCGATTATTATTCCTGTTTTACTGGTTACTTTATTGATCCTCCCGGCTAACTTTTCCACTGCTGCTGTTATTTTCACTACTGCTGTTGTCATTATGTTTATCGGAAGGGTCAATCTAAAATATATTGGCTTAATGATTGGTTCGGGAGTGTTGTTATTATTGATTTTACTTCTTATAGCAAATGTTAAGCCTGAGGTTCTTCCGCGCATGGAGACCTGGACGGCTCGGATAGAATCATTTTCGGATGATTCACAAGAAAATTACCAGGTAAAACAATCAAAGATTGCCATTGCTACCGGAGGTTTATTGGGTAAGATGCCGGGAAAAAGTATCCAACGAAATTATCTGCCCCACCCGTATTCCGACTTTATATTTGCAATTATTGTAGAAGAATATGGAGTGTTAGGAGGAGGTTTTGTTGTTTTATTATATCTGATTTTACTATTCCGGGGAATAAAATTAGCCAATAAGGCTCCCGGCACTTTTGGGGCTTTCCTGGCCATAGGGCTTTCCTTTAGCCTGGTGTTTCAGGCTATGATAAATATGGGTGTAGCCGTTAATTTATTACCAGTTACAGGTCAGCCTTTACCATTGATTAGTATGGGAGGTACATCAATATGGTTTTCATGCTTAACGATTGGGATTATGCTTAGCGTAAGCCGGCAAACGGAAGATACAAACGAAGAAAAAAACAGTCATGCAACACAAAGAACCTAACATAAAAATACTTATCAGCGGGGGTGGCACGGGAGGTCATGTGTTTCCTGCTATTGCTATTGCAGAGGCTTTGAAAGCCAAACTGCAAAATGCAGAGTTTTTATTTGTAGGTGCGAAAGGTCGTATGGAAATGGAAAAAGTTCCGGCTGCAGGCTATAAAATCAAAGCATTGCCAATTGCTGGTTTTCAGCGCCGGTTGACGATGAAAAATGTTAGCTTTTTCTTTAAGCTGATCATTAGCTTAAGGAAAGCCAGAAAGATAATCCGGAATTTTCAGCCGGATGTGGTCATTGGCGTTGGCGGATATGCCAGCGGCCCTGTATTACGTGTTGCCTCAAAACGCAAAATCCCGACACTAATCCAGGAGCAAAATTCTTTCCCCGGTATAACCAACAGGATCCTGGCCCGGTCGGTGGATAGAATTTGTGTGGCGTATGATAATATGGAGCGCTTTTTCCCTAAAGAAAAAATATATGTTACCGGAAATCCTGTTCGACAAAATGTGGTGGAAATGAAGGCTGGCCGGGAAGATGCGGCTCAATATTTTGGTTTAAACCCGGACAGGAAAATTGTATTAGCCATGGGAGGGAGCTTAGGTGCTCGCTCTGTAAATCAGGGTATTCATAATGCGTTGGAGCAATTTCAGGAAAATGAAGTGCAGATAATCTGGCAAACCGGGAAACATTATATTGAACAGGCTCAGGAAGCAGTAAACAAAGGATTAACAAGACTTATTCATGTAACGGACTTTATCAGTCGCATGGATTTGGCTTATGCTGCGGCGGACTTAATTGTTTCCAGAGCCGGCGCAATTGCAATATCAGAAATACAAGCTGTTGGCAAGCCGGCTGTTTTTGTGCCCTCGCCTAATGTCGCCGAAGATCATCAGTATAAAAATGCGATGGCTTTGGTTAATTATCATGCAGCTAAACTTGTTGAGGATAAAAACGCACCGGAAAACCTGGGCAAAGAAATTATTACGTTGATCAATGACGAGAAGGAATTAAGGAAACTGAATGATAATATCGCAAAATTAGCCAAAACAGGTGCAGCTAATACTATTGCAGGGGTGGTAATTGATATGATTAAAAAGAAATAAATGAATTTTAACAACATACATAAGGTCTATTTTGTAGGTATCGGTGGTATCGGTATGAGTGCTTTAGCTCGTTTTTTTCATCAAAGAGGAGCTATGGTTTCCGGATATGACCGTACTCAAACACCACTAACACAAAAATTGCAGGAAGAAGGCATCCGGGTTCATTATCAGGATGATATCAAGAAGGTCCCTGCAGATGCGGATTTGTATGTTTATACACCTGCTATTCCATACGAACATGCCGGGCTTACCTGGATACGAAATAATAAAAGTCAGCTTTATAAACGCTCGGAAATTTTGGGAATGCTCTCCAAAAAATTCAAAACAATTGCTGTGGCCGGAACCCATGGGAAAACAACGATTTCTTCCATGATCACTCATTTATTGATTTCTGCCGGAAAACAAGTAAATGCTTTTATCGGAGGGATTTCTGTAAATATAGATTCTAATTTTGTGTTTAACGAAGATGCGGAATGGATGGTAGTGGAAGCTGACGAATACGATAAATCCTTCCTGCAGCTTGAACCGGATATTGCTGTTGTTTCGGCCATAGATGATGATCACTTAGATGTGTATGGCTCAGGATCGACCTTAAGGGATACTTTTAAGGCTTTTGTGGGCAAAACAACGGAACAAGGTCGGGTTTATATCCACGAGAAGGTAAAAATTAATGAACCCAAAGGGATAGAAGTAATAACCTATGGTTTTTCAGCCGATAGCGATGTTTATGCTGACCTACCTGAAGTAAATCAAGGTATGATGAACTTTGCATTTCACTTTCCTGAGTTTATAGTTCAAAATTTGGTGATGGAAATGCCGGGAGAATATAATGTAGAAAATGCACTTGTAGCTTCAGCAGTAGGTAAAGAGCTGGGGCTTGGAGCAAAGGAAATCCGGGAAGGACTGAAAAGCTACAAAGGTGTAAAAAGGCGGTTTGAAATCCGCGTTAATTCACCAAAACATATTTATATCGATGATTATGCTCATCACCCCCGCGAGTTATCAGCATGCATCAAAGCTGCCCGTTCATTTTTTCCGGAAAAGAAGCTTATTGGAGCTTTCCAGCCGCATTTGTATTCGCGGACACGCGACTTTGTGGAAGGGTTTGCTCAAAGTTTACAGATGTTGGATTATGTGTTGCTTCTGGATATTTATCCCGCAAGGGAGGAGCCTATACCGGGAGTATCATCACAAATGATTGCGGATAGAATGGATCCCGGGAAAGTTCGTGTGCTTTCAAAACAAGAAGTACTTGAGTTTGTAAAACAAAAGAAACCGGAATTGTTTATGACGCTTGGAGCCGGCGATATTGATCAATTAGTAGAACCTTTAACAGATATTTTAAAAGATTAATGAACAGAAAAACACAAAATATCATTTTTTGGTTAATTAGTATACCACTGATTATTGTCTTGTTGGGAATGGTAAGCCAACAGGAAAAGGAAAGACGCATACAGGATTTCCGCGTTGATATAGAATATCAGGGAGGTGATTACTTGTTTACTTCGGAAGATATCGAAAGTCAGGTTTTAACAAAATTTGACTCACTGAAAGGAAAACCGTTACCTCAAGTCAAAGAATCAGCTATTGAAATGGAGATTGAAAAAAATCCTTATGTGTTGAATGCTGAAGTATATACTACAATCGACGGATTTTGCCATGCCGATGTCTGGCAACGCAAAGCCATACTTCAATTAATTGACGATAAGGGAAAATGTGTGTATGTAGATGAAAACGGCATGCTTATGCCTGATGGGGAAACACTGCCCGCGAGGGTTCCGGTTGCTAATGGGAATTTTAGCCTGGATACGATAAATCCGGAAATTGAAGATTTAACAATAGACGATTTAAACAACACCAGTTTTGAGCAGTTTTACACAATAGCAAAGGTTATTCAGAATGATGAATTTTTAAAAGCTATTGTAGAGCAAATATATAATAATAAAAATGGCGAATATGCGATTGTTACAAAACTCGGCCAGCATTCGGTTTTAATTGGTTCCATCAGTCAGTTGGGAAAAAAATTGGAAAAGCTAAAGATTTTCTATAAGAATGCTAATGCGCGAGGAGGTTGGGATAAGTATGATCAACTGAATTTGAAATACGAAAATCAAGTAATAGGAAATAAAAAATAAGGATATATTATGGACTCTTCAGAAATAGTTGTAGGTCTGGACATTGGAACAACAAAAATAGCTGCCATTGTGGGGCGTCGCAATGATCTGGGCAAAATAGAAATTCTGGGCTCCGGCAAAACGGAATCCATTGGTGTCAACCGTGGTGTCGTATCCAATATTGAAAAAACCGTTCAATCGATTACAAAGGCTGTAAAAGAAGCGGAAGAGAAATCAAATGTGGATATTAAATATGTAAATGTCGGTATTGCCGGTCAGCATATCAAAAGTATTCAGCAGCGTGGAAATATCATGCGTAATTCATACGATGATGAAATCAGCTATGATGATATCGAAAAATTGATCGACAACATGTATAAGCTGGTTATGCAGCCCGGCGAGGAGATTATCGAGGTTATTCCGCAGGAATACATTGTGGATGATGAGGCGGGCATTAAAGAGCCTGTAGGTATGGCGGGTGTGAAGCTGGAAGCTAATTTTCACATTATAACCGGACAGATAGCAGCGGCAAAAAACATCAACCGTTGTGTGACAAAAGCCGGGATGAATGTAGAGGATTTAATTCTGGAGCCTTTAGCTTCAGCGGATGCCGTACTTAGCGAAGAAGAAAAAGAAGCCGGTGTAGTACTGGTGGATATCGGGGGCGGAACAACAGATATTGCCATCTTTCAGGATGGTATTATCCGTCATTCAGCGGTTATACCGTTAGGCGGCAGTATTGTAACAGAAGACATAAAAGAGGGATGTTCTATTATTAAAAGTCAGGCGGAAGCCTTAAAGGTAAAATTCGGCTCTGCATTGGCAGATAAGAACAAAGATGAGGAAGTGATTTCTATTCCCGGCCTGCGTGGCAGACCACCTAAAGAAATTACCCTGAAAAACCTGGCAAGTATTATTCAGGCACGAGCCGAAGAAATTGTTGAACATGTCTATTATGAGATCCGTAATTCCGGCTATGAAAAAAAATTGATTGCCGGTATGGTGATCACCGGAGGTGGGGCACAAGTAAAACATCTTGCCCAGCTTGCTGAATTTAAAACCGGATTGGATACACGTATTGGCTACCCAAATGAGCATTTAGCCAGTAACGTTCAGGAGCAGATCACCAGTCCACAATATTCAACTGCTGTCGGATTAGTTATTCAGGGCCTTAAACGTATCGATCGTCAAAATGCACGCAATAAGACAAGTAAAGATAGTGTGAAGAAAAAGCGTGGTGGATTTTTTGACAATATTGTGCGTAAAGGGAAGAATTTCTTTGAAGACGATGGGGTGAAGTAAGATATTAACAATATCGAAAAAGTTTCTGTTAATAAAAAAACGCAATGAAATAGCACATTAGCTCAGATAGTAAGTATTTTTAACCTATAAATCAGACTGTCAATTATGATAAAATTCGACCTACCAAAAGAACAATCATCGATTATTAAAGTATTAGGCATTGGCGGCGGTGGCGGCAATGCTGTTAATCACATGTATCACCAGGGAATCAAGGATGTAGATTTTCTGATATGTAATACAGATGCCCAGGCCCTGGAAGATAGTCCGGTTCCGACCAAGATTCAGCTCGGCGGAGCACTTACTGAAGGACGCGGTGCAGGATCCATTCCTGATGTGGGGAGAGAAGCTGTTTTGGAAAATGTAGAAGATATCGGAGCAGCTCTGGAGAAAAACACCAAAATGTTGTTTATAACAGCCGGCATGGGTGGCGGCACAGGAACAGGCGGAGCTCCCGTAGTGGCAGCTAAAGCCCGTGAAATGGATATTCTTACTGTAGGTATTGTGACAGTCCCTTTCTCGTTTGAAGGAAGGAAAAGGCGACAGCAAGCTGAAGAAGGAATTCGTGAAATGCAGGAAAATGTGGATAGCTTGTTGATTGTTTCCAATGATAAACTGCGCGAATTGTACGGAAACCTTAAACTTTCCGAGGCCTTCAGTAAAGCAGATGATATCCTGGCTACGGCAGCTAAAGGAATTTCAGAATTAATTACTGTTACCGGTCATATCAATGTGGACTTTGAGGATGTGAAAACCGTAATGAAAAATAGCGGCGTAGCCATTATGGGTATGGGTGTTTCCGGAGGAGAAGACCGCGCTATTAAGGCAATTGAAATGGCTCTTTCATCTCCCTTGCTTAATGATAACCATATCCGGGGAGCAGAAGATATATTGTTGTATATTGCCAGTGGTGAAGATGAGATTCAGATGGATGAAGTATCAGAAATTACGGATTATATTCAGGATGAATCCGGCGCTACTGCTGAAATTATTTGGGGTAATGGTGTAGATGAAACGTTAGGTGATAAGATAGCCGTTACTGTAGTTGCAACAGGCTTCCAGTCCAATGGAGTTGACGCTACGGCTCCCGGAGAACAAAAAGAACCTGTGGTTCATAAATTGACTGAAGAACAAAAAAATAAAGAAAATCAACCGGCAGGTCAGACGGAATCTTCAGAAAATGAGTTTGAACTATACACCAGAGAAAATAGACCTGAGTCTAAAGAGGAGACTGAATCGAGTAATAACGAACCCGATGAATTTGGATTCCGCCTGCATACAAAAGCATCGAAATCATCGGAAGAAAAAAAGGCAGAATCAGCAGTTAGTGATTATAATCAGAAGGATGAGACACCTCAAGAGGAAAAAGAAAGTTTCAAAACCGTTAAAAAAATTAATGAACCTGCACCTAACTTTGATTCTGAAGAGCGGGTTAAAAAATTACGTGAACTAAGCATGAAGATCAAAACTCAGGAAGGTCTGCAGGAAGCAGAAAATGTGCCTGCTTTTGTGCGAAGGAAGGTGCAACTGAAACATACCAGACCATCTTCTGAATCAGAAATATCGCGCTTTACGCTTACAGATGAGGATGAAGATATGGATGTTCAAAAAGGGAACTCATATCTGCACGATAACGTGGACTAATAAAAATAAGTAAAATTATGTCACTGGAAAAGAAGATTAATGATGATATCAAAGCAGCAATGATTGCGAAAGATAAAGCAAAATTAGATGCTTTGCGGTCTATCAAATCCGAACTACTGATTGCCAAAACAGGCAAAGACAAAGATGAATCGGGCGAAATTCCGGAGTCTGTGGAACTGAAACTATTGAAAAAACTGTCCAAGCAGCGGAAGGATTCGGCTGAAACATACAAAGAACAGGGACGCCAGGATCTGGCTGATGATGAGCTTTTTCAACTGGAAATCATCGAAAGCTACTTGCCTGAACAATTGAGTGATGAAGAAATTAAAGCAGGAGTTCAGGAAATTATTAAAGAGACAGGAGCGTCATCCATGAAAGAAATGGGAAAAGTTATGGGGTTGGCTTCTAAGAAATTTGAAGGTAAAGCCGATAACAAAAAGGTTTCTGAGATTGTGAAATCTTTGTTAGGTTAAAAAATACTTACGAATCATGTGAAAAGGGCGGGAAATGATTTCCGCCCTTTTTTAATGTTTACCCTATAAGCCATAAAAGTATTGCCGGTAAAAGCTACCAATCCGTTAGTTTGTCGTCTAAAGCGGTTGGTTTTACGCCGATTCCGCACCGGGTTTCCCGTGGCAGTGTTTGTATTTCTTGCCGCTACCACAGGGACAAGGATCATTCCGGCCAACTTTCTTTTCAACTCTGCGGGGTTGTGTTTTTTCTTCCTTAGAAGTTTTTTGTTTGGCAACTTCTCCCATATCTGTCCGGCTGGTTTTTAAATTGCTTAAGTCTGTACCTTTGGGTACGTCTGCTTCCTGGAGGATTTCTCTGTGGTCTTGCTTTTCTTGCTCAGGTAGTTTAGCTTTTAATAAGAAAGAAATAATTTCCTTATTGATCTTAGCGATCATCTGCTTAAACAATTCATAGGACTCGAACTTATAGATCAATAACGGATCCTTTTGTTCATAAGTGGCATTTTGCACGGATTGCTTAAGATCGTCCATTTCCCTGAGGTGTTCCTTCCAGGCATTGTCGATAGTGCGCATGGAAACGCCTTTTTCAATAGCAGTGATGATGGCTTTTCCTTCGGATTCATAAGCCTTTTCCAGATTAACGACTATCTGAAATGATTGGGAACCATCAGAAATGGGAATAGCGATATTCGTATAAGAAACCGACGGGTCTCTATATACCGATCGAATAACGGGATAAGCGATTTCAGCCAGATTATCCGATTTGGTTTTGTAATTTTCATATGCCTTCTTAAAGACCTGTTCGATCATGTCGTCAGGTTTAGAGGCCAGAAACTCTTGTTCTGTAAATGGTGCCTCAACGGAAAGCTGGGAAAACAATTCAATCTTTAATCCTTCATAATCCTGGGCCTCGTGATAATCGCGAATTAAGATATCGGTAATATCATACATCATATTCGCAATATCGATGGATAAGCGTTCTCCGTATAATGCATGGCGACGTTTTTTGTAAATCACCTCGCGCTGGGCATTCATGACATCATCATATTCCAGAAGTTTTTTCCGGATGCCAAAGTTATTTTCTTCTACTTTTTTCTGGGCACGCTCAATGGAATCGGTGATCATTTTATGCTGAATCACTTCTCCTTTTTCATATCCCAGTCTGTTCATGACTTTTGATATCCTCTCAGATCCGAATAAGCGCATCAGATCATCTTCCAGGGAGACAAAAAACTGTGATGAACCAGGGTCCCCCTGACGTCCGGCACGACCTCTGAGCTGACGGTCGACACGCCTTGAATCGTGGCGTTCCGTTCCGATAATAGCCAACCCTCCTGCTGCTACCACGCCTTCGCCAAGCTTAATGTCGGTTCCACGGCCTGCCATGTTCGTTGCAATGGTAACATTTCCGGGCTGCCCTGCTTCCGCAACAATCGTAGCTTCTTTTTGGTGCAGTTTAGCATTGAGCACGTTGTGCGAAATTTTACGACGGTTTAACATCTTACTGAGCAATTCCGAAATCTCTACTGATGTTGTCCCCACAAGAACAGGACGTCCATTCCCTACATATTCTTCAATAGTTTCTATAACGGCGTTGTATTTTTCTGCCTTTGTTTTGTAAACCAAATCCTGATAGTCTTTGCGGACTACAGGTTTATTTGTCGGAATTACAACAACGTCCAGACTATAGATATCATAAAATTCTCCGGCTTCCGTTTCCGCTGTTCCCGTCATCCCGGACAGCTTATGATACATTCTGAAATAATTCTGCAGCGTGACAGTGGCATAGGTTTGTGTAGAAGCTTCTATCGTTACGTTTTCCTTGGCTTCTATTGCCTGATGAAGTCCGTCCGAATACCGTCTTCCTTCAAGAATACGTCCGGTTTGTTCATCGACAATTTTTACTTTGTTGTCCATTACCACATAATCCACATCTTTTTCAAAAAGAGTGTATGCTTTAAAGAGTTGGTTTAAACTGTGTACCCGGTCTGACTTGATGGCATAGTCTTGCAGCATCTCACTTTTTTTCTTCATCTTCTCGGTCTCGGAGAGTTCTGATTTCTCCAGGTCCGCAATCTCACTGCCGATATCCGGTAAAATGTAAAATTCTGAGTTGCCGGTAATTTCGTTGATCAGGTCGATGCCTTTATCCGTAAGGTCTATGGTATTTTGTTTTTCGTCAATGACGAAGAATAGATCATCATCAATCAGATGCATGTGCTTAGATTGCTCCTGCATATACAGGGCTTCTGTTTTTTGCATCGTCAGCTTTACGCCGGGTTCACTGAGGTACTTAATCAGCGCTTTATTTTTAGGAAGGCCACGATAGGCACGGAACAAATATTCTGCTCCTTTTTTTTGTGTTTTCTCGTCGTTTCCTTCCTTCAACATTTGCTTAGCTTCCGTAAGCTGTTTGTTTACAAACTTCCGTTGGTTTTCGAAAAGCTTTTCAACGATAGGCTTAAGTTCGTTAAATTCATCGCGGCTGTCTTGCTGGGTAGGCCCGGAAATAATTAACGGCGTCCGGGCGTCATCGATAAGCACAGAGTCAACCTCATCCACAATTGTGAAATGATGCTTTCGTTGGACCATTTCATCGGGTGTAGAAACCATATTATCACGCAGATAGTCAAAGCCAAATTCATTGTTGGTACCATAAGTAATATCGGCGTGGTATGCTGCTCTGCGTTCCGGTGTGCTGGGATTATATCTGTCTACACAATCTGTCTTGAGCCCGTGAAATTCGTAAAGCATTCCCATCCATTCGGCGTCACGCTTGGCGAGATAGCTGTTAACAGTAACCAGATGAACGCCACGTCCGGCCAGAGCGTTAAGATAAATAGGCAGTGTGGCTGCTAATGTTTTTCCTTCTCCGGTTGCCATTTCTGCAATTTTGCCCTGATGTAAAACAACAGCACCAATCAACTGCACGTCATAAGGCACCATGTCCCATTTGATCAGAGAACCACCGGCGACCCATTCGTTCTGGTAATATGCCTGATTATTTTTTATGGATATGCTTTCAGATTTGGCTGCCAAATCTTTATCATGATCGTTGGCAGTAACTTCAAGCACTTCATTTTCCTTAAATCGTCTTGCAGTTTCTTTCATTACTGCAAAGGCTTCCGGCAGTAATTTTTCTAAAATCTCCTCTGTTTTCTCAAGTGTATGTTTTTCTATTTCATCAATCCTTTCCCAAATGGACTCTTTTTCCTCCAAATCCATATCCGGGTTCTCGGTAATCTTTGCTTTTTGCTCGGCAACTTCTTTGTTTTCCTCAGCAACATAATCGTTGATGCGTTTTTTAAATTCCGCTGTCTTTTCGCGAAGCGCATCATTACTGAAGGATTTTAGCTTTTCAAATTCTTCGTTGATCTGAGTAACATAGGGTTGTATTTTTTTTACATCCCTTTCGGATTTTGTTCCACCAAGTATTTTGGTAATAAAATTGAGCATGATAAATAATGTTTTCTTTTGTCTGATGATTATTAACAGTCAGACGGGCAAATTTACCGAAAAACCATTAAAAGAGAATGATAATCTTACAGTTGGGGTTTTTAATGAGCTTAGGGGTAGCTTATAAGAAGCCCCTAATACTCGTCCTCATTAAAAAAGAAGTCTTCTTTACTCGGATAGTCCGGCCAAAGATCTTCAATGCTATCGTATACTTCTCCTTCGTCTTCTATTTCACGGAGATTTTCGATGACCTCCATCGGCGCTCCCGAACGCAAAGCATAGTCAATAAGCTCTTCTTTTGTTGCCGGCCAGGGAGCATCTTCTAACTTTGATGCCAGTTCTAGAGTCCAATACATATATATCCTTCTTTTATGTGGTAAAAATTTGTGCAAAAATAGAAGAATTACTGCAAATGTCAAGATAAATTTATTTAATCGACAAAATGATATAAATGTTTATATATCAAATTTTTGCGCTAATTTGTCTCCCATTTTTCTTCAGTAATCTCATTGTTGTGTGTAAAATAACGAGCTAATACGAAAAAATAATCCGAAAGGCGGTTTAAATATTGAATTATCTCGTCGTTTACCGGGTAAATATCGCTGGCTTGTAAAACCTTTCGTTCTGCCCGCCGACAAACAGTTCTTGCTACATGAGCATGAGATGCGGCTTTATGTCCTCCGGGGATAATAAAATTTTGCAATTCCGGCAGTTCTTCATTCATCTTATCTATTGCATCCTCTAATCTCTTTGTGTCTGTAGTATCTACCTTTGGTAAACTTGACAAAAGTTCCTCGGAATCGGAAGCGATTATGGATTCGGCTGCAAAGACCTTTTCCTGAATTTCATGAAGAAAAGTCCGAGTGCTTTCACAAATCCCTTCCTGATCGCGCAATAAACCGATAAAAGCGTTAAGCTCGTCTAATGTACCATAAGCTTCTATTTTTTCATGATACTTAGACACCCGTGAACCTCCCAGTAAAGAGGTCTTTCCTTTATCTCCCTGCTTTGTATATATTTTAAAGTTGTTCTCTTTTTCTTTATTCATAATGCATATAATGATTTTCTGTCAAAACAAGCTAGCGAGCTATATGTTTAATCTTAGGAAAAAAATAATTAGTGGGTTTGCTGTAATGTATCATTATCAATCAAACCATCAATAAGACGGATAATTCGCTTTGCATATTGTGCAATGTCCTCTTCATGTGTGACAACAATAATTGTATTTCCGTTTTTATGAATCTCACTGAATAAATTCATAATCTCATAAGATGTTTCCGAGTCCAGGTTTCCGGTGGGTTCGTCGGCCAGGATAATCTCCGGATTATTGACCATTGCACGTGCAATAGCTACTCTTTGCCTTTGTCCCCCGGAAAGTTCATTTGGCTTGTGATACATGCGGTCTTTGAGCTGAACCTGTTCAAGTGTTTCTTTGGCCCTGGTAATACGTTTTGATTTAGGCATACCGGCATAAACCAAAGGCATCATAACATTTTCAAGTGCGGTGGAGCGCGGTAACAGGTTAAAAGTCTGAAAAACGAAACCAATCGCCTTATTTCTTATTTGTGCAAGTTTATTGTCATTGAGTTGACTGACGTCTTCATGGTTTAATATATATTCTCCGGAAGTAGGAGTGTCAAGGCAGCCCAGAATATTCATTAATGTGGATTTGCCGGAACCTGAAGCACCCATCAGCGCTACATACTCATTTCTGTTTACCTGAGTACTAATATCCTGTAAGGCTTTGATGGTTTGATTCCCAATAACATAATGTTTTTTTATATGGGATAATTGAATAACTTCCTGGGTCATATCGTATAATATCTAAAATTTTGTTGTTTTCTGTTAATTCCCATAGACTAATATTATGGACACTTAACAGTAGTTCAAATGTAATAAAAACTTACATGCGTAAATTAAAATGTTGACGAGCTATATTTTTTTTGAAAAATATCAGTCCGAAACGCAATGTTGCCAGAGAAACCGATACACTTTTATCTTGTTTAATGCTTTTCCAGGCTTTTTTCATTCCGGGTGACCAGTAAATGTCGTCAAAAACTAATACGCTGTCGGGGTGGGTAATATTTTTGAGCAGGTCATAAAAATTCAGTGTTCCGCAATAGGAGTGATCGGCATCAATGAAGACAAGATCAGTTTTGTAGTCATCAGATTTTAGCTGTTTTATGTAATCGGTTGCTTCCGCATTTACAACAGTAATATTATTCAAATGATGCTTTTGAAAGAATTGTTTGGCTAAGTTTGCTTTTCCGGGGCAGCCTTCCACTGTGATAATCCGGGCTTTCGGACAGGCAATGGCTAAGTAGGCTGTGGAGAGTCCGGAAGAGGTTCCTAATTCTAAAATATGATGCGGCTGGAAATGCCGGCATAATCCATAAAGCTTTTGGCCGTAGCGGGAGTTAATCCCCATTTTGAGCAGGTCTTTCCCGTTGAGCTTGCGGTTTTGTTTTGTGCCCAAATCCAATGAATTGAAATTTGGTGTTTGCCGGATGTTTTGCCTTAAAGCCTGAATTATTTTGCGATCATGAGGTTGCATCTTCATCTTCAGTGCCTTTGTTGCACATTGATACAGAAAAGGGGAATGAATACCAAAACGGGAAACCGAATGGGCTAGGTGCTGAAAGCTATATTTGGTATGATAAAAGGATCTTTCCATCATGTGATAAAAATAGTAAAATTATAAAAGATTTTGATATAATATAAAAATGTGCCCGGTAAATAATTTTACTTCAGTTTTTTGCGCTATCCTTTTTTTTATAATTTTACGGAGCGGCAAAAAATGAATGGTTTATTAAAGAACAGGAAAGCAATGACTGTCTCTGTGTTTTAGTGAAAAATTTATTCTAACCTGCATTATTCATAAAAAATAAATCTGTGGTTATGAAAAAAATAATATTATCGCTTGCAATGTTCATGTTGTCTTATGGTCTGTTTGCGCAGATGGAAGCAAAAAACAATGTATTTATAGAAGCTTTCGGGGTTACCGGTCGTTATTCGGTCAACTACGAGCGTTTGTTTATGAACAAAGAAGCTTTAAATTTGGCAATGAGAGCCGGTATTAGCTACATAAGTGGTAATATCTATACGTCAAATTATTTATATCCTGTCAGTGTATCTTTGATTAAGCAATTGAGAAAAAGTCATTATTTTGAATTCAGACTATTTGGTTCCAATCAATTTTATAAAGATGAAGATTACAGCAACTGTGGGCCTGGGGGGCCATGTGATCCTGAAACCATTACAGTGCACAATTTTTATCCCGGTTTAGGAATGGGATATCGCTATCAGCCGGCTTTAGGTGGTTTGTATTTTAGCGGGATGGTTCAAAAACGATTCATCAAGGATGAAACAACATGGAGGGACTTTGTGAGCCTGGGAATGGGCTATGCTTTTTAAGCTCATAGAGTCTACCTTTATTGTTTTGCACTTGTAATGCATAAATTAGGATATAAGCTTATCTGTTTATTTTGTAATTTATATTTATCAATAATCCATAATTCATATTTCCTTCTGCAAAAAGAAATCCTCTGTTGAAAACACCAAATTTCAGATTAAGCATTTCATTTAATTCAAATCTATAGCCAATTTCTGATTTTAATCCCAGAGCAAAATGGTTGTTGCTATATTGTTTAGTTTCTCCGGTTCCTGATTCCCTCTTTCCCTTTATTGCATAATTGAAATTCGGACCTATATTAAAATAAAAACTGTTAAACAGTTTATAGAATTCTATGGGAATAGATAAATATGTATAATATATTTTATCTGTTCTGCTGGAAAATGCAGGATCACCTTTCTCAATTTTTTCAGTATATCCATTGTCTATAAGGTAGAATCCTGATTTTATTCCATATGATTTGGAATCAGATAATAACAAATAGTCCATTCCAAAACTGTTACCCAAACGTGAAGAAAATTCATGAACCGTTGGCGGATATGTATCATGTTGGATATCTGAGAAAACCGAAGTTACGAGCGAAGGTTCATAAGTGAGCCCCACATAATGCGTTTGGGACAAAACACCTTTTGTCGATAAAATAAACAGAAGTATGAATAACACTAATTTTATGTTATACGATTTCTTAAATCCGGCGTAATCGTTTTTCATGCTTTTTGGTATTCTGTTAATGGTTTCAATTATACTGCTGCATGTTCTATTTATGCACTTTGAACGGCTTTGGCTTTGTAAAGATAAGAAAAAATCAAAGTGTCTGAAAGTCAAAGGTCGATTTTTTTAAATATCCTTCAGGATTTGAATTTGTTGAATAATAAAAAAAAGGCCAGACACTTGCTAGTCAGGTTATCCATTTCACAGAGCGTCAAGAGGACAGAAAATGAATAGTTGTTTTGATTGAGATTAGTTGGTTAAGACAATGATTGCGAAAAACAAAAAAGACAGACCAAAACAGCCTGTCTTTTTATGTTGGTATAGGGAGTAGAGCGTGCTAAAAAACACGTAAAGTCTGATATTATGTCATAAATAAAAATCAGATGTTAGTTACTTTCCCCGGGAAGAAAGACCACATCCATTTTAACTTCGTCTTCAAAAATTTTCCTGGCAAAATCTGCAATTTCCTGTTTTGTGATGTTTTCAACCAGTTTGTCCATTTCCGGTGAGTATTGGTAGATTCCTGTTTCCTGATAACTATTCAATATGGTTAACCAGTTGAAATTGTTTTTCAGGTTTTCGTTACGTTCTTTTTTGTATGCTTTCCGGAAATCGTCAACATAATGATCTTCTACCTCGCCTTTACATAATTTATCAATTTCCTTATAGGCGGCAGCCTTCAGTTCATCAACGCGCCCGGGATCGCATTCGAATTTTATGCTATAAGAGTATTCTTCAACAGGTGTATTTCTGATATATCCATAAGTGCGTACTCCATAGGTGCCCCCTTGCTCTTCGCGCACGGTTTCCGTAAATCGCCGGTCGAGTATGTTTGAAACCGCGTTTATAAGGGTGTTATTTTGGGTATTGTGTTTCATTTTGTTGTGATATTCAATTTGCACGGTAGCTTTGGGTGTTTCCATCGGTATTTTGATCGTTTTCTCTACGGGATGTTTGCAAAGGCGCATGCCTACATCTTTGTAATCTTCTTTTTTACCGCTGGAAGGAATGGATGCGAGGTATTTTTTTAGCATAGTTTTCAGTTGTTCGCGCTCAAAGTTGCCTACCAATAACAAAGTAAAATCCTCCGGATTACCATATCGTTCTTTATACAAGTCCAACAGTTGATTGTTGTATTCAACTGCCTGATAATCCTCCCAGGTAAGGGGTTTTGCATTTTCATGATAGTCATAACGTATTGCATACAGGCTATCTCTTATCACGGTTCCGGGGTTATTCAACCGGTTTTTATAATACCTTTCCCGTGAAGCCAGATATTTGTTATAGCCCTCTTTGTTTAGAGCGGGATCTGTAAATTTTAGATGATACATTTTAAAATTGTCTTCGAGATATTTAATCGTTGACAATCCCATGAAAGCCTCCTCATACAGGCTGACCGCTCCGAAATCATAGAGTTTTTTTCCGTCCATATACCTGTCGACCTGAATTTGATTAAAATCAGCCAGGCCACTTTCATTAACGGCGCCGTATGCAAACTGCAAGGTTGCTTTTTGGTCTTTGTCGTATAGTGACTGTCCGCCTTTGGAAAAGAAGCGAAATGCATATTGATCTTCTTTAAAATCAGCAAATTTTACATATACTTCCATGCCATTCGAAAGCGTCCATTTTTCACATTCGGGTTCACTGACCTTTTCGGTTTTTATAATACTTCCGGCGTCGGGCGTTTCAGCCATAAGATTGTCAATGCTGACTTCCGGCTGATAAGGTTTATATTTTTTTGCCTGAGCTTTTGCCAGTGTTTCTGCAAGTTCTTTGCGGGTGGGCAATTCTACGTTATCCGGACCGGAAAGTGTGATTACCCTGTTGTTTTTGGTTATCAGACCGTGGATGGATTGTTCCACTTCGCTGAGAGAGATATCTCCGAGGTGTTGTTCGTAAAAATCTTTTCGGGTTTCGGGTGACATGATTGCCGTTTCCTTTTTGAAGGCATTTACAACAGAATAACAGTGTCTTCGGCTTTCGCGGGTGTCTTTTTCCCTGACACTGCGCTCTATATTTCTCATCATGACTTCCTTTCTTTCGTCCAGCTCTGACTGTGTGAAACCATGTTGCAGTGCCCTGAACATCTCTTCGAGTGTGATTTGCATTGAACTCAAAATCTTGTTTTCGTTGGGAGATGCATACATCAAAAGGGCAGATTTTTCGGGCTTGATATTATAATAAGACCAGCCTCCGAAAGTCATGGGTTGGTCTTCTTCTCTGTTTCTTTTACTAATTCGCTGCCTGATGATACGAAAAGCAAGATTGCGCACAACATCTTCGCGATAGTCTGCAAAGGTTTTATTGGGCGCCATAGGTTCATCTTTGAAATACATCCGTAAGCTTATCCTGCTGGCCTCTTTATCGGTATGGATGGCATAACGTGTTTCCTTGTGATCAGGGATATCCTGTTCTACTCGTGGTTTTATGTCCTTTTTAGATTCCAGGTCACCGAATACGTGCTTAATTTTCTTTTCGGCCATCTCGGGGTCAATATCACCGATGGCAATGATAGCCTGCAAGTCCGGGCGGTACCAGGTGTTATAAAAGTCGCGCAAACGTTGGGGCGGAATGCTGTCAATAATATTAATATCACCGATTACATTGTGTTCGGCATATTTTGAATTCTTGTAGACTTTTTTGTTGATGCTGTCCCGGATACGGGAAAACGAGGAGTTGCGGGAACGCCATTCTTCATGGATTACGCCCCGCTCTTTATCAATTTCCTCATCAAGGTAAGATACATTGGAAGCCCAGTCTTTGAGAATATACAAAGACGTGTCAATGTAAGCTTCATCTTCCACAGGTATCTTGGTCAGAGTATACACGGTTTCGTTGTAGTTCGTCCAGGCATTGATGTCCGGCCCGAACTCCATGCCAATGCTTTGGAGGAAGTTTATGACATCCTTGTCAGGGAAGTTTTCGGTACCGTTAAAAGCCATGTGTTCACAGAAATGGGCCATGCCGTTTTGATCGGGCTCTTCCTGCATGGCACCGGCATGAACTACCAGCCAGAGTTCTGTCCGGTTTTCGGGTTTTTCATTGTGCTTGATGTAATAAGTCAACCCATTGTCGAGCTGATTAACGCGATACGATTGGTCGAATGGAATTTCATCCGACAATTCGATTTTCTCCTGGGCAAAAGCAAAGCTGCAAAATGCCAGAATGAAGGATAGAATGATTAATTTTTTCATAAAAAATTAGGGTTTGTTAAAAAATACATCATAAAAGTAAAAATAATTTTTTTAAAAACAAAATGAAAAACTGAAAATCAGGAATCTTTAATTGTTATTACCAGGGAAGGGAAATTTTTTTTTGGGTCAAAACTTATGCGATATTAACGTTTTGTTAAAATAATTTACAATCCGTATAAAGAGAATAATAATATTTTTGGTTCGTAAAATTTTCTTATTAACGTAAGCAGAAAGCAAATAAGATGAGTAAAGCGACAAAAGAAAAACATGCCGCTTCAGAAGAGAATAATGAAGTAGAATCCGCCAAAGGTTTTTTGCGTTGGATTGAAATAATTGGAAATAAATTACCACATCCTTTTTGGTTATTTGTATGGATTTGTGTCTTTATTGTAGTTATAAGCGGGATTACAGCATATTTTAATGTAGAAGCCATACAACCCGGCACCGGCGAAAATATTACTGCCCGCAATTTGTTGTCGGGAGAAGGTTTGCGTTGGTTTGTGGAGAATCTGGTTACAAATTTTGCGCATTTTGCACCGTTGGGATTAGTACTTGTGATGTTAATGGGTGTATCTGTTGCGGAACAATCCGGACTTTTAACGGTAGTTATGCGCCGGATAACTTATGCAACTCCCAAAAAAGTAATTTTCCCTGTTATTTTTATGATAGGAGCTATGGGGAATATAGGTTCGGATGCCGGTGTAGTTGTTGTTCCGCCCATTGCAGCGATAATATTTATGCAGATGGGGTATCATCCTATAGCCGGTCTTGTTGCAGGATATGCCGGGGCAACAGCAGGGTTTACAGCTAACGTTGTGATAGCTGGTACCGATGTATTATTGGCCGGCATCAGCACACAAATAACCCAGGCTATGAATCCGCCTATGGAAGTTAGCGCCACAGCGAACTGGTACTTTATGATTGCCTCTACTTTAATGTTGGGTCTCGGGGGTGCTTTTATCGTTCGAAGGTTTACCATTCCACGAACAAAACATTTTGCCGGGATGGATAAAGTGGCTGATTTTGCACAACAAGATAAAGCACTGAGTCCGGAAGAAAGAAAGGGACTTAAAAATGCTGGTATTTCAGTGTTGATTTATCTTGTCTTTATTGCGTTATTGGTTGTCCCTCCGGGAGCTCCATTGCGTAATCCTGAAACCGGTGGTATTGTTCCCTCCCCATTTTTGCGGGGATTGGTGCCTGTTCTTTTCTTTTTATTTGCTATTCCCGGCTACTTTTATGGAAAAGCGACGGGTGCTATCAAGAAAAAAGATGATATTTTGAAATTTATGGAGCAAGGCATGAAGAACCTGTCGGGTTATATCGTGCTTATGCTTGTTGTAGCCCAATTTGTAGAGCTCTTTTCCAGATCAAATCTGGACTCCATACTGGCAATACAGGGAGCTAACTTTTTAGAGGCTACAGGTCTGACAGGTATATTGTTGTTTGTTTTGTTTATTATCTTAATTGCTTTCTTAAATATCTTTTTGGGTAGTGGTTCAGCTAAATGGGCCATTTTTGCACCTGTTTTTATTCCTATGCTGGCGCAATTGGGCTATAGCCCTGCTTTTGTGCAATTGATGTATCGCGTGGGAGACTCTATTACGAATTGTGTCTCTCCGCTGTATGTATACTTTCCGCTTATTCTGGGCTGGATCCATCAATATGATAAAAGACTCAAAATTGGAACGATTATTTCTCTGCTCGTCCCTTATGCAATTGTTTTGTTAATTATGTGGATACTACTTATCTTTATCTGGTATATTTTTAATATTCCTATTGGTGTAGGAGAGTTTATTTATATGTAACTCAATAAAAATATTTCAGCAAGCCATTTTGTGCTGATAATAATAAATTCTGATAAATGCGGGGCAGGCTTTGATCTCGAACATTCTGAACCAAACATCGACTTTAGAGACAAATTGCGCCAAGCTAAGCCCGTGAAAAAGGGAATTAGCATAGATCTTTGAAACTTTTCAACAGAAACCTGTAGGTAACCACTCCTACCTGGGAAAGCCTAACCAGCCCCCAGAACCGAGTGTTGCGTAGTCAGC